>CAYVVV010000065.1:2348-12668 GCA_964455325.1 uncultured Sphingosinicella sp. | reverse complement strand
CGAGATATCCTTGACCGGAAGCCCGCGGATCGGCTCGCCGACCGAGCGCAGCGCCGTCTCGAACTCGGCGATGTTGTGATGCGGCGGCACGTACTGCGCCTCGAAGTGAATTTCGGCGACACGGCGGTAGTTGCCGGTCAACAGACCGTAGAGGATCTCGGCGAGCCACAGCCGCGCGCGCCGGTCGATGCGGCCCATGATGCCGAAGTCGACGACGGCGAGCCGGCCATCATCGAGCGCGAACAGGTTGCCCTGGTGCAGGTCGGCGTGGAAGAAGCCGCCGACGATCGCCTGCCTGAGGAAACTGCGCACCAGCACGCTGGCAAGCGCCTTGCGGTCGATGCCGGCGGCGTCGACCGCGGCAAGGTCGGTCAGCTTGATGCCGCCGACCCAGTCGGTGGTCAGCACGCGCCGGCTGGTGCGCGCCCAGTCGACGGCGGGAACGACGAAGCCCGTCTCCGGTGTCAGTTCGGCGGCGAGTTCGGAGGCGGAGGCGGCTTCCATGCGCAGGTTGAGCTCACGGTCCACCCAGCGGCGGAAGTAGGCGATCGTCGCGCGCGGTCGCAGCCGGGCGAATTCGCCGCCAAACTGCTCGATGCGGACCGCTGCCCATTCGTAGGTTTCGATCGCGCGCGCGAACTCGGTCTCGATGCCGGGGCGCAGCACCTTGACCGCGACCGTGCGGCCGTCGCTGGTGACGGCGCGATGCACCTGCGCGATCGAGGCGGCACCGATGGGCACCTCGTCGATCGATGCGAACAGCGTATCGACGGGTGCGCCGAAGGCGTCCTCGATCGCTGCGCGGACGCTGGCGAACGGCGCCGGCGGCAGGTCGTCCTGCAGCTTCATCAGGTCGCGTGCCGCGTCGGCGCCAACAAGGTCGGGGCGTGTCGCCAGCGCCTGGCCGAGCTTGATCGCGGCGGGCCCCAGCGCCTGGAAGGCATCGGCATAGCGCGGCTTTATGGGCGCGCCGGTGCCAAGCCGCGCCAGCTTCGCCAGCCGCCGCAGCGCCGGCGGCGCCAGCGGCGACCGCTCGATCTCGCGCAGCGCACCGTGCCGCGCGAGTGTCCGGCCCCAGCGCAGCAGCCGCAAGCTATGGATAAGGCTCGTGGTCAAAGCTTCCAGCCGCAGTGGATGGCGACAACGCCGCCCAGCATCGGCTGCACGCTGACTCGGTCGAAACCGGCGGCCGCGATCATGCCGCTGAACGTCGCCATGTCGGGGAAGCGGCGGATCGATTCGACGAGATAGCGGTAGGCCTCCTCGTCGCGCGCAACCGCGCGGCCGATGCGTGGCACCACGTGCATCGAATAGCGGTCGTACAGCTGCGCGAACGCCGGCCATTCGCACGTCGAGAACTCAAGGCAGCAGAAGCGGCCGCCCAGGCGCAGCACGCGATATGCCTCGGCGAGCGCCGCCGCGATGTCGGTGACGTTACGAATGCCGAAAGCGATCGTGTAGGCGTCGAAGGCGGCGTCGGCGAAGTCGAGCGCCTCGGCGTTCTGCTGCGACCATTGCAGGCCGGCGATCCGCCGCCGCTGCGCGCGCGCGCGGCCGACCTCGAGCATGTCGGGATTGATGTCGGCAACGGTGACCTCGGCGCCGGCGCGCGCCATGCGAAAGGCGATGTCGCCGGTGCCGCCGGCCATGTCGAGGATGCGTTCGCCCGCGCGCGGCCGCACGCTGCGGACGAAGGCGTCCTTCCACAGCCGGTGCAATCCGCCCGACATCAGGTCGTTCATCAGGTCGTAGCGGCGTGCGACGCTTGAAAACACGCGGCCGACGCGCGCCGTCTTCTCGGCCGGCGTGACCTCTGCGAAACCATAGGAAACCGTCTCGGGCATGGCGAATGCCTCTAGCCGACGCTTGTTCCGCGCGCAAACGCGCCATATGCCGCGCCCATGCCCGAACTGCCCGAAGTCGAGACGGTGATGCGCGGCCTCAGACCCGTGCTCGAAGGCCGGCGGCTGGCGCGCGTCGAGGCGCGGCGCGCCGATCTGCGCTGGCCGATCCCCGCCGACCTTCGCCAGCGCTTGACCGGCGCCACCGTCACCGGCATCCGCCGGCGGGCGAAATACGGCCTCATCGACACCGACCGGAGCGACACGGTCATCCTCCACCTCGGCATGTCGGGGCGGGTGCGTGTCGATCCGGTCGCCGACGAAAAGCACGATCACGTCATCATCGAAACCGACGAGGGCAAGCGCGCGGTGTTCAACGACGCGCGGCGGTTCGGTTCGCTGCATCTCGTCAAAACCGAGGCGCTTGGCGCGCATCCGCTGATCGCCGGGCTGGGACCAGAGCCGTTGGGCGCGCCCATCGATCTTGCCGCGCTTTCTGGGCGTATCGCGCCGGTGAAGGCGCTGCTCCTCGATCAGCGCATCATTGCCGGGCTTGGCAACATCTACGTCTGCGAAGCGCTGTTCGAGGCCGGCGTCCACCCAGCGCGCGCCGGCGGCACGGTGACGAGGCGCGAGCGCGCGCGGCTCGCCGAGGCGATCGCGTCCGTCCTCGAGCGAGCGATCGCCAAGGGCGGCTCGACGCTGAGGGACTATCGCCAGGCCGACGGCGAACTCGGCTACTTCCAGCACGAATTCAGCGTCTATGGCCGCGAGGGCGAGGCCTGCCAGAGCTGCGGCGCCACCATCCGGCGCATCGTTCAATCGGGGCGGTCGAGCTTCTTCTGCCCGCGCTGCCAGCGCTAGGAACCGAGTGCCGCGAGGATTTCAGCGTCGGCGAGGGCGGGGTCGGTCAGCCTGTTGCTGCCGCTGACCTGCGCGTACCAATTGGGATCGGTCGATACCCGCGGCCGGGCGAAGACGATACGGTCAACGTCCATCTGCATGTCGACGCGGGCGTCACGCAGCAACTCGCGATTGATTGCCACGGGGTTCTCCGGCCGCGGCGCCACGTCATCGCTCGTCGTATAGGCGATGAGGCCGACCTCGATGGTGGGATCGAACTCCATGCGGTAGAAGCGGTCGCGAATCTGCCACTCGCCGCCCTCGGGCCGCGCCAGCGCGAACAGCGCCATGCCGACCCGCACCAGCCGCAGCTCGATCCAGCCGCTCGGCGCGGGACGCAGCTTCAGCGACGAGTAGCTGTTGTAGGTGCCCTTCGTCTCGATCATCACCTTGCCCGGCTCGTGACCGACGCCCGTGGTGATGAAATGCCAGTTCTCGGCGCGCGGTTTCCAGGTCGCGTCGAGGCCGTTCGGCACGCGCGCCATCAGTCCGCCGAGCGACCAGGTCCCGCCGGGCACGGGGCCTTTGCGGCCGCGAACGCGCAGCCGTGCGCGCACGTCAAAATCGCCGCTCAGTGTCTTGTAGAGGAACGGCGCGTTGAGGTCGCGGACCCAGGCCGAATGATACGGCTCGATGTGCAGGGCTCCCGGGGTTGTCACGCCGACATCGATCACCTTCAGCTTGTCGGGCCAGCCGCCGGCAGCGTCGAAGCGGGTCCACGCGGGCGCCAGCGTGCCGTCGTTGAATTCGTCGCTGAGCGGGGTGAGGTCATCGGCCGCCTGGACCTGCGCCGGTGCGGCAGCAAGCAGTGCAGCGATCAGCAGCTTCAATTGCATCTTACTTCCCTCGTCGTCACGGTGTTCCGCAACTGTACGTCGCGCCAGCCGACCAGGTTTACAGTGTCCGCGCCGCCGACGCGCTTTTACAGCGCGGGCGGACCCGCTAGGGAGGGAATGGATCGAGGAAGGAGCACGCATGACCGCCTATCAATGCCTCAAGGTCGAAACGCGCGGCCGCGTCGGCATCATCACGCTCTGTCGGCCCGATGCGCTGAATGCGCTCAATCACCAGCTGACCAGCGAGATCACCGCCGCGCTGCGCGCGTTCGAGGCGGACGATGGCATCGGCGCCATGGTGCTGACCGGTGACGGCAAGGCGTTCGCCGCCGGCGCCGACATCAAGGAGATGGCGCCGAAGTCGTTCGCCGATGTCTATTCCGAGGACTTCATCACCGCGACGTGGGAGGAGCTGACCCGGACGAGGAAGCCCGTGATCGCCGCGGTCAACGGTTTCGCGCTGGGCGGCGGCTGCGAGTTCGCGATGATGTGCGACACCATTTTCGCCAGTGACAAGGCGAAGTTCGGCCAGCCCGAGATCAAGCTCGGCGTCATTCCGGGCTCGGGCGGCACGCAGCGGCTGACGCGCTTTGTCGGCAAGGCGGCGGCGATGGACATGATCCTGACGGGGCGCATGATCGATGCCGAGGAGGCGCTTCGGATCGGCCTCGTCGCGCGCATCTATCCCGCCGACGAACTGCTCGATGAGACGGTCAAGGCAGCCGAGCAGATCGCAGGTTACGGCGCGCTGGCGGTGATGGCGGCGAAGGAGGCGGTCAACCGCGCCTACGAGACGACGATGGCCGAAGGCGTCCGCTTCGAACGCCGCCTGTTCCACGGCCTGTTCGGCTCGGCCGACCAGAAGGAGGGCATGGCGGCCTTCGTCGAGAAGCGCGCGGCGAGGTTCACCGGGCGATAGGCGTCACCCGAACAGCGCCACCATCTGCCGGCCGGCAAGGACCGGCGTGCCGTCCTCGCGCCACAGGCCCATGGTCTGCGCGGCATAGCCGCCGGCGGCGACTTCCGCGGTCGAGCGGACAAGATGCCAGCCGGCGCCGCGGGGCGCCGGATCGAGCACGTCGAGCTGCCAGCTGACCGAACTGATCGGTGCCGGCACGGTGAACATCGGCATCACGGCGGGTGGCGGACCGTCCGCCATGGCCACCGACGCCACCATCGGCGGGATGCCGTCTTCCTCCTTGAAGCGGTACCAGTAGGCGATGTCGCCATCGCCGTTGCCGTCGACCGGGCGGTGACCCTTCGCCAGCCGGCTGTCGAACCGGTTCTGGAAGTTGACGCGCGTGCCCCGGTTCCACAGCGGCGCGCAGGCATCGGGCGGCGGCACGTCGGGCATGGCGAAATGGTCGAACGCGATCGCCGACTGGCGCGCTGTCCCGAAGGCAAGCAGTGCCCGCGTCGCGAGGTTGCTGCCGTGCATCAGGTCGGCCTCGACGAAGGCCATCGACTTGCCGCGCCGCAGCGTGCGGGCTTTCACCGACACGTCGCCCGCTGCCGGTCCGATGAAGGCGACCTGCGCCGAGCGCAGCGGCGGCAGGTCGTCCATCAGCCGCAGCGTGCCGGCAAGGCACAGCGCCGCCGACAGACCGCCAAAGGTGGTGCGGCCCTGCAGCCAGTCGTCGGGGATGAAATAATGCGCAGCCCCGTCCTCGACGCGCGCGGCGGCCAGCATGTCGCCAAGACTGGTCATACGGCGAGCACTATTTCGACCTGATCGAGACGGTCTTTCCCAAAGAACATCTCGCTGCGGGCGGGAAAGCTGGAAATACCAAAACGGATATGGCGTCGGACGAAGCGCCGCATTGCTGCTTCCGCGCGCACATCGACGGCAAAGCCGTGCGCACGGCCGCCGCCGTTTCCTTCGCCGGCGCCAACGACAAGACAGCTTCCTGATTTTGCAGCCATTTTCCCGGCTCCGTCATTGCCCCAGCCTGACTGGGGTCACGCTATCGCGGCGCTTGACCCGGCGCGCCTCCCGCTATAAAGAGCGCGCTTTCGCGGCGCGGGGCGACTCGCGCCGTCGGCTTTCATGCCGTACCGACCGACTGTATCGAGGAACCGATGGCGAACACCCCGCAGGCGCGCAAGCGCATCCGTCGCAACAGCCGCCGTGCCGACATCAACAGGTCGCGCGTCAGCCGCATCCGCACCTTCGTCAAGCACGTCGAGGCGGCGATCGCGAGCGGCAAGAAGGACGACGCGGCGGCGGCACTGAAGGCCGCACAGCCAGAGATGATGCGCGGCGTGTCGAAGGGCGTGCTGCACAAGAACACCGTTGCGCGGATGCTGTCGCGACTCAGCAAGCGGGTCAAGGCGCTCACCTGATTCTCGATTTGCTATCAATGAGTTGACGCCGCCCTTATGGGCGGCGTTGCCGTTTCGGCGCGGAAGGACGCGATTCGTTCCACCGGCGCGAGACGCGCGACGACTGCCGGCAACACGGCGCGAATCGCCCGGAATCGGTGTCAACGGATTTATTTCAATTTCGTTGCGCCGCGTACCCTTGATCGGCGTCAAACGGAGCGCTTTAGTGATTGCCGGCCTCGCGCCGAGGGAAGCTTGGCTCCCCGATTCGCAAAGTCAAGATTGCAGTACCTGCCGGACGGTCCGGCGGGAGGGGCGGCCGTGTGCATGCGTTTTGGAACAACGAGTCGGCGCCGTTCAGGCAAGCGCCGCAGATAGGTTGAGGCTGGAGGCGATGGCGAACGGGCGCGTCGGGGGGCAGGCGAGCGAAGCACAGGGGGTGGCGCTGTTCCTTGCCAACGGCGATTCGGCGGAAACGATCTGGCAGACGATTCGCGCGCATCTGCGCGCCGAGTACGGTGTCCGAACCTATGACAGCTGGCTGAAGCCGTTGCGGCTGGCCAGCGTCGACGGTGACACGGTAACGCTGGCGTCGCCGTCGCACTTCACGGCCGACTGGATCCGCAATCATTTTGCCGAGCGGCTGCGCCTGCTCTGGACGGGGCAATGGCCGGCAATTCGGCACGTCCGGGTCATCGTCGACGGGCTGAAGACGCGCGCCGAGACCGCCGCGACCGGCGACGATGCGCCAGCCCCAGCGCCCGTCGCCGTACCCGCGTTCGGCGTCGCGCTCGAACCCCGCTACACGTTCGACAGCTTCGTCGTCGGCAAGGCCAACGAGCTGGCCTACAACGCCGCGCGCACCGTCGCCGAAGGCGGGCCGATCGACTTCAACCCGCTGTTCCTGCACGGTACCACCGGGCTCGGCAAGACGCACCTGATGCACGCCATCGGCTGGGAGCTGAAGAAGGCGCTCCCCGACGCCAACGTCGTCTACATGTCGGCGGAAAAGTTCATGGTCGAGTTCGTTTCGGCGATGCGCGACAAGGACACGCTGTCGTTCAAGCGCAAGCTGCGCTCGGCCGACCTGCTGATGATCGACGACGTGCAGTTCATCGCCGGCAAGGATTCGACGCAGGAAGAATTCTTCCACACGATGAACGAGATCATCTCGGCCGGCAAACGCCTTGTCATCACCGCCGATCGATCGCCGCAGAACCTCGAAGGCATCGAAAACCGCATCCTGTCGCGGCTCGCCTGGGGCCTCGTCGCCGACATCAATCCCGCCGACTATGAGTTGCGGCTCAACATCCTTGTCGAGAAGCTCAAGCGCCTGCCCGGTGCCAATGTCGGCAACGACGTGATCGACTTCCTGGCGCGCAAGATCACCTCGAACGTGCGCGAGCTTGAAGGCGCACTCAACCGGATCGTCGCCTACTCGACGCTGGTCGGCAAGCCGGTCGACCTGGACTTCGCGCGGCAGGTGCTCGCCGACGTGCTGAAGGCGCACGACCGCAAGATCAGCATCGACGAGATCCAGCGCAAGGTCGCCGACTATTACGCGATCAAGCTTTCCGACCTGCTGTCGGCGCGGCGGGCGCGCGAGGTGGCGCGGCCGCGACAGGTGGCGATGTTCCTCGCCAAGCGGCTGACGCCGAAATCGCTGCCCGACATCGGCCGGCGCTTCGGCGGCCGCGATCACACGACGGTGATGCACGCGGTCAAGCGCATCGAGGAACTGCGCGCCGACGATTCGGAACTCGACGCCGACATCCAGCGGCTGACCCGGATCATCGACGCATGAGGTGTCGGCTATGGGTTCTTCAGAACAATAGAAGTGCGGCCCGGAAATTTTTCGGTCGCCGTTGACGACGTGATCCAATTCGACGCGGTCCAAGCGACCTGCCTGACACCTGACATTGCAAGCAAGACGGAAGCCTTGGATTCGTCCAGGAGCTGATCGGCGGGCTTGAGTTGGTTCGACGCGACTTGCTGGCGCGAGTTTGGCGAAATCGGAAGTGCGTCCCTCGACTTCGCTCGGGATGAGCGGATCAGTGGGAAACCTCGCTCATCCCGAGCGAAGTCGAGGGAGCACCTCGTCAATTCGACAGATAGAAATCGACCGTTGTCACCACGCGCAGCTTCTGCTCGGGGCTCGCCTCCGCCGGGCCGCCGGAATCACCGTCGCGCGACTGGATCGAGAAATAGCCCTGGCTCGCCGACTTGATGCCGCCGACCTCGGCGCCCGAGTCCTTGGCAAACTGCTCGGCGCCCCTGCGCGCGTCCTTGGTCGCCGCCGCGATCATCGCCGGCTTGACGGCGTTGAGCCTGGTGAAGCTGTAGACGATCGAAGGGCCGCCATCCTCGAGCGCGACACCGCGTTCCAGAAGCGCTGCCTGGCCCGCGTGCGCGCGCTGCGCCGCGGCGACATCGGTGGTGCGCAGACGCAGCTGCTGGCGCACCTGGATCTGATCGACGCCGTTGTTGTTCCACTGGCTGACGCTGACCCCGGCGGTCTGCACGGCGTCGGGCTTGAAACCGTACTCGCCGAGATAGGCGCGGATCGCCTGCGCATCGCGCGCCGCGTCGGCCTGCACCGCCGCGAAGTCACTGCCTGTCGACAGGGCGCGCAGCGTCCAGGTGGCAAGGTCGGCAGTGACGTCGCGCTCGGCGAGCCCGCGCACCGTCACCGCGCGGTCGGCGAGGCGCGCGCGCTTCAGCCCGTCGCCGAGCAGGAAGCCGCCGGCGACGATGCTCGCGCCAAGAATAATTGCGGCGACGAGCAGATTTGATGAATTGCGGGAGGGGGTCTCGGCCATGTAGTCACTCCGTTGCTTCTGCATCCTATTGCGGGATGCAACTGCACGGCAACTGAATGATGAGGTACCCCCAATGGCTCGCGCCGATTTCCGTTTCGCATTTGCCAAGCGCGTTCGCTACGTCGAGTGTGACCCGCAGGGCGTCGTGTTCAATTCGCGCTACCTTGAATATCTCGACATCGGCATCACCGAATATTGGCGCGCGGTCGGCATGTACGATGCGACGCCGGTCGCCGGCGGCGCCGAGTTCCATGTCGCGCGCACGACGATCGATTACCGCAAGCCGGCGCTGCTTGACGAGATGATCGACATCTGCGTGCGCTGCCGCCGCATCGGGCGCAGTTCGATGACCTTCGATTTCGAGATCCACGGCGCTGGTGGCGACGACGACCTGCGCGCCGTCGGCGAAACCATCTCGGTGCATGTCGCCGAGGTGCGCGGTCCGTCGGCACCCGTCCCCGGCTGGGTGGTTGATCTGTTCGAGCGTTACGAAGGGCGAGTGCTGGGCGAGTCAAGAGCGGCAGCATGAAATATCTGCACACCATGGTCCGCGTTAGCGACCTCGACGCGAGTCTCGCTTTCTACACGCTGCTCGGGCTTCGGGAACTGCGCCGCCATGACAATGAAGCGGGCCGCTTCACGCTTGTCTTCCTCGCCGCGCCCGGCGACGAGAGCGCGCAGGTCGAGCTCACCTTCAACTGGGATCCGGAGGTCTACACGTGCGGCCGCAACTTCGGTCACCTTGCCTACCAGGTCGACGACATCTATGCGCATTGCCAGCGGCTGATGGACGGCGGCGTCACCATCAACCGGCCACCGCGCGACGGCCGCATGGCGTTCGTGCGTTCGCCCGACGGCATCTCGATCGAGCTGCTGCAGAAGGGCGAGGCGCTGCCGCCGGCCGAACCGTGGGCGTCGATGCCCAACACTGGCAAGTGGTGACGATGCTCGACATCGTCCGCATCGCCGTTCTCAGCGACAATTATGTCTGGCTGGCGCACGAGCCCGGGTCGGGCGAAACGGCGGTCGTTGACCCCGCCGTTGCCGACCCCGTGCTTGCCGAGGCAGCGGCGCGCGGCTGGCGCATCACGCAGATCCTCAACACGCACTGGCACCCCGATCATGTCGGCGGCAACGCCGCGATCAAGGCGGCGACCGGGTGCCGGATCACTGGACCCGCCGGCGAAAGTGCAAGGATTCCCGGCATCGACCGTGCGGTCGGTGAAGGCGATACCGTTGCGCTCGGCGGCGCCACGGCCCGCGTGCTCGACGTGCCCGGCCATACCGCCGGCCACATCGCCTATGTCTTCGACGACGATGGCGCTCTTTTCTGCGGCGACACATTGTTCGCGATGGGCTGCGGCCGACTGTTCGAGGGGAGCGCGGCGCAGATGTTCGACAGCCTTGCCAAGCTGATGGCGCTGCCCGATGCGACGCGGGTCTACTGCGCGCACGAATATACCGAAGCCAACGGCCGCTTCGCGCTCACCGCCGAACCCGGCAACGCAGCGCTAGCCGAACGCCAGGCGGAGGTCGTGCGACTGCGCGCGGCGGGTGAGGCGACGGTGCCCTCGACGATCGCCTTCGTCCGGGCCACCG
>CAYVVV010000065.1:0-2338 GCA_964455325.1 uncultured Sphingosinicella sp. | reverse complement strand
AACGCGCCACCAATCCGTTCGCGCGCGCCGCCAGCGTAGACGAATTCGCCGCGCGCCGGTCCGCCAAGGACGCGTTTCGCGGATAGCGACCGGCGGTTGGTCGAAGCCCGGTTGCGCACGGCCATCCTTCCGCTCACGCTGTCACGCGTGGGGGTAACGCATGATGATCCGTTCAGCAGCAATTGCAGCAATGCTGGTGACTGCGCCGGCTCTCGCGCAGCCGCGGCCGTGCGCGGCGCCCGAATACCGGCAGCTTGACTTCTGGGTCGGCGACTGGGAGGCGCGCTTCGACGATGGCAGCGGCGGGTCGGCGACCGGCCGCAACGTCGTGACGCGCATCCTTGGCGACTGCGTCATCGAGGAGAATTTCGACGGCAACCCCGGCACGAAGCTCATCGGCCGTTCACTGTCGATCTACGACGCGCGCGCGAAGACCTGGCGGCAGACCTGGGTCGACGATCAGGGCGGTGTCTTCGTGCTGACCGGCGGGCCCGAAGGCAAGGACTTCGTGCTGGCGACGGCGCCCTTTGGCGAGGGCGGCAGGAGCCGGCTGCGCATGGTGTTCACCGACATCGCCGCCGACAGCTTCACCTGGCTCTGGCAGAAAAGCAGCGACGGTGGATCGAGCTGGGTTACCAACTGGCGCATCGACTATCGGCGCAAGCGCAGCTAGCCTTGCGGCACGTCCTGCTGCCGGGAGTTTGCCGATGTCGTTCTGCTCGCGCGCCGCCGTCGCGGCCATGCTGCTGCTGTCATCCGCCGCGTTCGCGATCGAGCCGCCGGCGCCGAAGGACCAGGGCGACCGCTACGCGGGCGCGGCTCACGCCACGCGTTCTGCGGTAGTGGCGGCGAACGGCATGGCGGCGACATCGCAGCCGCTTGCCACGCAGATCGCGCTCGACGTGCTCAAGGCGGGCGGCAGCGCCGTCGACGCGGCGATCGCCGCCAACGCCGCGCTCGGCCTGATGGAGCCGACGGGCAACGGCATCGGCGGCGACCTGTTCGCCATCGTCTGGGATCCGAAGACGGCGAAGCTGCACGGCCTCAACGCATCGGGCCGCGCGCCCAGGGGGCAGAGCCTTGCAGAGCTGAAGCGTGCCATCGCAAGGAAGCCGCGCGCGCCCCAGGACGAGAACGGCACTATCCCCGACTGGGGGTGGGCGTCGGTCACCATCCCCGGCGCGGTCGATGGCTGGTTCGCGCTGCACGGCCGCTTCGGCAAGCTGCCGATGCAGCAGCTTCTGGCCCCGGCGATTCGCTACGCCGAACAGGGATTCCCGGTCAGCGAACTGATCGCCGCCTACTGGCAGCGCAACACGCAAGGCTTCGAGATGCTCGGCAAGGCGGGCGTCATCGAGGAAGTCGACAATATGCGCCGTGTCTTCATGCCGGGCGGCAAGGCGCCGGCGGAAGGCGAGCTGTTCAGGAACCCCGACCTTGCGCAGACCTACCGACAGATCGCCGAAGGCGGCCGTGACGCATTCTACGAGGGCAGCCTGGCGCGGGCGATGGACGCCTATTTCCGCCGCATCGGTGCGCCGCACCGGCTTGCCGACCTCGCCGCGCATACGAGCGACTGGGTCGAGCCGGTGTCGGTCAACTATCGCGGCTACGACGTCTGGGAGCTGCCGCCCAATGGCCAGGGCATCGCCGCGCTGCAGATGCTCAACATCCTCGAAGGCTATGACCTGAAGGCAATGGGCCGTGGCTCTGCCGACTTCTGGCACGTCTTCGTCGAAGCGAAGAAGCGCGCATTTGCCGATCGTGCCCGCGCCTATGCCGATGCCGGCTTCATGAAGGTGCCGGTCACCGAGCTGCTGTCCGACGCGCGCGCGGCGCAGCACCGGGCGGCGATCGACATGGCGTGCGCGGCGCTGACCGACGCGCCCGGGCTGCCCTTCGACAGCAGCGCGCGGGACACGATCTACCTGACCGTCGCCGACAAGGACGGCATGATGGTGAGCCTCATCCAGTCGAACTACCGCGGCATGGGCTCGGGCCTTATCCCCGACGATGGCAACGGCCGCACCCTGGGCTTCATGCTCCAGGACCGCGGCGCGCAGTTCAGCCTCGATGCGAAGCATCCCAACGCCTACGCGCCGGGCAAGCGGCCGTTCCACACCATCATTCCGGCGTTCCTAACCAGGGACGGCAAGCCGCTGATGAGCTTCGGGCTGATGGGCGGTGGCATGCAGCCGCAAGGCCACGCGCAGATCGTCGTCAACATCGTCGACTTCGGCATGGGCGTGCAGGCGGCTGGCGACGCCGCACGCTTCCACCACGATGGTTCGTCGGATCCCGAGGGCGGCACGCCAATGACCGACGGCGGTGTCGTCGA
>CAYVVV010000064.1:0-12783 GCA_964455325.1 uncultured Sphingosinicella sp. | reverse complement strand
TCGTCGACGCACCGGCGAGCCTGCTCGAGTGATGCGCGATTGCGGCGGGGCCGCAGACGGTGCCCGACAACCTGCTAGCGCTGCTGTCGGCGTTGCCGATCGGCCTTGCCATCGCCGATCGCGACGGCCGCTTCATGTTCATGAACGACAGCTTCTTGGCTGCCGCCGCGATCGAACAGACCGACGACGTTCTCTACCCGAGCGACCTTGTCGTCGACGAGGACAAGACGATGGTTTCCGACGCCGTGCGCCGCGCCGCGGCGGCGTCGCACAAGGCGCGCGACCTGCGCGTCCACCTCAAGCACAAGCCCGACGAGCCAGTGGCGCTGACCGTCGGCCGCGTGCCGGCAATCGGCGGTCCCGCGGTCATCCTTAGCCTTAAGGACAACCGCGAGCAGCTCAAGCTTGAAAAACAGATCGCGCAGGCCACGAAGATGCAGGCGGTCGGCCAGCTTGCCGGCGGCGTCGCGCACGACTTCAACAACATCCTGACCGCTGTCATCGGCTACTGCGACCTCATGCTGCTGCGCCATACGCCGGGCGACAGCGATTTTGACGACATCAACCAGATCCGCCAGAACGCCAACCGCGCCGCCAACCTCGTCCGGCAGCTGCTCGCCTTCTCGCGCCAGCAGACGTTGCGGCCGCAACTGGTGCAGGTGTCGGACATCGTCGGCGAGCTCAGCCATCTGCTGAAGCGACTGCTCGGCGAGACGGTCACGCTCAACGTCAAACACGGTCGCAACCTGGCGCCGGTCAGGGCCGATCCCGGCCAGATGGAGCAGGTGATCGTCAATCTTGCAGTCAATGCGCGCGACGCCATGCTCGACGGCGGTGAGCTGACCATCTCGACCTTCGCGGTGACGCCACGCGAGGCCAAGAAGCTCGACCGCGAGGGCATGCCGCCCGCCGACTATGTCGCGATCGCGGTCAAGGACACCGGCACCGGCATTCCAGCGGACATCCTGCCCAAGATCTTCGAGCCGTTCTTCACGACGAAGGAGGTGGGGCGCGGCACCGGTCTCGGGCTGTCGACTGTGTACGGCATTGTCAAGCAGTCGGGCGGCTACATTTTTGCCGACAGCGAGGTCGGCGTCGGCACCACCTTCACCATCTACCTGCCGGCGCAGGAACCAGCCGCCGAAGATGCTGACGCCGGCACCGTCAAGACCGACGAGGGCGATCCGTGGGGGCAGGGCAAGATCCTGCTCGTCGAGGACGAGGCGATGGTGCGCGCGGTCGCCGAACGCGCGCTGACCCGCAAGGGATACGACGTGATCACCGCCGCGCATGGCGAAGAAGCGCTGGAGATGCTCGAGCGCATGCCCGACGGCATCGACCTTCTGATCAGCGACGTGGTCATGCCGACGATGGACGGTCCGACGCTGGTGCGGCTTGCGCGGCAGCGTTTTCCCGAGCTTCGCATCATCTTCATGTCGGGCTATGCTGAGGAGCAGCTGCGACGGTCGATCGATGTGCCCGGCGTCGCCTTCCTCGCCAAGCCGTTCTCGGTGCAGGAGCTGTCCGACAAGGTGCGCGGCGTGCTGGCGCGCGGCAAGCGGCCGGCCCAAACGGCGCCGGTCAAGTAGCGAACATAATTAGAACAAAACCGCTTGCGCACTTGGAACAAACCGGGTACGTGATTGGCATTGAAACGGCCTCTGCAGCCAATTACGAGGGAGTGGTCAATGTCGGCGACGCTTCGGGTGGTGGAATCGGGAATGGACAAGCAAAAGGCGCTGGACGCGGCACTGGCGCAGATCGACCGCGCCTTCGGCAAGGGTTCGGCGATGAAGCTCGGCCAGCGCGAGACGATGGAGGTCGAGGCGGTTTCATCGGGCTCGCTCGGACTTGATCTCGCGCTTGGCATCGGCGGCTTCCCGCGCGGCCGCATCATCGAGATCTACGGCCCCGAAAGCTCGGGCAAGACGACGCTGGCGCTGCATGCGATCGCCGAGGCGCAGAAGGCCGGTGGCATCGCCGCCTTCGTCGACGCCGAGCATGCGCTCGACCCCGTCTATGCCAAGAAGCTCGGCGTCGACATCGACAATCTCATCGTTTCGCAGCCCGACACCGGCGAACAGGCGCTCGAGATTACCGACACGCTAGTGCGCTCGAACGCCATCGACGTGCTGGTCGTCGACTCGGTCGCGGCGCTGGTGCCGCGCGCCGAGATCGAGGGGGAGATGGGCGACAGTCATGTCGGCCTGCAGGCGCGGCTGATGAGCCAGGCGCTGAGGAAGCTCACCGGATCGATCAGCCGCTCGAAGTGCATCGTCATCTTCATCAATCAGGTCCGCATGAAGATCGGTGTGATGTACGGCAATCCCGAGACGACCACGGGCGGCAACGCGCTCAAGTTCTACGCCAGCGTCCGCCTCGACATCCGCCGCACCGGCCAGATCAAGGACCGTGACGAGGTCGTCGGCAATGCGACGCGCGTCAAGGTCGTCAAGAACAAGGTGGCGCCGCCGTTCAAGCAGGTCGAATTCGACATCATGTACGGCGAGGGCATCTCGAAGACGGGCGAGATCCTCGATCTCGGCGTCAAGATCGGCGTCGTCGAGAAGTCGGGCGCGTGGTTCAGCCACGATTCGGTGCGCATCGGCCAGGGTCGCGAGAACGCCAAGCAGTATCTCAAGGACAATCCCGAGGTTATGGCACGCATCGAAAAGGCGATCCGTGCCAATGCCGCCGGCATTTCGGATGCGCTGCTCGCTACCGGTCCGGACACCGACGACATCGGGGAATAACGTCATCACTGACCCGGGCGCGACCCTTCCCTCGATCGCGCCGAGGCAGCCGCTACCCCCGGGCGGCTGCCTCTTTCGTTACGGCGCGCCGCGTCTTGCCGGTTGCCGGGGGGCCGCTGGTCAGGCCGCCATCGCCTGTCTGACGACGGCGTCGGCCAAGTGACCGTTCAGCTCGGCAAGATGGTCGAACGTCGCCGTGAACGTGGCAAGGCCCTGGCTCACCGAGCGCAATTCGGCGCCGAAGCCGTGCAGCTCGGCCTCGGGCACCAGCGCCTCGACTTGGTCCCAGCGCGACCATCCCTCGCGCTGGCCAAGCCCCAGCACCTGGCCGCGTTTCGAGGCTATCGTCGAGGTCACCTTTGACGTCGCCGAGCTGGGGGTGAGGACGGTCACCTTGTGGATCGGCTCGAGCAGGTGCGGCGCGGCGGCAGCGAGCGCCTCGCTCATGCCGATACGTCCGGCGGTGCGGAAGGCGAGCTCGGACGAATCGACGCTGTGATACGAGCCGTCGACCAGCGTCACCGCGACGTCGACCACCGGGAAGCCGAGCGGTCCCTTCGCCATCGCGTCGCGCACGCCATTCTCGACTGCGGGGATCCACTGCTTCGGCACCGCGCCGCCGTGGATGCGCTCGGCGAAGACGAAACCCTCGCCGCGCGCACGCGGCACCACCTCGATGACGATATCGCCGTACTGGCCGTGCCCGCCCGACTGCTTCTTGTGCCGGCCGCGCTGCGTCACCGGCTTGCGGATCGATTCGCGGTAGCCGACGCTTGGCGGATGGGTGTCGACGACGACCTGGTAGCGGCGCTTCAGACGTGCCAGCGTCATGTGCAGATGCTCGTCGCTGACGCCCTTCAACAGCAGTTCCTGTGTCTCCGGGTCCTGTTCCCAGGCCAGCGTGACGTCCTCCTCAACGAGCTTGTGCAGTGCCGCCGACAGGCGTACGTCGTCCTTGCGGTCGCGCGTCGTGATCGCCAGCGCATAGCTTGGCTGCGGCCGGTCGCCGAGGTCGGGCCGGAACGCCTTGCCACGGGTGCCGATCGCCTCGCCGGCTCCAAGAGCGTCGACCTTGGCAATGGCGACGATGTCGCCCGCGTCCGCCGCGGCGATCTTCATGGTCTTGTCGCCCTGGACGCTGAACAGCGCGCCGGCGCGCACCGGTGCGCCGTCGGCGTCCTTGAGTTCCGTCCCCTCGGCGAGCGGCTCGCCGAAGACGCGCGCGAAGGCAAGGCGGCCGGCGCCAAAACCGTGCGAGATCTTGAACGCAAATGCACCGGACTTGACGCCAAGCCGCGCGGCGGCGGAGGCGGGTGCGGGTGTGTCGTGGCGCAGCAGCTTCAACAGCCGGCGTACGCCAAAGCCGTTCTGCGCCGATCCGAACAGCACCGGCACGACGAGATTGTCGCCGGTTTCGCGCGTCAGGTCGGCGAAGATCACGGCGTTGTCGGGCTTCTCGTCCATCAACAGCGCCTCAAGCAGCGCGTCGTCGTGGTCGGCAAGCTGCTCGAGCATGTGGAAGCGTTCGCTTGCCTCGCGGTCGACAAGGTCGGCGGGAATGTCAATGCGTTCCGATTCGGTGCCGACGCGGTAGTGGAAGGCGCGTTCGAGCGCGAGGTCGACGAAGCCGGTGACGGTATCGCCGTTGCGGATGGGAATCTGGCGGGCGAGCAGCGGCTTCGCGCTCATCGGCTGCAGCGCCTCCAGCAGATCGCGGATACGGCCGCGGGCCTGGTCGATCTTGTTGACGAAAACGGCGTGCGGCACGCCCAGCGTCTCGAGCTGGCGCAGCGTCGGCTCGGCGAGCGGCGCGCGCGCCGGGTCGGGGTCGACGACGACGATGGCAAGGTCGGCGGCGGCGACTGCAGCCGCCGCATCACCGGCAAAGCTGGGACTGCCGGGCGCGTCGACAAGTGCGAAGCGGTCGCCAAGATAGGCGAGGCGGGCAAGGTTGAGCTCGACCGAACCACCGCGCGCGCGCGCCTCGGGCGACGCGTCGCCGACGCAGTTACCGGCGTCGACCGCGCCCTGACGGTCGGTCGTACCGCTTGCAAAAAGCAGCGCGTCGGCGAGGCTCGTCTTGCCGGCGCCAGCCGGCCCGACGAGCGCCACCACCCTGACATGCTTGGACTTGTCGGCCATCGTGCGATCTCCCTCGGGTTGATCGCCGTCACGGCCGATGCCGGCGCGTGGCGGCACGTGGCGCTACCGTCTGCCTGTTCGCGGCGAAGCGCAAGGGGGCTCGTACGGGTGCCGCCACTGAAGGATCAGCCGCTTGAGTCGCCGCTTTGCCTCGCCTACATCGCCCGCCATGACATCGACCAACGACATCCGCCGCTCGTTCCTCGACTTTTTCGAGCAGGAAGGACACGCGCGCGTGCCTTCGGCGCCGCTGGTGCCGCAGAACGACCCGACGCTGATGTTCGTCAACGCCGGCATGGTGCCATTCAAGAACGTTTTCACAGGTCTCGAGACTCGGCCGTATTCAACGGCGGCGTCGAGCCAGAAATGCGTGCGTGCCGGCGGCAAACACAACGACCTCGACAATGTCGGCTTCACCGCGCGGCACCACACCTTCTTCGAAATGCTCGGCAACTTCTCGTTCGGCGACTATTTCAAGGAACGCGCGATCGAGCTCGCCTGGCGGCTGATCACCCGGGAATGGGCGATTAGCCCCGACCGGCTCACCGTCACCGTCTATCACACCGACGACGAGGCGCACGGGCTGTGGCGGAAGATCGCCGGGCTTCCCGACGAGCGGATCGTGCGCATCGCGACCAGCGACAATTTCTGGTCGATGGGCGACACCGGCCCGTGCGGACCGTGCTCGGAGATCTTCTTCGATCACGGCGAAGGCATTGCCGGAGGCCCGCCCGGCAGCGCCGACGCCGACGGCGATCGCTTCGTCGAGATCTGGAACCTCGTCTTCATGCAGTACGACCAGCAGCCGGGCGGTGACCGCGTGGCGTTGCCAAAGCCGTCGATCGACACCGGCATGGGGCTGGAACGGATCGCGGCGGTGCTGCAGGGCCGCCACGACAATTTCGACATCGACCTGTTCGCAGCGATCATCGGCGAAACCGCCGAGCTCACGAAGACCGACGCAAAGGGACCGATGTCCGCCTCGCACCGTGTCATCGCCGACCATCTCAGGGCGAGCGGCTTCCTCGTCGCCGACGGCGTGCTGCCGTCGAACGAGGGCAGGGGCTATGTGCTGCGGCGGATCATGCGCCGCGCCATGCGTCATGCGCACCTGCTTGGCGCCGGCGAGCCGCTGCTGCACCGACTGGTGCCGACCCTGGTCGGGCAGATGGGCGGCGCCTATCCGGAGCTGGCGCGCGCGCAACCACTGATCGAGGAGACGCTGCGGCTCGAGGAGACGCGCTTCCGGCAGACGCTCGATACCGGCCTCAAGCTGCTCGACGAGGCGACGGCGGGGATGAGCGCCGGCGACGTGCTTGGCGGCGATGTCGCATTCAAGCTCTACGACACCTATGGCTTCCCGCTCGACCTCACCGAAGATGCGCTGCGGCGACAGGGGCTTGGCGTCGACAGGGCTGGCTTTGACGCGGCGATGGCGGCGCAGAAGGCGGCGGCGCGCGCGGCGTGGGCCGGCTCCGGCGCCAAGGCCGATGAAAGCATCTGGTTCGACCTCGCCGAGGAGACGGGCGCCACCGAGTTCACCGGCTACACCAGCGACACGGCGGAGGGCGAGGTGGTGGCGATCGTCAAGGGCGGCGTCCGTGTCGACCGCGCCGACGGCGGCGACGTCATCATCCTCACCAATCAGACGCCGTTCTACGGCGAGTCGGGCGGACAGATCGGTGATGCGGGCGTTATAAGCAATCTCAACGGTTTCAAGGCAATCGTTGACGCTACGTCGAAACCGCTTGGCAAGCTGCACGCGCACCACGCGCGGATCGACGCCGGGGCTGTGGTGGTTGGCGATGTGGTTCGGCTCGAGGTCGACGCGGCGCGCCGCGACCGCATCCGCGCCAACCATTCGGCAACACACCTGCTGCACGCGGCGCTGCGCCAGCGGCTGGGGCCACACGTGACGCAGAAGGGCAGCCTCGTCGCCGACGACCGCTTCCGCTTCGACTTCAGCCACCCGAAGGCGCTCACCGCCGACGAGATCGCGGCGATAGAGGTGGACGTCAACGCGCAGATCCGCGGCAATGCGCCGGTGACGACGCGGCTGATGACCCCCGATGCGGCGATCGCCGCCGGCGCCATGGCGCTGTTTGGCGAGAAATACGGCGACGAGGTGCGCGTGCTGTCGATGGGCCGCGATGCCGCGGGCGACTATTCGGTCGAGCTGTGCGGCGGCACGCATGTTGCCGCCCTGGGCGACATCGGCCTGTTCAAGATCGTTTCCGAAGGCGCCGTATCGTCGGGCGTCCGCCGCATCGAGGCGATGACCGGCGAGGCGGCGCGGCTTTACCTGCAGGCGCAGGAAGACCGGCTGCGCGAGGCGGCAGCGCTGGTCAAGGTCGCTCCGGCCAAGCTGCCGCAGCGCGTCGCGGCGCCGGTCGAGGAACGGCGACGGCTCGAGCGCGAACTTGCCGACGCGAAGAAGGCGCTGGCGCTCGGCGGCGGCACGGCGGCGACCTCCGAGGCCGAAACGGTCAATGGTGTCCGCTTCATCGGCCAGATCGCCGAGGGACTCGATCCCAAGGACTTGCGCGGCGCCGTTGACGCAGCGAAGCAGCAGGTGGGATCGGGTGTCGCCGCCATCGTAGCGGTGAGCGGCGGCCGCGCCAGCATCGCCGTCGGCGTCACCGACGACGTCACGTCGCGCCATGATGCCGTTGCGCTCGTCCAGGCCGGGGTCGCCGCGCTCGGCGGCAAGGGCGGCGGCGGCCGCCGCGATATGGCGCAGGGCGGCGGTCCCGACGCGTCGAAGGCAGCCGACGCGCTGGCCGCGGTGAAGGCGGCGATCGGCTGATCGGCTAGCCGTTCGCCGGCTCGTCGCTCTGCCGCAGCCGCGAAGCGGCGCGGAGTGGTTCGCGCTCGAGACCGGGCACCGTCATCTTGATGATCGCCCGCTGACGGTCGCGCATTTCGTGGATCGAGGCGATCACCGGCCCCATCGGCCGACCGATGTCGACGAGCACGGCTTCTGCGAGCTGCAGCGAGGCTTCGAGCGTTTCCGGCACGGCGTCGGTCGCGCCGGCGCGATAGAGCTCGGCGGCGTGCTCAGCATCGCGTGCCCGCGCCACGATGCAGAGGTCGGGATGTGCGGCGCGGACGGCGCGGGTGGTCGCCACCAGTTGGACGGGATCGTCCATCGTTAGCACCAGCGACTTTGCCTGGCCGACGCCCAGCTTTTCCAGGATCTCGCCGCGCCCGGCATCGCCAAAGACGATATCGTAGCCGGCCCTGCGCCCGTTACGCACGACGTCGATGTCGGCGTCGACAAGCATGAACGGCTCGCCGTGCTCGCGCAGCATGTTCGCAACCATCTCGCCGACGCGACCGAAGCCGACGATGATCGTACGTGCCGCCGCCGTGTCGCCCACCACTTCCGCCAGCCGCGCATCGTCGCCGACACGGCGCGCGGTGTGCTGGCCGAGCCGCGCCAGCAACGGCGTCAGGGTCAGGCCGATTGCGGTCACCAGCTGCCAGAACGCGGCGGTGTCGGACCCGATAACACGCGCCTGCGCGGCGGCTGCGAGCACGATCAGCGTTGTTTCCGATGGCGATGCCATCAGTACGCCCGTTTGCACGGCAACCTCCTTCGGGGCGCCGCCGATGCTGAGCAGCGCCGCCGTCACCACCGCCTTGAGGGCGAGAACGCCGACTACGGCGATGATGATCTGCGGCCAGTCGGCAAGGATCAAGCCGAGGTCGAGGCTCATGCCGATCGTCATCAGGAAGATGCCGAGCGCGAGGTTCTTGAACGGTTCGATGGTGACCTCGACCTGCGCGCGATACTCGGTCTCGGCGATGGTGAGACCGGCGACGAGCGCGCCGACGATCGGCGACAGCCCGACCAGGCTGGTCGCCAGGCTCGACGCCATGACCACCGCCATCGCCACCGCGATGAACAGTTCGGGGCTCTTGGTGCGCGCGGCAAGCCGCAGCATGCGCGGCAGCAGCAGCTTGCCGACGACGAGGATCGCGGCGACCACCAGCGAACCGGCGATGACCGTTCGCATCAGTTCGTCGACAGCAGCGGTGTCGGACGCCGGACCAAGCACGCCGAGCACGAAGATGATCGGGACGATCGCGACATCCTCGAACATCAGCATCGCGAACGCCGGCTTGCCGACGGCGCTGCGCGTTCCCGTCATCGGCAGCACCAGCGCGGTCGACGACAGCGACAGCGCAAGGCCAAGCGCGACGGCGGCCGCGGTCGACATCCCCGTGGCGCCCAGCGCCAGCGCGATCAGCGACGCCGACACAAGCACCTCGGCCGGTCCCAGCAGGAAGACCAGCCGGCGCAGTTCCCACAGGCGGCGGTATGACAGTTCGAGCCCGATCGAGAACAGCAGTAGGATGATGCCGAACTCGGCGAACGGTTCGATCACGGCGCGGTCGCCGATGGCGACATAGCGCAGCCAGGGCATCGCCTGCTCAAGTGCGCCAAGCCCCGACGGGCCGAGCAGCAGCCCGACGAGGATGAAGCCGATGACGGGTGTCACCCTGAAGCGGGCGAAGGCCGGGATGACGACACCGACGGCACCAAGGATCACGAGTGCGTCGCGAAACGCCGGTGAATCGAGCGGTGCGGCCATGCCGGCGATCCTAGAGCCTGATCGTTTCCGGTGGAAGCGCCGAGCGCCTTCACCGGAAACATGAATCAGTCTCTATTCATAATCTTAGACAGCGATGCACGGTTCGGATTGAATCAATCCGAACCGATCGCGGTCGAATCCGGCGGCCGCGCCGTCTTCAGCCAAAAAGCGGTTGGCGCTATCGCCAGTCGCCCATCGCGGTCTCGAGGTTGTGGACGACCGCCTCGAAGAATTGTTCGGTGGTCATCCAGGCCTGATCGGGGCCAATCAGGATGGCGAGGTCCTTGGTCATCTCGCCGCCCTCGACCGTCTCGATGCAGACGCGCTCCAGCGTTTCGGCGAAACGCGTCACTTCGGGCGTATCGTCGAGCTTGCCGCGATGCTTCAGGCCACCGGTCCAGGCAAAGATCGAGGCAAGCGGGTTGGTCGAAGTTGCCTTGCCCTGCTGGTGCATGCGGTAATGGCGCGTCACTGTGCCGTGCGCCGCTTCAGCCTCGACGGTCTTGCCATCGGGAGTCATCAGCACCGAGGTCATCAGCCCGAGCGAGCCAAAGCCCTGCGCCACCATGTCGGACTGCACGTCGCCATCGTAGTTCTTGCAGGCCCAGACGAATTTGCCCGACCATTTCAGCGCCGACGCGACCAGGTCGTCGATCAGACGATGTTCATAGACGATACCAAGTCTATCGAACTGTGCCTTAAATTCCTTGTTGAATACTTCCTGGAACAGATCCTTGAACTGGCCGTCATAGGCCTTGAGGATGGTGTTCTTGGTCGACAGATACACCGGCCATTCGCGCGACAGGCCGTAGTTCAGACAGGCGCGGGCGAAATCGCGGATCGAATCGTCGAGGTTGTACATGCCCATGGCGACGCCCGACGACGGGAAGTCGAACACCTCGTGCTCAAGACTCTCGCCGTTTTCGCCCTCCCAGCGAATGGTCAGCCTGCCGGCGCCGGGCACGCGGAAGTCGGTGGCCTTGTACTGATCGCCGAAGGCGTGGCGGCCGACGACGATGGGGTCGGTCCAGCCGGGAACGAGGCGCGGCACCGACTTGATGACGATCGGCTCGCGAAAGACAACGCCGCCCAGGATGTTGCGGATGGTGCCGTTCGGCGACTTCCACATCTTCTTGAGGCCGAATTCCTCGACGCGCGCCTCGTCGGGGGTGATCGTGGCGCACTTGACGCCGACACCGTGCTCGCGGATCGCATTGGCGGCCTGCACGGTGACCTTGTCGTCGGTGGCGTCGCGATGCTCGATGCCGAGGTCGAAGTATTTGAGATCGATGTCGAGGTAGGGGAGGATCAGGCGTTCGCGAATCCACTGCCAGATGATGCGCGTCATCTCGTCGCCGTCGAGTTCGACGACAGGATTCGCCACCTTGATCTTCGCCATGCAAGCCTCTCGCTGTGCGGATTTTTACCGGCCGCCCGTCTAGGCGGAAGCGTCTGCGAGATCAACGGTGCGTTGTCAGCATGGGCCGGCCCACGCTAAAGAAGCGCGATGAATGAAATATCGCAAAGCGTCCCGCCGCCCGCGCCGGCGCCTGCCGAGCCACCCGCGAGCTATGCGTTCCCGCCGCCGATGCATCCCGAAGGCAACAAGTTCGTCGTCATCGCCGGCGCGCTGACGCTGTTCCTGTGGTTCATCGCCGACTGGGACATCCTTGGCTGGCTGGGCGCCGGCCTGACCGCCTGGGTGTTCGCGTTCTTCCGCGATCCCGCGCGAGTAACACCGCAGCGCGGTGACCTTATCGTGTCGCCCGCCGACGGCCTCGTCTCGCAGATCATGGAGGTGCCGGCGCCGCGTGAGATCAGCGGCGAGGATCGCGGCATCGGCGGCGGCACGTTCACGCGCGTGTCGATCTTCATGAGCGTGTTCGACGTGCACGTGAACCGCGCCCCCGTCGCCGGCACGATCCGCGAGATCGTCTACGTTCCCGGCAAGTTCCTCAACGCCGAGCTCGACAAGGCCAGCGAGGACAACGAGCGGCAGTATTTCGTCATCGAGACCGCGGCGGGCGAGCGTATCGGCTTCACGCAGATCGCTGGGCTCGTCGCGCGCCGGATCGTCCGCTTTGCGCAGGTCGGCGAGATGGTGACCGCTGGCCAGCGCGTCGGCCTCATCCGCTTCGGCAGCCGCGTCGACGTGTTCCTGCCGGCGTGCTACGTGCCGCAGGTGATCGTCGGCCAGCGTGCCGTCGCCGGCGAGACGGTGCTGGCGGTCAAGGGCGGGGGCGAGCGGCCGCGCGGCATCAGCCAGTGAAGGTCGATCACGAACCCGAGCGGCGGCTGCGGCGCATCATCCCGATCCGCGTGCTGATCCCGAACGCGATCACCATAGCGGCGCTGTGTGCCGGGCTTACTGCCGTGCGCTGGGCGATCGCGGGCGATTTCGACCGCGCCGTGCTGGCGATCGTCGTCGCCGGCGTGCTCGACGGCATCGACGGACGCGTTGCACGCCTGCTGAAGGGCGCCAGCCGCTTCGGCGCCGAGCTCGATTCACTGTCCGACGTGACCGCGTTCGGCGTCGCGCCGGCGCTGATCATCTATTTCTGGACGCTCGACCAGTTACCCGGCATCGGCTGGGTGGTGGCGCTGGCGCACGCCGTCTGCTGTGCGCTGCGGCTGGCGCGGTTCAACGCCAGCCTCGATGTCGACGACCTGCCGCACAAGCGGCACGGTTTCCTTACCGGGATTCCGGCGCCGGTCGCCGCCGGGCTCACCTTGAGCCCGATGTTCGTCTACTACTGGATCGAACCGCCGATCCTGGACGTCCCCCGGCTTGGCGCGATCGTCACCGCGGTCGTCGTCGGCGCCGTCGCCTTCCTCATGATCTCGCATGTGCCGACCTATTCGTGGAAGTCGTTGCGGCTGAAGCCCGAGTACCGGATCGCGGCGCTTGTCGCGGTAGCGCTGTTCGTCGGTGCGCTGCTGTCAGCGCCCTACATGACGCTGTCGCTGGTTTCGATCGCCTATGCCGCGACGATTCCGTTCGGCGTTGTCTCGTACCGCAAGGTCAGGCGGCTAGCGGCAGACGAGCGGGAGTCGGCGACGCCGCCCGCCGTTCCGGAAACAGCGGAACAACCGTCCGCGAACACGTGCTGATCGCGCGGCCGCCGGGCTCGCCGGCAAGCGCCGCAGCAAGCTGCGACCAGTGCCCGCGCAGCACTGACACCAGGCAGCCCAGCGCGCCGGCCAGAAGCATCACACTGGCGAGCGATGCGATGAAATAGGCCATCGGTGATCTCCTTTTGTTCCGATTAGCGACGTTGTTCCACATTTGT
>CAYVVV010000063.1:0-12858 GCA_964455325.1 uncultured Sphingosinicella sp. | reverse complement strand
TTCATAATCTTAAACAGCGATTCACGCTTCAGAGTGATTCAATCTGAACCGATCGTGGTCTAGCCGCGGCGTTGGCGGCAAGCGCGCGTTCGCGCGCGGCGTAGTGGCCAATGATCTTCGGAGGATAGTTGGGCGGACGCACGCCCGCCGCGTCGGGGTCGTGGATCGCAGGTTCGGGAAGCTGCGCAAGCTCGGGTACCCAACGGCGGATGTAGCCGGCGGCATCGAACTTCGCCGACTGGCCGAGCGGCGCCATGATGCGGGCGAACATGTTGGCGTCGACGCCGGTTCCCGCCACCCACTGCCAGTTGACGCTGTTGCTGGCGTAGTCGGCGTCGACGAGCGTGTCCCAGAACCAGCGCTCGCCCTCGCGCCAGTCGATGAGCAGATGCTTCACGAGAAACGACGCGGCGAGCATGCGCACGCGGTTGTGCATCCACCCAGTCGCCCACAGTTCGCGCATGCCGGCATCGACGATCGGGTAGCCCGTGCGACCCTTCGTCCAGGCGTCGAAATCGGTGGCGGCCTCGTCGAGCCGACGCCAGGGAAAGCCGTCGAACGCCGCCCTGCCGTTCGCCGTGCCGTAATCGGGCCGCGCCAGCACGAGGTTCGCGGCATAGTCGCGCCAGGCCAGTTCCTTGAGGTACGCCTCGTCGCCGTGGCCGGCAATGGCGTGCCATACCGCTGCCGGCGAAATCTCCCCGAAATGCAGGTGCGGCGACAAGCGTGAGGTGCCGTCGACCGATGGCAGATCGCGCGTTTCGGCATAGTCCGCGGCCGTGGGCAGAAACGCCTCCAGCCGCGCCCGGGCGCCCGTCTCGCCGGGTGTCCAGACGGCAAACCCCCGCGCCCAGTCGGGACGCTTCGGCAGCAGCCGCCAGTCGTCGAGCCGGTCGCTTCGCGGCCACTGCGGCGGCGCCGGCAGTCGCGCCGGCGCCGGGGTCGGGGCCGCCGGCGGCATGCGTTCGCGCAGCGCCCGCCAGAACGGCGTGTAGATGCTGTAAATGCCGCCGGCGCCGGTGCGCATGCTGCCCGGCGGCGCCAGATAGTTGCCGTCGTGCAGCACGAGGTTTACGCGCGCCTTGAGCGCGCGTTCGGCGTTGCGCCACCATGGCGCGCAGTGGCGCAGTGCGTGCACCGCCGCTGCGTTCGTCTCGGCGGCGACCTCGGCAATGACGTCGGCAGCGACGCCGCGGCGCAGAATCAGGCGCGAGCCGCGCGCGGCCAGTGCGTCGCCAAGGCAGGCGAGGCTGTGGTGCAGCCACCAGCGCTGCGCGGCGCCGATTCGCCGGTGTTTCGGCGTGTCGTCGTCGAGCACGTAGACCGGCACCACCGGACCCTTGCGCACGGCGGCGGCAAACGCCGCCTGGTCGGCAAGGCGCAGATCCTCGCGCAGCCAAACGATCGTCGTCACCGCATTGATCCGGCTTGTCCTTCCACGACGGCCTCACTATCGACACTGGCGGACACTGTCGCCGACCGTTTGGGGGATGCCGACAAAATGCCGCGCCTCGCCTATGTCAACGGTCGTCTCGTTCCGCTCGACGATGCGCGTGTCTCGGTCGAGGATCGCGGTTTCCAGTTCGCCGACGGCGTGTACGAGGTCTGTGCGGTGCTGAACGGCCGCCTGCTCGACTGGCCACAGCATCTGGACCGGCTTGGGCGCAGCCGCAGCGAACTGGCGATCGCCGCGCCGATGTGCGACGCGACGCTGGGGATCGTTGCCCGGCGCGTGCTGGCGGCGAACCGCATCCGCGATGGCCTGCTCTACGTTCAGCTGACGCGCGGCGCGGCACGGCGCGACCACGCCTTTCCGCGCGCGGTGCGGCCGACGCTGGTGATGACGGCGCGGCCGTTCGACTTTCGCCAGCGCGTCACCCAGCAAGCGACCGGCATCGCCGTGCTGACGCGGCCCGAGATCCGCTGGGCACGGCGCGACATCAAGTCGGTGGCGCTGCTGCCCAATGTGCTCGCCAAGCAGGCGGCGAAGGACGCCGGCGCGTTCGAAGCGTGGTTCGTCGACGACGGCGTCGTGACCGAGGGCGGGTCGACCAACGCCTGGATTGTCCGCGACGGCGTCGTCATCACCCACCCGGCCGACCACGGCATTCTGGCCGGCGTCATGCGCGACACGCTGATCCGCATCGCGCGCGCACAGCAGATCCGCATCGACGAGCGCCCGTTCGGCATTGCCGAGGCGCTTGGTGCCGACGAGGCATTCCTGACCTCGACGACGGCGCCGTGCCTGCCCGTCGTCCGTATCGACGGCGTGACCGTCGGTGGCGGCCGGCCGGGCGCGATGACAGGGCGCCTCGCCGCCTTGCTGTGGAACGAGATCGCGCGCCAGACCGGCTGGCGCCCGTGATCAGCCCTTGCCGAGCTGCGCCGGTTCGGCAGCCGGCGGCGGCACCTCGTGGGGCGGCACCACGATCCACAGGCTGCCGGTCTCCTTTCTGACGCGCTCAGCGTCGCGTTTGACGCGCTCGATGTCGCGGCGCATCTGCTCCATCTCGCGGCGCATCTGCTCGCGCTGATTGCGCATCTGTTGCTCGACCTGGATCATGCGCGCGCGGGCGCGTTCCATGTGCCGCAGCATGCGCTCCTCCTGCATGCGCATGCCGTCGACGAACGCGCGGCGGTCGGCGACCGAAAGCTGCTGATAGGCCTTCAGCAGCTTCTCCTGCGCCAGCGCATGCTCGCGGATCGCAACGGCGCGCTCGGCTGCCTGCGCCTTGCGGATCGCCTCGACGTCAAGCTTCTCGGCGGCGAGCAGGTCGAGAACCCGCGCGCGTGCCTTGCGCACCTCCTCGGCATTGGCAGGGATGTTCTCGTGCCGCATCGCCTCGCGGACGAGCGCCATGCCCTGCGGCGACATGTCGGCGAACGGAGCCCGCCACTCGAACGTGACAGTACGCTTGGCACCGGCCTCGTCGCCGGCAAGCGCCGGCCCCGACAGCGCGGCGACGGCGAGCACGGCCGCTGCGACCATCTTTCTCATAATACGGTCTCCTCCGCCGGCGTTGGTGTGAATACGCTTCCCCAAACCAGCATGTCCTGCGCCGCCTCGGCATCCTCGCCGGGCAGCGCCGCGAATGCGATCTCGACGCCCGCCGGCCGCTCCGCCGGCGTCGGCACCCTATCCGGCCGCGACAACAGGATCGCTCCGACCGCCAGCGACGCCGCAAGCAGCCCGCCGGCGGCGGCGCGCGGCAGCCAGCGTGCGACGGCCGGTGCAGGCCGTACTGCTGCGAGCGCTGCATGCGCCGCTGCGTCGGCATCGGCTTCGGTCGCGGGAACGAGGGCGCATGCCCAGTCGCGCAGCACGCGATCAATGGCGCGCGCCTCCTCGACCATCGCTGCCAATGTCGCGTCGTGCGCGACCATCACTTCGGCTGCGGCGCGTTCGTCGGCGGGCCATGCCGCGGGGTAACCGCCATAGGCCTCGATGATCTCGACCGCTCGTGCTCGTTCCATCACATCACCTCCGCCAGCGGCCTCAGCCGCTCGGCCAGTTCGGCGCGCGCACGCGCCAGCAACCCCTCGATCGCCTTTGGTGTTGTCTCCAGCACCTCGGCAATCTCGCTCATTGTCGCGCCGTCGCCGTAGAACAGCGCGATCGCCGCGCGCTGCCGCGCCGGCAGATGCGCGACTGCGGCGTTGATGCGCCGCGCCCGCTCGCCCGCTTCGGCGCTGGCCGCCGGTCCGGGCTCGTCGCTCGCCGCCTCGGCAACGACATCGAGCGAGGCGACCGGCCGCAGCGCCCGCTTGCGGTCGATGCAGGCGTTGACGACGATGCGTCGGAACCATGTTTCGATCTTCGCCTTCGCGGGGTCGAAACTCGCCGCCTGCCGCCACAGCTTGACGAGCGCCGTCTGCACCGCATCCTCGGCTTCCGTGCGGTCGCCGAGCACCTTGCACGCGACCCCGATCGCCGGGCCGTAGAGGCGCCGAGTCAGGTGGCGAAAGGCATCCTCGTCGCCGCCCGCGACGGCAGCGATCAGCGCCTCGGGCGCGTCCGATTGCTCGGCCCCCTTCACTGCCTGCAGCATTGTCGGTGAATACGCGGGGGGCGCGTCGACTCCCCCGCAAGTTTCTGCCGGACCGTCCGGAACGTGGCTCAGCCCTCGACCGTCCAGGTCTGTCCCTTGGCCAGCAGCTTCTGCAGGTCGGGCGTCTTGCCCGCCGCCAACTCCCGGTTCTGTTCGGTGACGGCACTGTCGTAGGTCGGACGCGGGTCGTCGTAGAGGACGCCAAGCGCCATCGGAAAAGCGCCGAACGGCATCTCGACGAGCATGTGCGCCACCGCCCGGTTGGTCACATCATGGACGATGACGCCGGCCGCCTGCCAGTCGCCGGCGTCAACATCGACGACCTTGAGGGTGAGCGCGGCGGCGTCCATGGCGATGCCCCTGGTGCCGCCGGCGAACAGCATCGGCTTGCCGTCTTCCAGCCACAGCTGGTGGTGCGCGTTCGCTTTTTCGGTGAAGCCGGCGAAGACGTCGGCATTGTAGACGATGCAATTCTGGAAGATCTCGACGAAGGCGGCTCCTTTGTGGTGATACGCCGCCTTCAGCACATCGGGCAGCTGCTTCGACACGTCATAGGCGCGGGCGACGAAGCGCGCGCCTGAACCCAGCGCATAGGCGCACGGCGCGGCGGGTCGGTCGACCGAGCCGAACGGCGTCGACGGCGAGCGCGTGCCGACGCGGCTCGTCGGCGAATACTGCCCCTTGGTAAGGCCGTAGATCTCGTTGTTGAACAGCAGGATCTGGCAATCGAGGTTGCGCCTTAACACATGCATCGTGTGGTTGCCGCCGATCGACAGCGCATCGCCGTCGCCGGTGATGATCCAGACGTCGAGTTCAGGGTTGGCCAGCTTGACGCCGGTCGCCACCGCCGGCGCGCGGCCATGGATGGTGTGGAACCCGTACGTTGCCATGTAATAGGGAAAGCGCGACGAACAGCCGATGCCCGAGACGAACACGGTATTTTCGGGACGCGCGCCGATCTCGGGCATGGTGCGCTGCACCGCCTTCAGGATCGCATAGTCGCCGCAGCCGGGGCACCAGCGCACCTCCTGATCGGTTTCCCAGTCCTTGGGACTGGCTTTGGCGACGGGCGTCATGTCGTTCATCCGAGCGCTCCTTCGATGGCCGCCTCGATCTCGTGGATGCGGAAGGGCTGGCCGGAGACCTTGTTCACCGGTTTGGCGTCGACGAGATACTGGTCTCTCAGCACCGTCTTCAGCTGGCCGGTGTTCATCTCGGGCACGATGATCCTGTCGTACGACCGCAGCAGCTCACCAAGATTCTTCGGCAATGGCCAGATGTGACGGACGTGAATATGCGACACGTCGCGGCCCTTCGCCCGCGCGCGGCGCACCGCCTGGTGGATGGGACCGAAGGTCGAACCCCAGCCGACGACGGCAAGCTTGCCCGCCGCGGTGCCCAGGCACACCTCCTGTTCGGGGATGTGGTTGGCGATACCGTCGACCTTCGCCTTCCTGAGATCGGTCATCGCCTGGTGGTTCGCCGGCGAATAGTTGATGTGGCCGGTGTCCACTTCCTTCTCGATGCCGCCGATGCGGTGGACGAGGCCGGGCGTTCCCGGCTTCACCCAAGGACGCGCCAGCCTGGCATCGCGGCCGTAGGGCTTGAAGCCGCCGTCGGGGACATGGTCGAGGAACGTAACCGGGAACGGCGTGTAGCCGCTCATGTCCGGCACCTTCCACGGCTCGGCGGCATTGGCGATATAACCGTCGGTGAGCAGGATCACCGGCGTCATGAACTGCGTCGCGATCCGTACCGCCTCGATCGCGCAGTCGAACACGTCAGCGGGCGAGCGCGCCGCAATGACGGGCAGCGGCGTATCGGCGTTCCGGCCATAGACCGCCTGGTAGAGGTCGGACTGCTCGGTCTTGGTGGGAAGGCCGGTCGACGGTCCGCCGCGCTGCGAGTTGACGATGACGAGCGGCAGCTCGGTCATCACGGCAAGCCCGATCGCTTCAGTCTTGAGCGCGATGCCCGGCCCCGACGACGAGGTGACGCCGAGCTGCCCGGCATAGGACGCGCCGATCGCGCTGGCGATGGCGGCGATCTCGTCCTCGGCCTGGAACGTCGTCACGCCATATTCCCTGAAGCGCGACAGCGTGTGCAGAATCGCCGACGCGGGCGTGATCGGATAGCCGCCGAAGAACATCTTGAGGCCAGCGAGCTGCGCGCCCGCGACAAGCCCGTACGACACCGCCTCCGCGCCCGTGATGGTGCGGTACAGGCCCGGTTCGACGGGCGCCGCACCGACATGCTGGCGCGGGATGGGAGCGGTGCCGGGCTGACCGATCTCGGCCGTTTCGCCATAGGCGTGGCCGGCGTTCAGGGCGGCGATGTTGGCGTCGGCAAGCACTGGGTTCTTGGCGAACTTGGCCTTCAGCCACTCGATGAGCGGCGCGCGGTCGCGGTCGAACATCCAGAGCGCGAGGCCCAGCGTCCACATGTTCTTGCACCGGAGCGCTTCCTTGTTGCCAAGGCCGAACGGTTTGACCGCGTCGAGCGTCAATTGCGAGATGTTGAAGTGCACTACCTGCCACTTGGCGAGGCTGCCATCGTCGAGCGGATTGGCCGCGTAGCCGGCCTTCGCCAGGTTGCGCGCACTGAACTCGCCGTCGTCGGCGATGACGAGGCCGCCCGGCCTGAGGTCGCCGACATTGGTCTTGAGCGCTGCCGGATTCATGGCGATGAGCACGTCGGGCGCATCGCCGGCGGTGTCGATCTCGCTCGAGCCGAAATTGATCTGGAACGCCGAGACACCGAACGTCGTGCCCTGCGGCGCGCGTATCTCCGCTGGAAAGTCGGGGAATGTCGCGAAGTCGTTGCCGGCGAGCGCCGACGACAGGGTGAACTGCCCGCCGGTCAGCTGCATGCCGTCGCCCGAGTCGCCGGCAAAGCGGACGACGACCGCCTCGCGTTCGATCGGCGCCGCGGGCTGCGGCGGGATTTGCTTCAGTTGCGTTGCCATCGGCGGTCCCGGGAAATTGTCGCTATGCGCGGATTTCTAAGCCTCTGCCGCGCTGACGGCAAAGTAGAATTTATGTGAGGCCGGAAAGCACGCGGATGGTCGTTGCGTGCCGCCGGGCGACCGCGCGGGCGTCGCCATTAACCGCGTAGCCGCCGCCCATCGTGCTTGCCAGCGCAATGCCATGCCGCCGCGCCAGCGAACCGACGAAACGATCGCGCGCGGCAAGGCCGTCGTCGGTGAGCGCGAGCCGGCCGAGCCGGTCCTCGGCATGCCCGTCGACACCGCCCTGATACAGGATGAGATCGGGCGCGAAGGCGTCGACGACCGGTGGCAGCTCGCGCGCAAGCGTGTCGAGATAATCGGCATCGCCAGTGCCGTCGGCGAGTTCGATATCCTTCGACGATCGTGCCTTGCGCGCCGGAAAGTTTCGCTCGGCGTGCATCGAGAAGGTGAAAGCATCGGTGCGGCCGGCAAGCATCACCGCGGTGCCGTCGCCCTGGTGAACGTCGAGATCGACGACGAGGACGCGCCGCGCCCGCCGCTCGGCGAGCAGGCGGTTGGCGGCGATGGCAAGGTCGTTGAGCACGCAGAAGCCGGCCCCACCGCCCGGCATGGCGTGGTGGCTGCCGCCCGCCGCGTTCGCCGCATAGCCGTGGCGCAGCGCCAGCAGCGCCGCAAGGTAGGTGCCACCGGCGGCGAGCCGCGACCTCAGCGCGACGCGGTCGGTCACGCGGAAGCCGATGCGGCGCTCGATCGCCGGGTCGACCGCCGCAGCGATGACGGCGTCGGCGTAATCAGGTTCGTGCACCGCGGCGATCCAGTCGCGCTCGATCGGTTGGGGTTGGTGAAGCGTGTGCGGGACGGCGGACAGTTCGGTCATCACCAGCGCGTACTTGCTCATTGGAAAGCTGTGTCCGGCGGGCAGCGCCGCGACGTAGTCGGGGTGATGAACGACGGGGGTCACCCCATCAGCCTATAGGCGCGTCGACGCCCGCCCGCTATGCATTGCGGTGTGACACAGGCGCGCGCCATCTGGTCGATCGCCCTTCCGGCGATGGCGACCAACGTCGCAACCGCGCTCATCGGCGTCGCCGATGTCTGGGTGATCGGGCAACTCGGTAACGCCGCCGCGCAGGGCGCGGTAGAGGTCGGCGCGCGGCTGCTGATGACGCTGCTCGTCGCCTTCAACTTCCTCAAGACCGCAACCACCGGCCTTACCGCGCAGGCGACGGGCGGCGGCGATTCAGTGGCGGTGGCGGCGACGCTGTTGCGGGCGCTCGGTTTCGCGCTGGCCATCGGCCTTGCGCTGCTGCTGCTGAAGCCGCTCGTCGTCCCGGTCGGGCTCGATCTGCTCGCCGCCGAGGGCGCCGTGCGCGTACAGGCTGCCACCTACGTCGACATCCGTTACTGGGCGGCGCCGTTCTGGCTGCTGAGCGCCGCGCTGACCGGCTGGCTGATCGGGCTGCGCCGCGTCCGCACCGTGCTCTTCGTGGAAGTCTTCATCAACCTCGTCCATGTGGGACTCGATGTCCTGCTCGTGCTCTGGGTGGGAATGGGCATCGAGGGTGTGGCCGCGGCTACGCTGGCGAGCGAGGCACTCAAGTTCGGCCTGCTCCTTGCCGTGCTTCGGCCGAGCCTCGCGCCCGCCGCGCTTGTAGCTTCGGCGCGCAGCCCCGGGGTCTGGCGTGCCGGTGCGCTGCTCGCCCTGCTGCGCGTCAACCGCGACCTGTTCCTGCGCACCCTGCTGCTGATGGCGGCGTTCCTGCTGCTCACCCGCCGCGGCGCCGAACAGGGGGCGGTGACGCTGGCCGCCAACGCCATCCTGCTGCAGATGTTCATGCTGTCGGCGCTGCTGCTCGACGCGTTCGAGAATGCCGCGCAGGTGCTGTGCGGCGAGGCCGTTGGCGCGCGCGCACATGATCGTTTCTTGTTGGTAATGAAATTGATCCTGCGGCGTGGCGCCGGCATCGCGCTGGCGCTCTCGACGCTGTTCGCCGCTGCGGGCGCGCCCATCGTCAGCAGCTTTTCCACCGACGCCGCCGTAGTCGCCGCAGCGACCGACTATTCCGGCTGGCTCCTCGTCGTGCCGCTCGCCGGGGTCGCCTCCTTCGTTTTGGATGGCGTCTTCATCGGCGCCACCTGGACGCGCGCGATGCTGCTGACGATGGCGGCGGCGGTCGCCGTCTATGCTGTCGCGCTCGAACTTGCCGCACCGCTAGGCAATCACGGCCTGTGGCTTGCGTTCACGCTGTTCCTCGCCGCGCGCGCGCTGGCACAGGCTGCGCTATTGCCCAGCCTTGCCTGCCGTACCTTCGCGCCTATAGTCGCGAGCGACTAGGGCACGGGAGATTCGACGATGGTTTATGTGCGGGCGGACGTGGAGGCGTTTCTCAGCTTCCTGAATGCACAGCCCGGTCCCAAGATGCACGAGGTCGAGCCCGACATGGCACGCCAGATGATGCGCGCGATGGGACCGATTGCCGAACTGCCGCGCGGGCCGCTCGCCAGCGTCGAGGACATCGCCATCGACAGCCCGCATGGCCATCGCATACCGCTTCGGATCTACCGGCCCGCCGCCAGCGCCGCGCCAGCGGGCGTACTCGTCTTCTATCACGGCGGCGGCTGGGTGATCGGCGACCTTGAAACGCACGATCCGCTGTGCGCCGAGATCGCGCGCGGGCTCGGCATGACCGTCGTCGCGGTCGATTACCGGCTGGCGCCCGAGCACCGCTTCCCGGCGGCCGGAGAGGATTGCCTCGCGGCGACGCGCTGGGTCGCCGGCAGCCCAGGCGCGATCGGCCATGCCGTCACCAGCCTCGTCGTCGCCGGCGACAGCGCCGGCGGCAACATGGCGGCGATCGTGGCGCAGGAGCTGGCGGGCAAGCTGCCCGTCCCGATCATCGCGCAGTTCCTGATCTACCCCGGCGTCGACATGGCGGCGCGCGAAGGGTCGATGCAGGAGTTCGCCGAAGGCTACCTGCTCACCGCGGAGGGCATGGCCTGGTTCAGCCGCCACTATCTCGGCGACTTCACGGACCTGACCGACCCGCGCGCCTCGCCGCTTTACCGAGCCGCGCTTGAAGGCCAGCCGCCGGCGCTGGTGTTCACATGCGGCCTCGACCCGCTGCGCGACCAAGGCCGCGCCTACGCCGCCAGGCTGATCGGTGCCGGTGTCCCCACGGTGTTCCGCGAGGCGGCAGGCCAGATCCACGGCTGCATGAACCTGCGTCAGGCGATCCCCTCGGCGCAGGGCGACCTTGCCGGCTGCCTGGCGGCGCTGCGGCAGATCATCGACGAGGCCGATGCTGGGGCCTTGGCGGCGCGCGCGGCGGCCGAGTGATCGCGTTCCACCACCACCCATCGGGTCTTCCCTACCGTCCCTGCGTCGGCATCATGCTGCTCAATCGCGACGGTCTTGTTTTCGTCGCCAAGCGGCTCGACATGGTGACCGAGGCATGGCAAATGCCGCAGGGTGGCATTGACGCGGGCGAGGATCCGCGTGCCGCGGCGCTGCGCGAACTCAAGGAAGAAACCGGCACCGACAAGGCCGAAATCCTCGCCGAAAGCCGTGAGTGGCTGAGCTACGATCTGCCTGATGAGCTGATCGGCAAGATCTGGAAGGGCCGCTACGCCGGCCAGCGCCAGAAATGGTTCGCGATGCGCTTCACCGGTCATGACTCGGACATCGACATCGACACCGACGCGCCCGAGTTCAGCGCCTGGAAGTGGACCGATCGCAACAGGCTGCCCGATCTCATCGTGCCGTTCAAACGGCAGCTCTACATCGATGTGCTGCGCGAATTCGAAGGCATCGGCTAGCAGCTCCGACGGCGCCCCGTTGCCGTCGGGACACCAGGGCGGGAAATTACAACGCTCGCTACAACGCTCATGCCCACGCCTGCCGACCATATGCCACGCCGTCCCGCGCCTGCGTCATTTTGGCACATCAGCGCATTTCCGATATAGTCCGCTCGTCAGGAGGGCCTTTTGATGAAAGCCTACTCGCGCCTTGCCGCAGCGGCATCGCTTGCCGCGATCGTCGCCATCCCCGCTACCGTTCCCGCCAGTGCCGCGCTGACACCGGCGGCGCTGCGCCTGCTCGACCCCGCGACGTCGTTCCAGCAGGCGTGCGGCAAGGGCAGGGCGCGCTCGCTGCTGCCGCAGCGCGTCCAGTACGCGATGCTGCAGGAAACGCCGGAATACGACATCGAACCACCGCTCTACGAGGGGCTTGGCGGTGTCGACTTCGGCCTGTCGTCGGCGAACGCCGAAGCACGGGGCTATTTCAACCAGGGCCTGATGCTGCTCTATGGCTTCAACCACGAGGAGGCGATCCGCGCCTTCCGTGCCGCCGCCCGGCGCGATCCCGATTGCGCCGCCTGCCACTGGGGCGAGGCGTTCGCCTATGGCCCCAACATCAACGCGCCGATGGACCCCAGGACCCATGCACCGGCATGGGCCGCGCTGCAGAAGGCTCTGACGCTGAAGGACAAGGCCAGCCCGCGCGAACGTGCGCTCATCAACGCGCTTGCCGAACGCTATGCCGAAACCATGCCGGCCGACCTGACGCCGCTCAACAAGGCGTTCGCCGCAGCGATGATGCAGGTGGCCAAGGATTATCCGCTCGACGCCGATATCGCCGCGCTCGCCGCCGAGTCGATGATGACGGTCAATCCGTGGGACTATTGGCAGCCCGACGGACTGGAACCCTACCCGCATATGGTGCCGGCGTTCACACTCGTCGAACGGGCGCTGGCGCGCGAGCCCAACCACCCGCAGCTCGCGCACCTTTACATCCACTTGATCGAGGCGTCGGCGAACCCGGCGCAGGCGGAGGCCGCCGCCGACCGTCTGGCGAAGACCGGCCCCGCCGCAGCGGGTCACCTCGTCCACATGCCGGGGCACCTGTTCTACCGCGTCGGGCGCTATGGCGATGCGATCAGGGTCAATGTCGATGCGGCGAGGGCCGACGAAGCCTATCTCGAGGCATCGCCGCTGAGGGGCGTCTACCGTTTCGGTTACTACCCGCACAACGTCCACTTCATCGTCAGTGCGGCGCAGATGGCGGGCGATCTCGACAGCGCCGTTGCTCAGGCGAACAAGCTGAGCCGGATCCTCAATGCCGACGTCACGGCCTCGTTCCCGGCCTTCCAGCCGGTCGAGGCGGCACCGTACCTCGCGCACGCGCACTTCTCGCCGCCGGCGACGATCATGGCACTGAAGGCCCCCGATCCGCGGCTTCCCTACGTCCAGGCGATGTACCACTATGCCCGTGCGGTGGCGCAGGCGCAGCTCAAAAACCGCAAGGGCTTCGATGCCGAACTGGGTGCGATGCTGAAGCTGGCGAGGGAGACCGACTGGAAACCGATGACCGACGGTCTCGTCCCCGTTCCGGCGCTGATCGAGGTCGCCGAGCATGTCGCGCGCGGCCGCCTGGCGATGGCGGAAAAGCGCTATGCCGATGCCGTCAAATTTTACCGCAAGGGTGCCGAAGCCGAGACTCGCGTGACCTACACGGAGCCGCCCTACTGGTACTATCCCGTCAATCAGTCGTTGGGTGGCGCGCTCTACATGACCGGCGACTACGAAGGCGCCGAGGCGGCGTTCATGGCGGCGCTGGTCAAGTACCCCGGCAACGCGTGGGCGCTGTGGGGCCTTGCCGAGACGCAGCGCAAGATGGGCGACGTCGCCGGTGCGCAGGCGACGACCGCCGCCTTCGACAAGGCCTGGCTCGGCAAGAAGAACTGGCTGACGATTGCGAAGCTGTAGGGCCTCGCTACTCGCCGTGCCGGCCTAGGTCACCGACTCATAAATCGCATCCAGATTTTTGAGGCGGCGAGTTTG
>CAYVVV010000062.1:0-12941 GCA_964455325.1 uncultured Sphingosinicella sp. | reverse complement strand
ATCGCGCCGGGCTAGTCGTCAAGCAGGGCATAGCGCGCGTTGTCGTCGCGGCGGCTCTCGCCAGGCACGACGAAGGTGACCTGGCGATTGGCGAAATCGACGTGGACCTTGCGGAACGCGCGCAGCGTGTTCATGCCGAGCAGCATCGCCGGCTTGTGGTCGAGCCCGAGCTGCCGGAAGATGCGCACGTCGGCGAATGCGATGGGCATCTGCGTCAGTTTCAGGCTGCCGAGCTGCATCGACTTGACCAGCATGACCTCGGCCGGAACCACCTCGCCGGTTACGCTGTAGATCCTGGTCGGCACGACGAAGGCGTCGCGCTGCTTGCCGAGCACCCTGTCGCGCAGCACGGCATTGCCTATGCTGTGTTCGGCGCCGGTATCGATGATGACCGCGACGCGGCGATGGTTGACACGTGCGTCGGCAAGAATCAGCCGGCCAAGCCGGTCGCGCGCGGTGATGACGATGGCATCGTCGTCATCATCGAGCGGCTTCGCCCTGGCGCGCCGGCCCGACGGCATCACCGTCATCGTTTGTTCGGCAAAATCGAGCAGGACGCTGTGCTGTTGCAGGCTGTCGATGCCAAGGATGCCGGGCGCACCGAGGTTGCGCTGCTTGAGCAGCGGCGCGGTCAGATCGCGCGCCGAGGTCTTGCTGACCGACAGCGATTCGACTGCGACGGTCCCGACCGTGCCGACGCCGGCGACGCTGTGCACCTCGGCAACGCCGCGCGGACTGAGGCCAAGCGCAACGGCCAGTTCCTCCGACAGCACGGTGCGTTCAGAGCCGGTATCGACGATGAACGGGAACGGACCTTTGCCGCCAATCGACACCGGTACGGTCATGCGCAGATCGCGGTCCTGACCAAGGTCGACGATATCGGTCGCAGCGGCGGTGACGGGCGTGCCCGACGCCGGCGGTAGCGGATCGCTCGCGCTGTATGACGGGGTCGCCAGCACGGCAGCGGTGGCGCAGGTCAGAACGATGGTCAGATGGCGCAGCCGCATGAAACCTCCGTCGGTGCAGAATAACAGACGGGGCATTCGGTGGGCTAGACCGGCGCGTTACGCCCGTCGACCCGCATAGCCCGTTCGGCGAGTTGCTCCGCCTCGATCAGCAGCGCCTCGTCGGCCAGGCCCTGCGCGACGCTTTCGCGGCCGATCATGACGAGGACGGGTACGGCAAGCGGCGACACGCGGTCGAGCGGCACGTGAACGATGTTGCGCTGTGCGCGGTCGAGCACGCTGGCGAGGCGCCGCACGTCGGTAAGCCTCAGCTTCGCATCCTCCCACGCTGCCTTCAGCAGCATATGGTCGGGCTCGTACCTGCGGAGCACGTCGTAGATGAGGTCGGTCGAGAAGGTCACCTGCCGTCCGCTTTTCTTCTTTCCCGGATGCTGGCGCTCGATAAGTCCGCCGATCACAGCGACCTCGCGGAAGGCGCGCTTCAAAAGGTACGAGGTCTGCACCCATTCGACGAGCTCGTGCTCAAGTATGTCGGGCGAGAACAGCGCCGCCGGTTCGTCGATGGGTTTGAGACCATAGACGGCGAGCGCATAGTCGTTGGCGACGAAGCCGGTCGGTTGCAGCCCCAGCGTCTCCATGCGCCGGGTGAGCAGCATGCCGAGCGACTGATGGGCGTTCCAGCCTTCAAAGCTGTAGGCGACCATGTGGTGCCGACCGTCGTGCGGGAAGGTCTCGACGAGAAGCTGGTCGGGCGCAGGCAGCTTCGAGCGGACCTGCTGCACCTGCAGCCACTCCGCGACGTCGGCGGGAAACCGCCGCCATTGTGAAGGATCGGCGAGGAAGCCGCGGACGCGCTCGGCGAGGTTGGTCGACAGCGGCATGCGCGCGCCCATGTATCCCGGCACCCTGGCAGCGCGCGTCGTCGCCTTGACGACAAGGTCTGTGTCCACGATTCGCTCGACCTCGAGGCCGAGGCCGGCGAAGTGGAAAGTGTCGCCCGGCACAAGCATCGAGGCGAAGTACTCCTCGACGCTGCCGAGCGCGCGGCCGTTGCGGAAGCGCACGTCAAGCGTCGGCGCGTCGACAATGATACCGGCGTTGAGCCGGTGCCGTTTGATGAAATCGGGGTTGCTGACGCGCCAGCGGCCGTCGCTCCCCTGCGCCAGCCGCTTGTAGCGGTCATAGGCGCGAAGTGCGTAGCCGCCGTCGGCGACGAAGGCGAGCACGCGATCGAACTCGTGCCGCGCTAGCTGTGCGTAGGGCGCCGCCGTGCGCACCTCGGCGTACATCGCGTCGGCGTCGAACGGCGCCGCGCAAGCCATCGCCATCAGATGCTGCGCCAGCACGTCGAGCGCTCCGGGCCGCCAGACGTCTTCGTCAAGCTCGCCCGCTTCGACCGCGTCAAGCGCGGCGCGGGCCTCCAGATACTCGAAGCGATTGCCGGGGACCAGGATCGCCGCCGATGCCTCGTCGAGCCGGTGGTTGGCGCGGCCGACGCGCTGGAGGAGGCGCGACGAGCCCTTGGGTGCCCCCATCTGGACGACAAGATCGACGGCCCCCCAGTCGACGCCTAGGTCGAGGCTCGCCGTGCAGACGAGCGCGCGCAGCCGCCCCGCCGCCATCGCCGCCTCGACCTTGCGCCGCGCCTCACGCGACAGCGATCCGTGGTGGATGCCGATCGGCAGCGCCGCGTCGTTCACCGCCCACAGGTCCTGGAAGATCAGCTCGGCAAGGCCGCGCGTGTTGCAGAAGACGAGCGTCGTTCGGTGCCGTTCGATCTCCCGGTAGACCTGCTCGGCCGCGTAGCGCCCCGAATGCCCCGACCACGGCACCCGACCTTCGGGGGTCAGGATGCTGATGTCGGCGCGGGCGCCCGCTTCCCCTGTGACCAGCTCGACGTTCCGATGCTCGCCGTTCGCCGACAGCCAGCCGCGGTAGCCGTCGACGTCGGCAACGGTCGCCGACAGCGCGAAACGCCGGACATCGGGGGCAAGCCGCTGTAGCCGCGCCATCGACAGCGCCAGCAGGTCGCCGCGCTTGCCGTTCGCGAAGGCGTGTACCTCGTCGATGACGATGCGCCGCAGCCCCCGGAACATGGCGGGTGCATCGTCATAGCTCAGCAGCAGCGACAGTGATTCGGGGGTGGTCAGCAGCATGTGCGGCGGACGCACCCGCTGCCGCGCCTTGCGGTCGGCCGGCGTGTCCCCGGTCCGCGTTTCGACACGAAGCCCGAGCCGCATTTCCGCGATTGGGTCGAGCAGGTTGCGCTGCACGTCGACCGCCAGCGCCTTCAGTGGCGACACGTAGAGCGTATGCAGCTGATCGGCCGGATCGGCGATCAACTCGGCAAGGCTGGGCAGGAACCCGGCAAGCGTCTTTCCTGCCCCAGTCGACGCGACGAGCAGCGCGTGGCGCCCCGCGCGCGCGGCGTTCATCATCGCCAGCTGGTGCGACCGGATGCGCCAGCCTCGGCGGGCGAACCAGTCGGCGATCGGGGCGGGGAGTTGCGCGTGGTCCTGCGTCGGGGCCATATCGGCACCATGCCGCCGCTTGCGACCTGGATCAAACCGCATCCGCACGGCATCTATGTCGAACCCGGCGGCTTCTGGATCGATCCTGCGCAGGCGGTCGAGCGGGCGCTCGTCACGCACGGCCATTCCGACCACGCCCGCGGCGGCCACGCTGCCGTCATGGCGACCGCGGAAACGCTCGCCATCATGGCCGCCCGCGCCGCTGCGCCACTGCGAAGCGAGCCCGTCCGCTACGGCGAGCCGCGACGGGTCGGCGATGTCGTCGTCCGCTTCGTGCCGGCCGGGCACGTGCTAGGTTCCGCGCAGATCGTCCTGGAGCATGGCGGCGAGCGGGTCGTCGTCTCCGGCGACTACAAGCGTCGCGCCGACCCCACGTGTCCGCCGTTCGAGCCGATTCCGTGCGACGTGTTCGTGACCGAGGCGACGTTCGGCCTTCCCGTCTTCGTTCACCCAGCAATTGACGGCGAGATCGGCAAGGCGCTCGCGGCGCTCGCAGCGAATCCGCAGCGCTGCCTGCTGATTGGTGCCTACGCGCTTGGCAAGGTTCAGCGGGTCATCGCGCACCTCAGGCTCGCCGGCCATCACGCGCCCATCTACCTGCACGGCGCGATGGAACGGCTTTGCGCGCTCTATGAGCAACACGGCGTGGCGCTCGGCGAGCTGCGCCCGGCGACGCTGGCGTCAAGGGACGAATTGCGGGGCGCCATTGTCGTCGCACCGCCAAGCGCGCTCAGCGACCGCTGGTCGCGCCGGCTGCCCGACCCGATCACGGCGATGGCGTCGGGATGGATGCGCATACGGCAGCGCGCCCGGCAGCGCGGCGTCGAGCTGCCGCTGGTCATTTCCGACCACGCCGACTGGAACGAGCTGACGACGACGATCCGCGAGGTTGCCCCGCGCGAGGTCTGGATCACGCACGGCCGCGAGGACGCGCTGCTGCGCTGGTGCCAGCTCAGCCAGGTCAAGGCGCGGGCGCTTGCGCTCGCCGGGCGCGTCGACGAGGACGACTAGCGCTGCGAGGTGCGGTGGCGGATCGATGGGCGATAATCGGCAGCAATCCGGCCGCGGCCAGTCGAACGACGGTGCTGCCGGTTGTCTGCACTCGTGCCGCCCGCCTGCTGCGGCCTATCGCTTCGATCGTTCGCAATGCGCAGGCCGGCTGGCATAAGGCGATATCATGCGTGCATTCGCGGATCTGCTCGATCGCCTTGTCTACACGACGTCGCGCAACGGCAAGCTGAAGCTGATCGCGGACTATTTGCAAGCCACGCCCGATCCCGACCGCGGTTGGGCGCTCGCGGCGCTGACCGGGACACTCGACATCAAGGCGGTGAAGCCAGCGTTGATCCGTAGCATGGTAACGGCGCGCATCGATGCGGAGCTGTTCGCGATCAGCCGTGACTATGTCGGTGACACCGCCGAGACGTGCGCGCTGCTCTGGCAGGGCAACGGCGGCGACGATCCGCCGCTCGGCGCGGTGGTCGACAAGCTCATGCGGTTGTCGCGCTCGGAGGCGCTGGCGGTGATGGCCGGCTACATGGACCGACTGGACGCGTCGGGGCGGTTCGCGCTCATCAAGCTGGCGACCGGGGCGCTGCGCGTCGGCGTGTCGGCGCGGCTCGCGAAGACCGCCTTCGCGCAGGCGTTCGGGGTCGATATCGATGATGTCGAGGAGGTGTGGCACGGCCTGGCGCCGCCCTATGCCGGGCTGTTCGCGTGGGCGGCGGGCAATGCCGAGCGGCCGCTTGTGCGCGACGTGCCCGTGTTCCGGCCGTTCATGCTGGCGCATCCGCTCGACGACGGCACTACCGTCGACCTTGCCGACTTCGCCGCCGAATGGAAATGGGACGGCATCCGCGTGCAGCTGGTCCATGCCGGCGGTGAGACGCGCCTGTACAGCCGTGGCGGCGACGATATCACACACAGCTTCCCCGAAGTTGCCGCCGCGTTCACCATGGCCGGCGTTGCCGACGGCGAACTGCTGGTCAGGGGCAGCGCACAAGGCGGCGCGGCCGCGTCGTTCAACGCCTTGCAGCAGCGTCTGGGGCGCAAGCGCGTGTCGGCGCGCATGCTCGCTGACTACCCGGCGTTCGTCCGCCTTTATGATCTGTTGTTCGATGGCGACGACGACGTGCGCGGACTGCCCTGGCATGCGCGGCGACGGCGGCTCGAGGCGTTGGTGCCAAGGCTGCCGGCGGAACGCTTCGACCTCTCCGAACTCGTTGCGGCGGAAAGCTTCGAGGCGCTCGCCGAGCTCCGCGCCGGCGCCCGCGATGCTGCGATCGAAGGGCTGATGCTGAAGCGCCTCGACAGTCCCTATGTCGGCGGGCGCCGCGTCGGGCTGTGGTACAAGTGGAAGCGCGACCCGCTGACCGCCGACTGTGTCCTCATGTATGCGCAGCGCGGCAGTGGCAAACGGTCGTCGTTCTACAGCGACTATACGTTCGGCTGCTGGACCGACGATGGCCAGTTGCTGCCGGTCGGCAAGGCCTATTCCGGCTTCACCGACGCCGAGCTCAAATGGCTCGACAGGTTTGTCCGCGACAATACCGTCGACCGCTTCGGTCCCGTCCGCGAGGTCGACAGAACGCTCGTGCTCGAAGTCGCGTTCGACAGCATCCACCGGTCGACCCGGCACAAGTCGGGCCTTGCGATGCGTTTCCCGCGAATCAGCCGCATTCGCCGTGACAAACCGGCGGCAGAGGCCGACCGGATCGATACGCTGCGCTGCATGATCGCCGAATAGTGCCGTGCTGGACTATCCGGACCGGTAGCAGTTTTGTAAACGTTTTGCGCGGTACGATGTCCAGTCATGGCCAGTACCGGCCGGACGCACCGAGTGCGACGTTCGGACGGTCGTCCGGTCCCGTGTAAGGTTGTTTGCGAGGGTCGTGGCATGAAGACATACTGTCGTCTGATGGCGTCTGCAGCTGCAGGACTCGCACTGGCGGCGTGCGGTGGCGGGGGCGGCGGCAACGTCAATCCGATTCCGGCACCAACCCCAACCCCAACGCCGACCCCAACGCCGACCCCAACGCCGACCCCCACCCCAACCCCTACCCCTACCCCTACCCCTACCCCTACCCCGACTCCTCCGGTCAACGACGACCTGATCCGACCGCTGCTGACGGAGAGCTTCACCAACGACGGCGCCCGCGGTCGCACCGATTATTCGGGCAGCGGCCTCGTGCGCAGCAACCAGAGCGCCAGCATCACAACGATGACCGTGCGCTACGACGCAGCGAGCAACAGCTACACGGTGACTTCGGCCGGCGTCAGCCAGACATTTGCACCCGGCGACGCGACCTCGCCCGACGGATACAGCTTCCGCAAGGTCAGCGGCGCCACCGTCGACAACCTGTCGCTGACGCAGCCGGGGACATCGGGGTCGCTGCGCTACCAATATGTCGGCGCCGGCTTCTGGCAGCGCCAGTCGACGTCGGGCGGTACCGTCGCCGCGACGTTCAACGCCTTTACCTATGGCGTCGAAACGCCCGACGCGGCGCTGCCGCGGACCGGACTCGGCACCTATTCGGTCGACATCGTCGGCGCGCTGAACCAGGAAGGCGAGTCGGGGCCACTGGCGCTGAGCGGCACCGGGACGCTGCGTGCCAATTTCGGCACCGGTGCGGTCAGCAGCGACGGAACCTTCCAGCTGCTGCGCTCGAACGGCACGACGCTGCCGGGCAGCGGCAGTTTTGCTGCCAGCGCGCTGATCGCCAGTAGCGTCAATGCCTTCACGGGCAGCATCACGCTGACCGCCGCGACGACCTACACCGGCCAGTGGGACGGCCACTTCTATGGACCCTCGGCAAACGAGGTCGGTGCCAGCTTTGCCGCCAGCAACGGCAGCGGCGACATCAGCGTCGGGTCGATCATCGGCCGGCTCGACGCAGCGATCTCGCCGACCTCGGTGAGCAAGGTGCCGCTGACGCTGACCTACGACAGCTTCGCCGACCTCGTCGCGTCGGCATTGCCGGCGGCCGACGCGCCGGCAGCAGCACTCACCGCCCTCACCGCGGCGACACGAACCGATCCCGCCGACCTGCCGCGCGCCGGCGCCGGCAGTTACAGTGGAGTGCTCGACGGTCGCGGCTTTGTCGCCGGCGAGGCACACTATCAGCTTGGCGGCACGTCGGCGTTCGCGGTCGACTTTGGCAGCGCCACGGTGGCGGCGACGCTCGATCCGGTCGGCACGCACCTTGGCGACGGCAGCGTCGTCGCCTTCGGCCGCTACAGCCTCGCCGGCGCGATCGATACGGCAGCGTCGCGTTTCAGCCTGTCGGCGCCGGCCAGCGGCTCACGCGTCGACGGCGTGTTCATGGGATCGCAGGCGGCGGCCATCGGCGCCACGTTCCAGCTGCGCGGAACTGGTGCCGGCTCCAGCACGACATTCGATGCGCCGGTCGACCTGATCGGGGTTACGGTGGCGCGATAGCCCGGCTGCACGCGATGCTGCACGCGATCGGGGCCAGGGCTGCGCCGCGGCGTCTGTTCGCTGCGCTCATGGTCGTGGCGGCGACGGCGGCACGCGCGGACCCGCCGGGCGAAGCTGCGCCGCCCACGACCGTCTACTCGGCAGCCGAACTGTTCGTGCTAGCCGAAACTGCGCAGCGCAATGGCCAGCTCGGCGATGCCGAGGCACTTTTCGACGCGCTGTCGCGTGATCCCGACGTTGAGGTCCGCAGCGAGGCCCGCTACCGGCTGGGGCGCATGCTCTCCGACATCGGCCGCCACGCCGACGCGGCGATACGGTTTCGCGCCATCCTAGACGAAAAGCCTGACGCGCGCCGGGTGCGGCTCGAGCTGGCGCGTGTGCTGGCGCTGCTCGGCGACGAGCGCGGGGCGCGGCGCGAACTGCGCCAGGCGCAGGCAGGTGGGCTGCCGCCGGCGGTGCAGCAGATCGTCGACCAGTTTGCCGGCGCACTGCGCTCGCACAAGCCGCTCGGCGGCTCGCTCGAAGTGGCGCTGGCGCCCGACAGCAACATCAACCGTGCAACGAGCGCAGACACGCTCGACACGATCGTCGCGCCGCTACAGCTCGACGAGGATGCGCGGGCGCAATCGGGGATCGGGATCAGGCTCGGCGGCCAGGGCTATGTGCGGCTGCCGCTCGTCGACAGCGTCAACATGCTCGGCCGGTTGTCGGGGCAGGGCAGTCTCTACGGACGCTCGCAGTTCAACGACATTGCTGCGTCGGCGCAGCTCGGCATCGAATATACCGCCGGGGGCGACCGCTGGTGGCCGGCTGTTGGTCGCGCCTACCGCTGGTATGGCGGCCCACTCTACGCGCGCACCGATACGGTCGGCCTGAACTGGCTGCACAGCGCCGGCGCGCGCGCCCAGCTTGACGTCGACATCGCCGCCGGGCGCGCCAGCTACCGCGCCAACGACCTCCAGGACGGCTGGATCTACGATCTCGCAATCCGCTATGAACGCGCGCTAGGGCCACGCAGCGGCGGCGCGCTCAGCCTCAGCGCACAGCGGCAGACGGCGCGCGATCCGGGCTATGCGTCGGTCAGCGGCGGCATCGGTCTTGTCGTCTGGCGTGAAGCGGGGCGGACGACGCTTTACGGCTCGTTCGGCATGCGCCGGCTGGAAGCCGACCAGCGGCTGTTCATCTATCCCGAACGGCGACGCGACTGGTACCTGCGCGCCGGCTTGGGCGCGACGCTGCGTCAGCTTGCCATCGAAGGTTTCGCCCCGCTGGTGCGCCTGAACTACGAGCGCAACGCTTCGACCGTCGGCATCTACGACTTCGCCCGTGTCAGCATCGACGTCGGCGTGACGCGGGCGTTTTGAAGCGGCACCATCAGCCGGCGGCGTGGAAATGGTCCCAGATCGCTTGAGCCATCGCCTTCGATACGCCGGGGGCGGCCTGCAGCGATTCGAGCGCCGCGGCACGCACCGCCTTTGCGCTGCCGAAGTGCATGAGCAGGGCGCGCTTCCTTGCCGGGCCGATGCCGGGAATGTCGTCGAGACTTGAAACACCGATCGCCTTCGAGCGCTTGGCGCGGTGGGCGCCGATGGCGAAGCGATGCGCCTCGTCACGCAGGCGCTGCAGAAAGAACAGCACTGGGTCGTTCGGCGGCAGGGTGATCTCGCGCCCGTCCGCCAGGTGGAACACCTCGCGCCCGGCGTTGCGGTCGGGGCCCTTGGCGACGCCGACGACGACGATGTCGTCGATCCCGGCTTCGGCGAGCATCTCCGCCGCCGCATTGAGCTGGCCGCGCCCGCCGTCGATGAGGACAAGGTCGGGCCAGTCGGCGGGGTGCTCGCCGCCCTCCGCCTCCTTCGTCAGCCGCGCCAGGCGGCGGCCGAGCACGTGGCGCATCATGCCGAAGTCATCGCCCGGCGCGATCGACGCGTCCTTGATGTTGAACTTGCGATAGGCGTTCTTGATGAAGCCCTCGGGCCCGGCGACGATCATGGCGCCGCCGGCGTTCGTTCCCATGATGTGGCTGTTGTCGTAGACCTCGATCCGGCGCGGCGGCGCGTCGAGGTCGAAGAGGTCGGCGACGCCTGCAAGCAACTTCGATTGCGTCGTGCTTTCGGCAAGGCTGCGGTCCAAAGCCTCGACCGCGTTGCGCGCCGCCTGCTCGACGAGGCGCTTCAGCGGACCGCGACGCGGCTGGCGGATCACGACCTTGCGCCCCGCCTTCACCGACAGCGCCTCGGCGATGAGGTCGGCTTCGGGCAGCACGCGGTCGAGCAGGATTTCCGGCGGCGGGACCATCTCCTCGTAAAGCTGCATGAGGACACCCGCCATCACGTCGTCGGCGTTGCTGCCGGCGGTATTCTTCGGGAAGATGGCGCGGTGGCCCCAGTTCTGGCCACCGCGCACGAAGAACGCCTGTAGCGAGAACTCGCCGCCTTTTTCCGCGAGTGCAACGGCATCGGCGTTGCGCACGCCTTCGGCGGTGCCCTGCGCGCTCTGAATGTAGGTGAGCGCGCGCAGGCGGTCGCGCAGCACCGCGGCGAGTTCAAAATCCTGCCGCTCCGCAGCCGCCATCATGGCATCGCCGAGCTTCTTCTGCACCGCCTGGCTCCTGCCAGCGAGGAACTCCTTGGCGTCGGTGACGAGTTCGGCGTAGCCGGCCGCGTCGATGCGGCCGACGCATGGCGCCGAACAGCGACGGATCTGGTAGAGCAGGCAAGGCCGTGAACGGTTCGCCATGAAACTGTCCGAGCAGCTTCTGAGCAGGAACACCTTCTGCAGCGCGTTGAGCGTGGTGTTGACCGCGCCGGCGCTGGCAAACGGACCATAATAGATGCCCTTGCCCCTTCTTGCGCCGCGATGCTTGGACATGCGCGGGTACGCGTGATCCTCGTTCAGAAAGATGAACGGGAAGCTCTTGTCGTCGCGCAGCAGCACATTGAAGGCCGGCCGGAAGCGCTTGATGAGCTGCGCCTCGAGGAGCAACGCCTCTGCCTCGCTCGCCGTGGTAACGACGGTCATCGCGCGAGTCAGCGCGACCATGCGCTTCAACCGGGTCGGCAGGCGCGCGACCTGGGTGTAGCTAGTGACGCGGTTTTTGAGGCTCTTAGCCTTGCCGACATAAAGCACGTCGCCCGCCGCATCCTGCATCCGGTAGATGCCGGGCCGCGCCGGCAGCGTCCGCAGCACGTTGCGGATCGCTGCAATCCCCTGATCGAGGTCGGGTGTGTCGCGTCCGCGCACCGCATAGGTCGCCTGCTGCTCGGAAAAGCGATCGGTCATCGGGGGTTCGGCCATGACGCTTTCGATGTAGGCGAGGGCCGGTACGCGCTCAACTGTCACGCAAATGACTTATCCCCGACGCCTGTGGATAAGCCTTTGGACAGTTAGCGCAGGACAAGGCGGGCAGTCACGTTCGGCCGCTGCCGAAAAATGAGGCAGCGTCGCTTGCCCATCGTTCGCCAGCCGATTAACGCATGCCGCGATGACACCCGAATTCGGCTCTCCGGCAAGCGCACTCGTTACTGGTGCGGCAAGGCGCATCGGCGCCGCGCTGGCACGCGGACTCGCCGCCGACGGCTGGCACGTCCATGTCCATTGCCATCGGTCGGTCGCCGAGGCGGACGCGTTGTGCGCCGAGATTGCGGCCGCGGGCGGCAGCGCCAGCACCGTCGTTGCCGACCTAGCCGACGCCGATGCCTGTGCGACGCTGATCGACCGCATCGACCCCGGAAAACCGCCGCTTGCGCTGCTCGTCAACAATGCCTCGCTGTTCGAATACGACCGGCAGGACGATTTTACCGTGGCGCGATGGGACCTGCATGCCGCCGTCAACCTTCGCGCGCCCGCACTGTTGACGCAGGCGTTTGCGCGCGCCCTCGGCGAGACGCGTCGCGGCCTTGTCGTCAACCTCATCGACGCCAAGATGGCAGCGCTCAACCCGGACTTTTTCAGCTACACCGTCAGCAAGTACGGCCTCGTCGGCCTGACCGAGCTGCAGGCACGCGCGCTGGCGCCGCATATCCGCGTCAACGGAATATCCCCTGCGGTGACGCTCGTCAGCGGTCCGCAATCGCGCGAGAACTTCGAAAAGGCACATGTGCATAACCCGCTGCGGCGCGGCGTGCGCGTCGAGCATATCGTCGCGACGCTCAACTATCTGATCGCGGTTCCGACGATCACCGGTCAGATCATCAGCGTCGATTCGGGACAGCGCCTGCTGGGTATGCCGCGCGACGTCGCCTACATGACAGGAGCCGAATGATGACGAGTCGACTGCGCGGGCTGGTACCGGAAACGCTGGCGCCGGCGACGCGCAAGATCCATCTCAGGGGATTCGAGCTGCTCGTCGACATTGGCTTCCACAGTTTCGAGGTCGGGGCGCCGCAGCGGCTGCGCGTCGACATCGAAATCTGGCTCGACGCCGAGGCATTCGCCACCGACGATCTCGAAAAGAGTGCGTGGAACTACGACATCCTGCGCGGCGCGGTGCGTGAGCTTGCCAGCGCGCGCCGGTACAACCTTCAGGAGACATTCTGCCGTGCGGTCTACGACTTCGTCGCCGCACGGCGCGGCGTCACCGGCGTGCGCGTGGTGACGCAAAAGCCCGACATCTATCCCGACTGCGAATGGGTCGGCGTCGAGCTCTGCTCACCGCTTCCCGATCAGCGTGCGTAGGCGCGGTCACAACGACCGAGCGATTCGATGACGAAGCGGTAGTCGTCAGCTGCGGCAGCGGCGTTGGCGGCATCCAGCGTCTCGGTGCTCGCCGGCGGCAGTTCGGGCGGCAGGCTGCACGCCAGATGGAACCAGAGCAGGCTGCCGGGACGGACGTCGTCCGCCGCCTCGTCAATGATATCGCCGGTGGCAATGCTGAACGCGCGCTGCTGGCCCGGCCGCGACAGCACGACGAGCGCGACCGGATCGCCCGAAGCGGTCTGCAGGAAGATCTGGCTCTCGCCCTCGCCAGGCAGACTGCCGGGCACATGGAAAGCCTGTCGCAATCCG
>CAYVVV010000061.1:0-13111 GCA_964455325.1 uncultured Sphingosinicella sp. | reverse complement strand
GCGAACGAGAAGGCGATCGCGGCAAGGTTAGTGAAGAACAGCAGCAGCGCGCCGCCGGCGAAATCAATGCGCCCGGTACCAAGCCCGTAGCCGACCGTCGCCAGCGGCGGCATCAGCGCGGTGGCGATGGCAACGCCGATCGCCGTGCCGCCACGTTGGCGCACCGTGGCATAGCCGCCCGCAATCCCCGACAGCAGCGCCACGGCAAGGTCAAGCAGCGTCGGTTCGGTGCGTGCGATGATCTCGGGCGTCGCATTGTCGATCGGGCTGAGCAACGTCAGCAGCATGCCGGTGGCGATGCCGATGACAGCGCCTGCCACAACGACGCGAGCAGCCTGTCGGATCCATTTGCCGTCGAGCGAGGCGAAGCCGAAGCCGAGCGAGGCGATGGGCGACATCAGCGGCGAAACGAGCATCGCGCCGATCACAACCGCAGGCGAGGACTGCAGCAGCCCGAGCGTCGCGATCCCCGCCGAAAGCCCGCACATCAGCACGTAGCCGTGTGTCAGCATGCCCTCGTCGCGCACGCCGGTGCGCAGCGATTCGGCCTCGCTGTCGGACAGGTCAGGCAACAGGATTGCCTGTGCAAGCAGGCGACGCCAGCCGGCGATGATGCGTTTGGTCCGTTCGACGCGCGCCGCGATGTCCATGCCCCCCTTCCTTCGCCGTCAGCGCCGCCAGCGCTGCGCGAGCCCGTGTTCCCATGCCAGCGCGTGGCGGATGATGGTGTCGAGATTGCCGTACTTCGGCTGCCAGCGGAAGGTGTCGAGGATGCGGCTGTTGTCGGCGACGAGCGCGTCCGGGTCGCCGGCGCGGCGCGGCTCGATGCGGCGCTCGAGGCTGACGCCGGCGACGCGATCGACGGCATCGAGCACTTCGAGCACCGAGAAGCCTCGGTTATAGCCGCAGTTGAGTGTCACCGACTGATCGGGATGCTCGGCGAGCCAGTCGAGCGCCAGCACATGCGCGGCGGCGAGGTCGGTGACATGGATATAGTCGCGCACGCCGGTGCCGTCGGGCGTCGCATAGTCGGTTCCGTACACGCTGACATGGCTGCGTTTGCCGAGCGCCGCCTCGACCGCGACCTTGATCAGGTGCGTCGCGCCGACCGTCGACTGGCCGGCGCGTCCGTCGGGATCGGCGCCGGCGACGTTGAAATAGCGCAGCGCCGCATAGTTGATCGGGTGCGCGGCGGCGACGTCGGCAAGCATCAGCTCGGTCATCAGCTTCGACGTGCCATAGGGATTGATCGGCGTCTTGGGCGCTTCCTCCGACACCGGCACATGCTCCGGTATGCCATAGGTCGCCGCGGTCGACGAGAAGATGAAGTGTTTGATGCCGTTGCGCACCGCCGATTCAAGCAGCGTCCGGCTCGCCGCCGTGTTGTTGCGATAGTATTTGAGCGGGTTTGCAACCGATTCGGGCACCACCACCGACCCGGCGAAGTGCATGATCGCGATAACGTCCTGTTCCGCGGCGATGCGGTCGATCAGCGCCGCGTCGGCGATGTCGCCTTCGTAGAAGGGAATGTTGTCGGGTACGGCCCAGCGGAAGCCGGTGACGAGGTTGTCGACGACACTGACGCGGTGCCCGGCATCGACGAGTGCCAGCACGGCATGGCTGCCGATGTAGCCCGCGCCCCCCGTCACCAGCACGCTGACGCCCATGTTCATGCTCCCTTCACCGCGCGCGCCTTAGGGCGAATGACTGGACTCCGCAACGGCGAGCGACGCACTGTCGCGCGCAGCGGTGATACATTGGCCGACAGCATCGCAGGTGCAACCATGCGCGAATCGATCCGGACTTTGCTTGTGGCAGGGTGTCTTGCCGTTGCGGCGGCGCAGGCGCACGCCGCAGCGCGCTTTGAGGCCACTGTCACCCGCTTCCACAGCAACCCGCCCGCCATCGGCACGACGGTCTGGGTCGAGCCGCCCGAAGCGGCGGCGCCGACGCTGGAACAGTCGAACAATCTGGCCGCGCTGCGCGAAGCCCTCGGCAACGCAGGCTTCGTCGTCACCGAAACGCCCGAGGCAGCGGCGCTGGTCGCCTCGCCGGTGTTCGTGCAGCGCACACGCGAGGCGCCGCCCAAACGGTCCCCGGTCAGCATCGGCATCGGCGGCGGCAGCTTCGGACGCAGCGGCGGCGTCAGCATCGGCACGTCGTTCGGCGTCGGCGGCAAGAAAGCCGGCGAGGTTGCCGTCAATTCGCTGCAGCTGCAGTTGCGCGATGCGGCGACCGGCAAACCGCTTTGGGAGGGCCGGGCCGAGACCGAGGCCGATTCAGACAGCGCGCAGGCGCTGCTGTCCGCCGCAATCCCGGCGCTTGCCCGCGCGCTGTTGCATGACTATCCCGGGGCGCCTGGAACGACGGTCCGCTACAAGGATCCGAAATAGCGCCAAGGGGCACCGATGCCGATCAGCATTTGCGCCGCGTTCGACAGCGGCAACATCCGTGTCGTACGCGCCGAACGGGCGGACGACATCGCGCTCGAGATCCGCGCCGACAACGAGTCCGACTTCTTCCAGTGGTTCCACTTCCGCCTGTCGGGCGCTGCCGGCGAGAACTGCGTCATCCGCATCGCCGGGTTAGAGAAGTCGGCCTATCCCGGCGGTTGGCCCGGCTATCGCGCCTGCATCTCCGAGGACCGCGTCGTTTGGACCCGAACCGATACCACCTACGACAAGTCGGCTGGCGGCGGTACGCTCACCATTCGCGTGACACCGCGCGGCAACAGCGTCTGGATCGCCTATTTCGCACCCTACAGCATGGAACGGCACCACGACCTCGTCGCCCACATTGCGCAGGCGCCGGGCGTCTCGACCGAGGTCATCGGGCGCACGCTCGATGGCCAGGACATGGATCTCGTTCGGATGGGCGACGGACCGATCAACCTCTGGTTCATCGCGCGCCAGCATCCCGGCGAGACCATGGCCGAGTGGTGGATGGAAGGCGCGCTCGAGCGGCTGATCGATCCCGCCGACCCCATCGCGCGCGCCTTGCGCAAAGCCGCAACGCTCTACCTTGTCCCCAACATGAACCCCGACGGGTCGCGGCGCGGTCACCTGCGCACCAACGCCGTCGGCGCCAACCTCAACCGCGAGTGGGCGACGCCAACCGCCGAGCGCAGCCCGGAAGTGCTGTGTGTCCGCAACGCCATGGATGCGGCGCGGCCCGATTTCGTGCTCGACGTGCACGGCGACGAATCGATCCCGAACAACTTCATCGCCGGGTTTGAGGGGATCCCTTCGGTCACCGAGGCGATGACGGCCCGGCTCAAGCGCTATGTCGATACGCTGGCACGGCTGTCGCCCGACTTCCAGACCGCCGACGGCTACGATGTGACGCCGCCGGGCAAGGCCAACATGACGATCGCCACCAATGCGCTTGCCGAGCGCTACGGCTGCCTTGCGATGACGCTCGAAATGCCGTTCAAGGACGCCAGCGTTGCCCCGGATGCCGTGTTCGGATGGTCGCCGGCGCGGTCGAAGGCGCTGGCGCGCGACTGCCTCGCCGCAACGCTGGACGTGCTGCCCCACCTTCGCTGACCAGGAACCAATATGCCCCGCCTTGTTCTGCTGCGCCATGGCCAGTCGGCCTGGAACCTTGAAAACCGCTTCACCGGCTGGTGGGACGTCGACGTCACCGAACGGGGCGCCGAGGAGGCGCGCGCGGCGGGACGCATGCTGGCGGCGGCCGGTTTCGACTTCGACCGCTGCTTCACCAGCGTGCAGACGCGGGCGATCAAGACGCTGCACCTGGCGCTCGAGGCGATGGGCCGGCTGTGGCTGCCCGTCGTCAAGGACTGGCGCCTCAACGAGCGGCACTATGGCGGCCTTACCGGGCTCAACAAGGCCGAAACGGCGGCAAGGCACGGCGATGACCAGGTGCACGTATGGCGACGCAGCTTCGACGTGCCGCCACCGCCGATGGCGCCGGGCAGCGCCTTCGACGTGTCGAGCGACCGGCGTTATGCCGGCGTTGCCGTGCCCGCGACCGAAAGCCTGAAGGACACGATCGCGCGCGTGCTGCCCTACTGGGAGCAGGCCATCGCGCCGCGGCTCAGGGCCGGCGAGCGGCTGATCATCTCCGCGCACGGCAACTCGCTGCGCGCGCTCGTCAAGCACCTGTCGGGGATTTCCGACGCCGACATCCCGGCGCTTGAGATCCCGACCGGCCAGCCGCTCGTCTATGAACTCGACGCCAGCCTGAACGCGGTCGAGCGCTATTACCTCAAGGATCGCGGCTGACCCCGGTCAGGGCAGCCGCAGCAGCAGGCGGACGATCCGGCGCGTGCGTTCCGAGAACAGCGACGGCGTGTAGATGCTGCCGACGGCGCGCTTCGAGGCTTCGCCGAGCGTCGGATAGGGCGCGATCATGCCGGCGATCGCCGAAGGCTTGAGCCCGGCCGCGATGGCGAGTGCCCAGGGGTGGATCAGCTCGCCGGCATGAGGGCCGACGATGCCGCAGCCGACGATGCGCCCCTTCGCCATCACCAGCTTGACCAGGCCATCGGTGCGCCGTTCCGCCTGCGCGCGGTCGTTGTCGTGGAACGGCCAGCGGTACACTTCGGCCGCGCCATAGGCCGAGCGCGCCTTGGCTTCGGTGAGGCCGACCTGGGCGAGTTCCGGGTCGGTGAACGTCACCCACGGCAGCGCATGATAGCGCGCCTTCGCCGGCAGGCGAAACAACAGGTTGCGGATGACGATGCCAGCGTCGTAGCCAGCGGCGTGCGTGAACTGCGGCCCTTCGCGGCAGTCGCCGATCGCAAACACGCGCCGGTTCGACGTGCGCAGCCGTTCATCGACGACGATGCCGCGCCGGCCGGCATTGATGCCGGCCGCGTCGAGGCCGAGGTCGTCGATGTTGGGCGTGCGGCCGGCGGCGACGAGGAGATGGCTGCCGTCGATGGTGATGCCCGAGTCAAGGACGAGGCGGACATTGCCCTCGGCGCGCACGACCTTGGCCCGTTCGTGGATCGCGATCCCCTCGGCGACGAGGCGGCGGCGGACGACGTCGACGAGCTCGGGATCGTCATTGCCCATCAGGCTGAACGCCTCGATGAGCGTCACTTGGCTGCCGAGCCGGCGGAACGCCTGCGCGAGCTCGCAGCCGATGGCGCCGCCGCCAAGCACGATGAGGTGGCGCGGCAGTGTATCGAGCGCCCAGACGGTCTCGTTGGTGAGATGGGGCACGGCACCGAGCCCGTCGACCGGCGGCAGCGCGGGGCGCGAGCCAGTGGCGACGACGATGCGCTTGGCTGTATAGCTTCGCCCGCCGGCGGCAACGCTCGCCGGACCGTCGAAGCGTGCGCGCTCGCGGATGACGGTGACGCCGAGCCCTTCGAAGCGCGCTTGCGAATCGTTCGGCTCGATCGCCGCGATGACCTCGCGCACATGTGCCATGACACGCGCGAAATCGACCTCGGGCTCGGCCGCGCGAATGCCGAACGGCGCGCCGGAACGGACGCCGTGCGCGGAATGCGCCGCCGCGATCAGTGCCTTCGACGGCACACAGCCGACGTTGAGGCAATCGCCGCCCATGGCGGCAGCCTCAAAGAGCGCGACGCGCGCGCCCATCTGCGACGCGCCGGCGGCAAGCGACAAACCGCCCGATCCGGCGCCAATGACGATGATATCGAAATTCTGTCCCATACTGGCGCTATACGTCGTTAGCACCGCTGGCGTTACCATGCCGCGCACGCCGCCGCGCGATTCAACGTCGTGCAGCCAGGCGCGGTGGGAAAAAGGGTGGCGCGCGCCCGTTCGGGGGAGGTTGGCGCGCGCCCGCGGGACATAACCCGGCAGGCGACAAGCGGTTCCCGCCGCGCTAAGAAAAACCATGGCCACCGCACACATGACCAAGCAGGCGCTCACCCCGCTTTCAATGTCGCTGCCGCGCGCAGCACTCGCCACCCGGCTGATCGGGGATTTCACCCGCACCGGCTTTGCCGTCGTCACCGACCACGGCATCGACCCGGCGCTGATCGGCGCCGCCGATGCCGCGGCGCGTACGTTCTTCGCGCTGCCCGAAGCGGACAAGCGCCGCTGGCACGTCGCCGGCATGGGCGGCCAGCGCGGCTACACGCCGTTCGGCACCGAAGCCGCCAAGGGCGAGGCCGAGGTTGACCAGAAGGAGTTCTGGCACGTTGGCCGCGAGCTTCCCAGCGGCCACCCGTACCGCGCCCAGATGCCCGACAACGTCTGGCCCGACGTGCCCGGATTCCGCGACGCCTCACTTGCGCTCTACGCCGCGTTCGATGCCACGGGCGCACGCCTTCTCGAAGCGATCGCGGTCGGCCTCGGGCTGATGCCCGACTTTTTCGTCGAGCCGACGAAGGACGGCAACTCGATCCTGCGCTATCTCCACTATCCACCGCAGCCAGCGAAGCCGAGCGGCATCCGCGCCGCCGCGCACGAGGACATCAACACCATCACGCTGCTGCTTGGCGCCGAAGAGAGGGGGTTACAGTTGCTGACGCGCCGCGGCGAATGGCTCGACATCGACGTGCCGACGGGCGCGCTTGTCGTCAACGTCGGCGACATGCTGCAGCGGTTGACCAACCATGTGCTGCCGTCGACCACGCACCGGGTGGTGAACCCGGTGGGGGAGGCGTCGAAGCGCGCGCGCTTCTCGATGCCGTTCTTCCTCCACTTCGCGCCCGACTATCTGATCCGGACGCTGCCGTCTTGCGTCACCGCCGACAACCCCAACCGCTACCCCGACCCGATCACCGCGAACGGCTACCTGTACCAGCGGCTGAAGGAAATCCGACTGATCTGAGCGCGCGGCGGTCAATCGCCGGGCGCTCGCTGACGAAGCGCCGCTGGCCCGAAGTTGACAAACCTGACACCTCCAACGCGCGCGCGAGGGGCGGCGTGCGCAGACGGTCGGCAAGCGCCGTGGCGGAGGGCGCCGGCCGGGTAGCACGCGTTGCTCGGCGACGGGCGCGGATGGTGTTGGGCGGATGTGCACCGGCGGAGGGTGACGGAGGTTTTCCTATTTTGGAAGCCGGCAGTGGCAGCGCAGGGCGATGACCGGTGTGCTCCAGTTCGGACATCCATTCGCACTGTGCCGCCCTTCAAACGTCGACCGAGTGCTCAATGTATAGGGCGGATTCACACGCGGCCCGGAATGTAAGATTCATGTGGCCGTAAGCGATCGCGTCGGTGGGCATCAGGCGCAGAGGGAACGGCATGGCAGACAACAGTACGATCGAATGGACAGACGCCACTTGGAACCCGGTGACCGGATGCACAAAGATCACGGAGGGCTGCGACAACTGCTACGCAGCGCGGTTCTCAGAACGCTTCCGCGGTGTGCCCGGTCATCCCTTCGAGAACGGCTTTGATCTAACTCTCCGTCCTGAGCGTTTGGATCAACCGCTTCGATGGCGGCGCGGGCGGATGATCTTCGTAAACTCGATGAGCGACTTGTTTCACAAGGAAATCCCGACAGCTTTTATAGATCGGGTGTTCGAGACCATGGAGCTTGCCGACTGGCACACCTATCAAGTTCTGACGAAGCGGAGCCCACGTCTACGCGACTATCTCAAACGTCGCTATGCTGACCGCGCCCCACCACCCCACATCTGGACCGGCGTGTCCGTCGAGAACGCCAGAGGTGCAGCCCGCGTCGCTCACCTGCGCGACGCACCGTCCGCGGTGCGCTTTCTGTCGGTCGAGCCATTAATCGGATCGGTGGGCGAAATCGACCTAAGCGCCATCCACTGGGTTATCGCGGGCGGGGAGAGCGGGCCCAGCGCGAGAGTGATGCAGATTGAGTGGGCACGGGAGATCCGAGATGCATGCCTTAGCCAAGGCGTGCCGTTCTTCTTCAAGCAATGGGGCGGCATTCGGCCAAAGTCGGGCGGCCGCGATTTGGATGGCCGCGAATGGAGCGAGTGGCCGCAAAAGCAGCGGATGAACGGCTAAGTGCTCGATCCGCGATGGTATGAGGGGCGAGAGCAGGCGCTCGTCAAACACACATTCCTCGATACCTATATGCCCGCCCAAATCCCGAAGATCGTAAGCTGGGCGGATGAGTTCACTTACATCGACCTATTCGCCGGACCCTGGCAGTCGAATAGTGGCGATTATTCCGACACATCCTTCGGAATCGCGCTACGCCGTATGACGGAGGCGAAAGAAACCCAGAGCAAGCTCGGACGCAGCGTAAGGTTGGCGGCTCATCTCGTCGAAAAGGATTCCCGTAAGTACCCCGAGCTACTGGAGGCGGCGAAAAGATTTCCTGGCGTAGAGGTCTGCACCTACCAGGGCGAGGCAGAGCACTGGGCAACTGAGATCGCGAAATCGATCCCGCCGCGTGCCTTTCGGTTCGTCGTCATCGATCCCAAAGGTGTGCCAGACGTCCGATATTTTCGCTGCCTCATAGCGCCCAAGAGGACCGAGGTGCTTCTCAACTTCATGTTCCAGTTCGCGAACAGGTTCGCCGGTTCGAACGATCGAATGCCGACGCTCGAGGGCTGGCTGGGCGGCCTGCCGGGAGACGAGCAGGCGTGGAGATCCGACTTCGCCGATTTGCGAGGTCCGGCTCGTGAGGCGGCGATCACTGACCGCGCACGTGACGCCCTCCGCAACATGGGCGGCTACAGGTTTGCCCCGGCGCTCACAGTCGACGAGACGGACTCAGACCGCCCTCTCTACAAGCTGATCTATCTCACTCGGCATCCCGCCGGCATGAAGGTATTCCGCGATGCCCACGTCAAAGCGCTAGAAACACAGGCCACTTATAAGTCCGCACGAAGGGCGAACGTGCGCAAGGTAGCCAGCGGGATGGACGATATGTTCGCCGCAACTGCACCGATAGATCCGGGAGAACGCAGCGCACTCGAAGTGGCCAAAGGGGAGGCCGCCGCTCGTGCGATGCTGTTGAAGATCTTGGCCGACCGGCCTGAGGGAGTGCTCTGGAGAGACATTTGGCCCACAGTGCTCGACGCGTGCGTGATCACTCACCGAAAGCTTGGCGATATTGTAAGTGAGCTCCGATCCGATGCGCAGATCCGGATACCGGAGTGGACCAGTAGCATTCAGAAACGGCCGAAGGACGAATTCCGGATCGAACTTGCCTGCTTGTCGCGCGCCGTGTTCGACAGTTGAGCGCCGAATTCAGCCATCCGCGGTCGAACGACGCGAGCCGCACAGCGGCCGTCCGTCGGTCCCGGATGGCTCCGTCAGCATACAGCCCCAAACCGGACGCCCCCTCACCGCTCCGCGAACGTCATCGCCACGCCATTCATGCAGTAGCGCAGGCCGGTCGGTGCCGGACCGTCGTTAAAGACATGCCCCAGGTGGCCGCCGCAGCGGCTGCAGTGCACCTCGGTGCGGGTCATGAAGAACTTGCGGTCGGTGCGCGTGCCGACGGCGCCGGGGAGGACGCGGAAGAAGCTCGGCCAGCCGGTGCCGCTGTCGAACTTCGCCGACGAATCGAACAGCTCCTGGCCGCAGCCGGCGCAGGCGAAAACGCCCGGCGCGCTTCTCATGGTTGAGCGGCGAGGTGCCGGCGCGCTCGGTGGCTTCGTGGCGGAGCACCACATAGGCCTCCGGCGACAGGCGCGCGCGCCATTCCGCGTCGCTCAGCGTGAATGCGAAGGTTTCGGTCGTCGTCGGCTGCATGGCCATTCCTTTCACGCCAAGTTCGCCAGCGCCGGCACCGGGTTACAAGCGGCCGCTAGACCGCGATCGGTTCAGATTGAATCAATCTGAACCGTGAATCGCTGTCTAAGAGTATGAATAGCGACTGATTCACGTTCCAGGTGGACGCGCACAGCGCTTCAACCTGGAACGATCAGGCTCTAGGCGAGCTGCGTGCCGATCGGCAGTTTGCGGATGCGCTTGCCGGTCGCGGCGTACAGCGCGTTGACCAGCGCCGGCGCGAACGGCGGCAGCGCCGGCTCGCCCATGCCGCGCGGCGGCTTGTCGGAGGGCACGATGTGCGTTTGGATCGTGCACGCGGCGCGGTCGATGCGCATCATCTCGTAGCTGTCGAAGTTCGCCTGTTCGACTTGGCCGTCCCTGATCGTGATCGCCTGGCCAAGCGCGGTCGACAGAGCGTCGTTGATCGCCCCTTCGTTCTGCATGGCGACGCCATTGGGGTTGACCGCGATGCCGCAGTCGACGGCGCTGACGACGCGGTCGACGCTGAACGCGCCGCCGGCCTTCACCGTGACGTCAACGACGTGCGCGACATAGGTGCCGAAACTGAAATGCACGGCGATACCGCGCCCGCGCGGTCGAGCCAGCGGCTCGCCCCAGCCTGCCTTGTCGGCAGCAAGGCGCAGCACAGCGGCCATGCGGCCGGTATCGAGCACGGGGCCACCGTGACCCTCCCACTTCACCTCGCGCGGCTCGCCCAGCAGCATCAGGCGGTACCGAAGCGGGTCGATTCCGGCCGCCTCGGCGCATTCGTCGACGAAGCACTGCTGCACGAAGGCGGTGTTGTTGTGCCCCGGCGCGCGCCAGTAACCGCGCGGCGCCGCCGATGCCATCAGCAGATAGTCGACGCGCTGATTGGGCGTCTGGCCGCCGGGCATGTCGTCGGGGAACACTTCCAGCTGCGCGTAGTCGGTCGGTTTCATATTGGCGCGCTGCCGGTACATCATCGATTGCGTCCCCGCCTGGTGATGCCATCCCGTCGGCCGACCATCGGCACCGAGCGCGGCACGCAGCCGGTGGACACCGCCGGGCCGGTAGAAGTCGGTCGCCATCTCGCACTCACGCGTCCACATCAGCTTGACCGGGGCAGGAACGGCCTTTGCAATCAGCACGGCCTCGACCACCATGTCGGTGAACAGCCGCCGGCCAAAGCCGCCGCCGCAGCGTGTGGGCGTCACCTCGACATTTGCCTCCGGAATGCCAAGCGCCGCAGCCGCAGCCACGGCGCACGCCACCGGTTGTTGCGTCGAGGTGATTATGCGCGCGCGGTCGCCGGAGACGTGCGCGATGACGGTCTGTGGCTCGAGGTGCGCATGCGCCACCATCGGCACTTCGTAGGTTGCTTCCACCACCTTCGTCGCCGTCGCGAAGGCCGCGGCGATATCGCCTGTGTTGCGCAGCACCGTCCCTTCGCCGCGATCAAGCGCTGCGCGCGCGGCAGCATAGGTATCGCTGCTGCTCTCCCGCCTCGGGCCGGGTGTCCACTCCGCAACAAGCGCATCGCGTGCAGTTTTCGCCCGCCAGAAACTGTCGGCGACGACAGCGACGCCAGCCGCCAGGTTCTGGTTGCGGAATGCCGAGTCGAGCGCCGGACGCGGCAGCCGGACGATGGCGCGCACGCCGGGCATGGCGCGCGCCTTGCTGTCGTCCAGACTTTTCAGTTCGCCATCGAGAAACGGCGAACGTTGCACGACAGCGTAGAGCATGCCGTCCAGCTTCTGGTCGATGCCGAACAGCGGTTCGCCGGTGACAATGGCACGCGCTGCCTTCTGTTTTTGCGGCTGACCTATTAGTCTGTGTTCGGCCCGCGGCTTCAGCGGCTGGTCGGCGGGCAGCGGCCGCGCGGCAGCGCCGCCAGCAAGTTCGCCATAGGTGAAGCGCTGGCGCGTGCCGGTGCGAAGGACGTAGCCGTCGGCGGTCGACACCTGCTCGACGGCGATACCCCAGCGGCTGGCGGCCTCCTCCATCAGCAGCCGGCGGACCTTGGCGCCGGCCTGCCGCGCGCCGTCATAGCTGTCCCAGATCGCCGTCGAGCCGCCGGCGCCGTCGGCGAACGCATCGATCGTCATGCGGCCCTCGGCGTTGCGGCTGAACGGGGGCGTGAAATTTTCGATCGTCACCCGTTCGAACGGATAGTCGAGCTCTTCGACGATGAGCATCGGGATCGACGTGTTCGTACCCTGCCCAATCTCCGTCGTCGCGGTGCGGATGGTGACACCGTTGTCCGGTGCAATGCGGACATAGTGGCCGATCTGACCACCGGGTGTCTTGGCAAAGGTGGCAGACGGCATGAACAGGACAAGCGCGCCGGCAGCCGACGAAAGCTGCAGAAACTGTCGGCGGGGAAGCTCGATGCCCATCGCTCAACCCTCCCGCAGCGTCTTGGCGGCGCGGTGCACGGCCTTCCGGATCCGTGCATAGCTGCCGCATCGGCAGAGGTTGGTGATGCCGGCGTCGATGTCTTCGTCGCTCGGGTTCGGGTTCGCCTTCAGGAAATCGGCGACCGCCATGATCTGCCCGGCCTGGCAATAGCCGCACTGCGCGACGTCCTCGTCGATCCATGCCTGCTGCACAGCGTGCAGCCGGTTGCCGGTCGCCAGCCCCTCGATGGTGGTAACGCGCGTGCCGGCCGCATCCGCCATCGCCACCGAGCAGCTGCGCTGCGCGGCGCCGTCGATGTGCACGGTGCAGGCGCCGCAGCTGCCGATGCCGCAGCCGAACTTGGTGCCGACGAGGCCAAGCTCGTCGCGCAGGTACCACAGCAGCGGCATGTCAGGGTCGCCGGCAAAGCTGCGCCGCGTCCCGTTGACGGTCAGGCTGATCATGTCGATGGATCTCCCAGTCCGGCGAACAGTGTAGGTCGCAGCCGCGCGCCGGGCCAAACGGGTTCGACAAAAAGCGGACTTGCGCCGACAAAGCGTCGCACCCTACGCTGCCGCATCGGTTGCGTTGTGTCGCGAGTTACAAGCGAGAGCCGAAGGGCCGTCGATGCTGCTGTCGCGCAACTACCCGCCGTCACCGGTACTCGCCGATGTCGTTGCGCGGCACTACGTCTTCGCCGCCGAGATGCCCGACGGCTTCACGCTTGTCGACCGCCTGCTGTCGGAAACGGCGTTCATCCGGGTGCTGATCAAGGGCGACTGGGCCGGCGAGGTTGCGCCGGGTGAATGGCTTCGACCGGGCAACGTGCTGTTCTTCGGCCCCAATACGCGGCCGCTCAGGGTACGTGTCAGGGGTGCCTTCCATGTCGTTGGCGTGGCGCTGCGGCCGTGCGGCTGGCGGGCGCTGTTCGACCGGCCGGCGAGCGACTATGCCGACCGCATGCTGCGGCTTGGCGAGGTCTGGGGCGCCGCGGCGGAGCCGGTTTTCGCCGATGTCGCGCGTCGCGACGACGACGCCGCGATCATCGCCGCCTGCGAGGCTGCGATCGCCGGGCGGCT
>CAYVVV010000060.1:0-13837 GCA_964455325.1 uncultured Sphingosinicella sp. | reverse complement strand
GCAACTTCCGCGTCGTGCCGCCGGGCACCGGCATCTGCCACCAGGTCAACCTCGAATATCTGGCGCAGGTCGCCTGGACCAGCGAGGACGCGAGCGGAACCACCGTCGTTTATCCCGACACGCTCGTCGGTACCGACAGCCACACGACGATGGTGAACGGCCTTGGCGTCCTCGGCTGGGGTGTCGGCGGCATCGAGGCGGAGGCCGCGATGCTCGGCCAGCCAGTGTCAATGCTGATCCCCGAAGTCGTCGGTTTCAAACTGTCGGGCCGGCTGCCCGAAGGCGTCACCGCCACCGACCTCGTGCTCACCGTCACGCAGATGCTGCGGAAAAAGGGCGTCGTCGGCCGCTTCGTTGAATTCTTCGGTCCCGGCCTCGACGCGCTGACGCTCGCCGACCGCGCGACCATTGCCAACATGGCGCCCGAATATGGCGCGACCTGCGGCTTCTTCCCGGTCGACGCGGAGACGATCCGCTACCTGAAGTTCACCGGGCGCGAGGACTGGCGCTGCGAGCTGGTCGAGGCCTATGCGAAGGCGCAAGGGCTGTGGCGCGACGCATCGACGCCCGACCCCGTGTTCACCGACACGCTGGCGCTCGATCTCGCCGATGTCCGCCCGTCGCTCGCCGGCCCGCGCCGCCCGCAGGACCGCGTGCTGCTCGATGAGGTGGTGCCGAGCTTCGCCAGGGAGCTCGCCGAAACCTTCAAGGCGACGGACGCCGGCAAGCGCGTGCCGGTGGCCGGCGCCAATCACGACGTCGGCCACGGCGATGTCGTCATCGCGGCGATCACCAGCTGCACCAACACCTCGAACCCCGACGTGCTGGTGGCCGCCGGACTGGTCGCACGCAAGGCGCGCGAAAAGGGCCTCAATCGCAAGCCGTGGGTAAAGACGTCGCTCGCGCCCGGCTCGCAGGTGGTGACCGACTATCTTGTGAAGGCCGGGCTGCAGGACGATCTTGACGCGATCGGCTTCGATCTCGTCGGCTATGGCTGCACCACCTGCATCGGCAATTCGGGCCCGCTGCCGCCGCCGATCTCGCAGGCGGTCAATGAAGGCGACATCGTCGCCGTCTCGGTGTTGTCGGGAAACCGTAACTTCGAAGGCCGCGTGTCGCCCGACGTGCGCGCCAACTATCTCGCCTCGCCGCCGCTCGTCGTCGCCTATGCGCTTGCCGGGACGGTGACCAGGGATCTGACGACGGAGCCGATTGCAGACGGCGTCTACCTCAGGGACATCTGGCCGACCAACCGCGAGGTGCGCGAGCTTGTCGAAGCCTCGCTGACGCCGGCGATGTTCAGGGAACGCTATGCGCAGGTGTTCGACGGCGACGCGCGCTGGCGGGCGATCGACGTCGCCGGCGGGCGGACGTACCAGTTCTCCAGCGTTTCGACCTATGTGCAGAACCCGCCCTATTTCGACGGGCTGACGATGACGCCGAAGCCCTTGACCGATATTGCTGGCGCGCGCGCGCTCGCGGTGTTCGGCGATTCCATCACCACCGACCACATCAGCCCCGCCGGCAGCATCAAGCTCGACTCGCCGGCTGGAAAATATCTTACCGAACATCAGGTTACGCGCGCCGACTTCAATTCCTACGGCGCCCGCCGCGGCAACCACGAAGTCATGATGCGCGGCACCTTCGCCAACATCCGCATCCGCAACAAAATGCTTCCCGGCATCGAAGGCGGCCTCACCAGGCACATCCCGACGGGCGAAACGCTGCCCATCTACGACGCTGCCATGCGCTACAAGGAAGCGGACACGCCGCTGGTCGTTCTTGCCGGCAAGGAGTACGGCACCGGCTCGTCGCGCGACTGGGCGGCGAAGGGAACGACGCTGCTCGGCGTCCGCGCCGTCATCGCCGAAAGCTTCGAGCGTATCCACCGCTCCAACCTCGTCGGCATGGGCGTGCTGCCGCTGCAGTTCAAGACGGGCGAGAATTCGGAAGTCCTCGGCCTCACCGGCGACGAGGCATTCGACATCTGTGGCGTCGCTGATCTCAGGCCGCGGCAGGACGTCACGGTCCGCTTCACTCGCGCCGATGGTTCGACGGGGAGCTTCGTCGCGCTCTGCCGCATCGACACCAACAACGAGCTCGCGTACTTCCGCAACGGCGGCATCCTGCATTTCGTGCTGAGGAACCTCGCGGCGTAACCTGCCCGACCATCGCATCGTAGGGAGGAGCATGAACCGTGTCATGCTCCTCCCGATCGGTCTGGCGCTCGCTTCGGCGGCACCGGCCGCCGCGCCTTCGGGCACCACGGTGCTCGAACTGTTCACCAGCCAGGGCTGCTCGTCCTGCCCGCCCGCCGACCGGCTGCTCGCCGAGGTCGCCGACCGGCCGGGCGTCATCGTCATTTCAAGGCCGGTCACCTACTGGAACGCGCTTGGCTGGAAGGACACGCTGGCGCGCGAGGAGAACACGCGCCTGCAGCGCGCGTACCAGCAGCGCTTCAAGACGCGCTCGATCTACACGCCGCAGCTTGTCGCCGATGGCAGCCGCGAATGGGTCGGCTCCAATCGCGGCCGCCTTGCCGCTGAACTCCGGCAGCGCAGCGACAGCGTGCGGGTCACGATCGATCGGCGCGGCGACGGCGCGGTCGTCGCGTTGGACGGTCCTCCGCGCGGCAACGCCGAGGTCAAGCTGTTGTCGCTGCATGGCGAGCGTAGCGTCGCCATCGGGCGCGGCGAGAACGGCGGACGAATCGTCCGCTACACCAATGTCGTCGCGTCAGAGTCGGTCGTCGGCCGCTGGACCGGTGGCACCGGCCAAGTCCGCATCGATCCGGAGAAGCTTGCCCGACTCCCCGGCGACCGGCTCGCCGTCATCGTTCAGTCGCCCGCTGCCGGTCCGATCCTGGGCGCTGCGCTGGCCGTGCGCTGAAGCGTTCTTGTTACACCAGCACGTCGGCGCCGAGGTGCCGTCCAGTCGCTGCACGGTGCCGGCGCAGAACGTCGACGACATTGATCGTGCGATCGAACTGCATGCCGAAGCGTCCATCGTCCGACCAGCGCACTGCGCCGTGCAGTGCCTCGATGCCGTCAATCTTGACGACGACGAAGGTACCCGATGCGGGATTCAACGCGCTGCGCAAGCGTGCGCCGGTTGCGGACAGGTCGACAACGATCGCGGGCACCTGCCGGTCGGCTGCCGTGACGGTCGCTGACCAGAACAGCGCCAGCGTGCGCGGCGCTGCCCGCTGCTCAGTCTGCCTGCTCCGCTCCGAAACCGGCTGCGACCGCCGTATGGCGTGCGTTGGGTATAGTTTCGCGAAAATCTGGATCATTGTCGGCACGTCTCCGCCGCTATGATCCCCCGTGGCTGCACCCTCGCACGCGACCGGTAAAGACTTTCCTAACGTCACACGCATAGGTTGCGATGGGGCCACGCACTTGCACCGCTCGGGTGGCGCGGCTACACCCCTCCCGCCGTGCGCGGGTGTAGCTCAATGGTAGAGCCCCAGCCTTCCAAGCTGGTTGTGCGGGTTCGATTCCCGTCACCCGCTCCAGGCGGCTATTGGTCGACGACCTTGAACCGCTTCAGTTCCTTTTGCGGCTCGTCCCATTCGGGTTTCAATGCCGCAGCCTGGTTGTAATCGTAATAGGCTTCGCGGGTATTGCCAGCCATCTCGTTGGCGACACCGCGCGAGTAGAAAGCAACCTCGGGCCGGACCGGATCGAGCGACAGGCCCTTGGACAGCAGTTCGACCGCATAGCCGTGGTTGTTGCCCTGATGCAGCACGGCGATGCCCTTGTTGACATAGGCCTCGGCCAGCTTCGGGCTGATCCTGATGGCACTGTCATAGTCTGCGATCGCTTGGTCGAAATCGCGCTCGAACATGTGCAGAATGCCGCGATTGACATGCGTTGCGGCGCGGTCCTTGGGGGACAGCGTCTCCTCCTTCAGCGCCGTGTCGCAATCTATCAGGCCGGTCCTCAGCGGCCGCTTGAACTCTGCCGCCTGATAACAGGAGTGCGCGAAGCCGCCGCCGAGCACGGTAACCGCTGCGTCAGCGGGAGTCGACGATGCAAAAGCGGCCAGTGCCGCGGCACCAATTGTCCTGAACACCATAGTCCAATCCTGTGCTTGCCTGCCGCGCCAGTATAGCATGAGGGGCGGGCTACTGTCGCTGTTGCCGATCAGGCAATGATGTCAGGCAGCAACTGGTCCTGCAGCAACGCGATCTCGTCCTTCAGCCGCAGCTTGCGTTTCTTCATGCGCGCGATCTGCAGCTGGTCGTGACCGGGCAGCGCGCGGATCGCCTCGATGGCCGAATCGAGATCGCGATGCTCCTCGAGCAAGTGCTCGAGCCGCGCCCGCAGTTCATTCTCGTCCACCTGACCGTCGTCTCCCCGACTCGGCATGTCGTTCGCACCGACAGAATAGCCGAGCCGCTGCATGTCGCGAGTCGTTTGTTGCGGCGCCTCGCATCAAAATACGGTATGCCCGCATTATCACACCACATCATGTAGCTGTCGCGATGCGCAGGGCACCAAAGCCCCTGACAAGTCGCGTTCGGTGTGATTTACTTGAGTGTCCTGACGCTCGTACGGAGGAGATCGGAGAATGGTCGACACACACCTGGCAGCGCTGACCGAGAAACATGCGATGCTCGAAAGCCGGATCGATCAGGAAGTGCACCGACCCCACCCCGACGATATGCTCCTCGCGCAGCTCAAGAAGGAAAAGCTCCGCCTCAAGGAAGAGATCTGCGGACTTCGCTAGACACGAAGGTCGATGGTTTGCCCCTTGCGCGCGTCGCGCGGGGTGATCGGGTCGGTCGGTCGCGCCGGTTCGCGACTCGCATGATGACGCAGCGGTCCTTCAACAGGCTCGAACGCCGGTGTTTGCATCGCTGGCGCAAGCGTTAAAACGGCGACATCCATGTCCGCGAGCGTCGCGCGAACATGGTCAACATCGGGTTAACGCACCGATTGCGGCAGCGTGAAGCGCCCGCCATCGACGCCGGCGGACATCATCGCGCGTGCACCACGCATCAGCCGTTCCAGTTCGGGCCGGTACGGTGCATCGGCCGGCGAGCGCGAATACAGCGCCTCGAACACCTTAAGTGCTTCGTCGGGTTCGCCCGCCTGGAGCCAGGCAAGGCCAAGGAAATAAGGCGGCCCTGGGTGGTCAGGGTCGATCGCCGACGCGCGCCCGAACGCGAGCCGGGCGGCCGGCGTGATCGTACCGCCGGCGTGACGGACAAGCGCATTGCCAAGCCCCACCCACAGATCAGGGCTGTCTGGCATCGCCCGCGTCGCCAGCCGCAGCCCCTCGACCGCGCGCTCGCTTTTGCCTTGCTCGATCAGGATGTCGGCGAACAGCAGCCAGCCGCCGATATCGCCCGTGTTCGCCAGTAGCTGCTTGCGCGCAGCCTCGAGCTGCGGCGCTGCATCAGCGTCGACCGCGCGCGGCGGTGCCGGCGCACTTTCAATCGTCGGGTCACTGGTCAGAGCGTACCCTGCCAGCCCGACGGCAAGCGCGGGCGCCAGCACGAATGCAGGCATCCTCAGCCGCCACAGCACCACCGCGGTCGCGACGACGAGAACGCCGATGGCGACCCACCCGCTCACCCGGCATGTCTCCGGAACAGCCGCCACGCAGCGACCGCGCCGATGGCGAGAAAGGCGAACGGCGCCGCCCACAGCACCAGATTGGCGCCCGACTTCGGCGGGTCGAAGGTCACATAGTCGCCGTAGCGTTCGATGAGGTAGGCGCGGACGGCGGCAGGCTCCTCGCCGGCGGCGATTCGCTCGCGCACCACCGCACGCATGTCGCCGGCCATGTCGGCGTCGCTGTCGGCGATCGACTGGTGCTGACAGACGAGACAGCGCAATTCCTCCATCAGCGCGCGCGCCTCGCGCTCCGCCGCCGGGTCGGCAAGCGGCATATCGGCATGGGGCGCCGCGGCAACGAGCAGCAGCGGAACAAGGATCATCGCGCGCTTCACCTGGCCGCCTCGATTTCGCGCAGCACGACCGCGACCTGCTCGGGCCGGATCTCGCCGATATACTGCTTGCGGATGACGCCTCCGCCATCGACCAGGAACGTCTCAGGCACGCCAGACGCGCCGAGCGCCAGCATCGCCTTGCTGTCGGGGTCTATACCGATGCGCGCGAAGGGATCGCCATTTTCGGCCAGAAAGGCGCCGATGTCCTCGCGCCGGTCGCGCACCGCGATTGCGTGTATGACAACACCGGCCTTGGCCAGCCGGTCGAGTTGGGGTGCTTCGACGCGGCACGGGATGCACCAGCTGGCAAAAACGTTGACCAGTGTCACCGTTCCCTGGCGCAGGTCGCTGGTCGCAAGGCCGGGGTTGGCGGCATCGAGCCCCGGCAGGTCGATCTCTGGAAACGGCTTGCCGACCATTTTCGATGTGATCGAGCGCTCGCCTGGATCGGCGAGACGAAAAATGGCGAGCGCGACAAAACCAACGAACATCGCGAGCGGCACAAGCAAGGCGATGCGTCGCGTCATCGACGCCGTGTCCCGAGCATCGAGACCATCGCTCCCGCTGCTGCCAACAGACCGCCAATCCAGATCAGCGCAACGAGCGGCTGCCAGTGCAATCGCAGCTGCCAGCGTCCGCTGCCGTCACCCTTGCCGAGCACGGCATAGAGATTACCCGACCAGAGCGGCAGAATATCGGTTTCAGTCGTCTCGTTCATCGGATTGGTGAAGCTGCGGCGTTCGGGAAACAAGGTCGCCGAAACCGTCGGTGCCGTGACACTGATGATGCCGCGGAGCGCCGTATAGTTCGGCCCGGCCACGGGTTCGACGCCGTCGAGCCGCGCGACGAAGCCGCCGGCGGTCATCGTCCCGCCGGGCGCGAGGTTGGCGAGCCGCTCCTCGGACAACGCGCCGCTTGCGCTGATACCGAGCGTCATTACCGCAATACCGGCATGCGCGGCCGCGGTGCCCCAGGTGGTCGCGGGCACGCGGCGCCACCTGCGCCCGGTGACGATCATGGCGCTGGCAAGGAGGAGCCAACCGGCAAGCGCGGCGCCCGCAAGACCGAGCGCGCTGCGCAGGCCGAGCCATGCGGCAACGGTGATGAATAGCGCCGCGCCGCCAAGCGCCGGCAGCAGTCGGCGACCAAGATCGGGAAGGGCCATGCGCCGCCAGCGCATCAGCGGCCCTGCCGCCATCAGCAGAACGAGTACGACGAGCAGCGGCAGCAGCGCGCTTTCATAGTAAGGTGCACCGACGGACACCTGTTCGCCCGTCGCCGCATCAAGGAGCAACGGATAGAGCGTGCCGAGCAAGACAACGCCGAGCACCGCCGACAGGATCAGGTTGTTGGCAACGAGGCTGCCTTCCCGGCTGATCGGCGCGAACGGCGCACCGGCCGTCACCGTCGCGGCGCGCAGGGCATAAAGCGCCAGCGCGCCGCCGATATACAGCGCCAGCAGGACAAGCAGGAACACGCCGCGCTCAGGATCGACAGCGAACGCGTGCACCGAGGTCAGCAGCCCCGAACGGACGATGAACGTGCCCACCATCGACAGCGAGAAGGCGATGACGGCAAGCAGTATCGTCCAGTTGCGCAGCGCGTCGCGCGCGGCGAGCACGCCCACCGAATGGAACAGTGCCGTCGCCGCCAGCCACGGCATCAGCGAGGCGTTCTCGACCGGATCCCAGAACCACCAGCCGCCCCAGCCGAGTTCGTAATAGGCCCAGAAGCTGCCGAGCACGATGCCGGCGGTCAGGAAGCTCCACGCGCCGAGCACCCACGGCTTCACCGCGCGCGCCCACGCCGGACCGACCTGCCGCTCGACGAGCGCAGCGACGGCGAAGGCGAAGGTTACCGACAGGCCGACATAACCGAGGTACAACAGCGGCGGGTGGAAGGCGAGGCCGGGATCCTGCAGCAGCGGATTGAGTCCCGAGCCCTCGATCGGCGCGGGTGCAATCCGCTCGAACGGGTTCGAGGCAAGCAGCAGATACGCATAGAAGCCGAGGCCAATCCAGCCCTGTGCGGACAGCAGCACGGTGCGAAACCGATCGCCAAGCTGCACCGCACGCAACGCCGCTACCGCGCCGAACAGGGCCAGCACGGTGATCCATAGCAGCATCGAGCCTTCATGGTTCGCCCATACGCCGGTCAGCTTGTAGAGCATCGGCTTTGCGGTGTGGCTGTTGGCGGCGACAAGACCGACCGAAAAGTCGGACACGACGAACGCCCAGGTCAGCGCAGCGAACGCGACAAGGCACAGCGCCGCCTGCACGAGCGCGGCCGGAACCGCGATGCGCTGCCGTGGCAGGATTGCCGACAGCGCCTGCACCAGTGCAAGCCCCGCCGCTACCCAAAGCGCGGCATGCCCAAGCTCCGGAATCACCGCCGCCCCGCTTCCATCGAGGGTATTGGCCGCGCCTTTGCCTTCGCCTCGGCATCGGCCATCGCCTTCGCTACTTCGGGCGGCATGTAGTTCTCGTCGTGCTTGGCGAGCAGCGTTTCGGCCTGAAACACGCCGCGACCGTCAAAGCGGCCGTCGGCAATGACGCCCTGGCCTTCGCGGAAGAGGTCGGGGACAATGCCGGTGTAGGCAACGGCGACCGTTTTCAGCCGGTCGGTAACACGAAAGGTCATCGTCAGGCCGTCGGCGGTACGCGCGACCGATCCCGTTTCCACCAGCCCGCCAAGGCGGATTGCCTGCCCCGGCCGTACCCCCTTCGCCGCAATATCGGCGGGCGTGTAGAAATAGGCGGCCTGCTCGCGCAGTGCCGGAATGGCGAGCGCCGCCGCGGCCATCAGTGCCGCAACCGCCGCACCGGCCAGCACCAGCCGCTGATGTTTGGGCTTCACCGCTCGCCCTGCATCGTTTCGATGGCACGCTCGGTGCGCCGCATGCCGAGCCAGCTCATCAATAGCAGCCCACCAATGCCGAGTACGGCGACGGCATAGGCGGCGACGACAAACGGGATCGCATTCATGCTGTTGATCCCGCCAGCCGCGCCGCGCGCGCGGCCAGTCGCTGCCGCGCCACGCCGGCACGCATCCGCATCAGCACCGCCGCCGCGAATAGCAGCGCAAACCCGGTCGAGCTGACGAGCAGCGGCTGCAGCATCGCCGCGTCGATGGTCGAGCCGCCGAGCGTGATCGATGCCGGCTGGTGCAATGTGTTCCACCATTCCACCGAGAACTTGACGATTGGCAGGTTGACGAGCCCGAATATCGCAAGCACCGCAGCGGCGCGCGCGCCGCGCGACGGTTCGTCGAAGGCGCGCGCAATCGCGATCACTCCGATGTAAAGGAAGAACAGAACCAGCATTGACGTCAGCCGACCGTCCCACACCCACCACGTGCCCCACGTCGGCCGTCCCCAGATCGAGCCTGTCGCGAGACACACGGCGGCAAAAACGGCGCCGACGGGCGCCAGCGACGCGAGCGCAACCTCGGCAAGCGGATGCCGCCAGACGACAATGGCGATGCCGGTAAGGCCAAGCCCGGCATAGCCGGCGAGCGACAACCACGCCATCGGTACATGGACGTACATGATCCGGACGCTTTCGCCCTGCAGATAGTCGGCCGGCGCGACGAACAGCCCCCAGCATAGTCCAGCCGTCGTCAGCAGCAAGCCAAGCAGCATGGCGATGCCGGTCAGCGGCCGCGCCAGCTTCAGAAACCGGGCAGGATTGGCATAGCGATGCATGGCGCGTCTCATAGCATCTACGGCGACGAAGGCGAGAGGGATGCGACGCGGGGGTATTTGCCCGCTTCCATTCGGCGTTCGTCGAACTATGGTCGACACGACCCCCCGCCGTCGAACGGTGCGGCCATCAAACGCTGCGGAGACTGACCCGATGCTTCGTACCACCTTGCGCGCCGCGGTCGGCGCATTGCTCCTGACGACTGTGCTGACCGACCCGGTCATGGCAGCCGAGTCTGCCGCCGCAGCCGCGGACCATGACCGTTTGCTTACGCCGTGGACCGGGCCCAACGGCGGTCTGCCGCCGTGGGACAAGGTCGACGTCAAGCTGTTCAAGCCGGCGTTCGACTCGGCGCGCGACCAGTTGCTCGCAGAAATCGACGCGATCGCCAACAATCGGCAGAAGCCGACGTTCGAAAACACCATCGTCGCACTGGAACGGGCCGGCGAGCCGATGACGCGGCTGTCGACGCTGTTTGCGGTGATGACCTCGAACATGAATTCGCCCGAGTATCAAGTGTTGTCGCGCGATATCAGGCCGATGCTGTCGGAGGTCTTCGACCGCATCAATTTCAATGAACAGCTCTATGCGCGCATCAAGGCCGTCCACGACAGGCGCCATTCGCTGCGGCTGAGCGCCGAGCAGCTGCGGCTCGTCGAGGAGACCCACGATGATTTCGTGCGGCGCGGCGCTGGCCTCGATGCCGAAACCAAAGCCAAGGTCGGTGAGATCAACATGCGGCTGGCGGCGCTGTTCACCGATTTCGGCAACAAGGTGCAGGCCGACGAGGACACCTGGGTAGCGCTTTCCGACGCGGATCTCTTGGGCCTGCCGCCAGCACTGGTCGCCAGCTACAAGGCTGCCGCAGAAACGCGCGGGCTGTCAGGTTATGCCGTCGTCAACACGCGGTCGGCCGTCGATCCGTTCCTGACGTTTTCCGACAATCGGGCGTTGCGCGAACGAGTCTGGCGCGCCTTCGTCAACCGCGGCGACAATGCCAATGCAAACAATACGCACGAGATCATCAGGCAGATCGTCAGGCTGCGTGCCGAACGGGCAAAGCTGATGGGCTACGAAAGCCACGCGCATTGGCGCATGTCCGACACCATGGCAAAGGATCCCGAGCGGGCGATGCAGCTGATGCAGCGTGTCTGGCCCGCCGCCCGCGCCCGAGTGGCCGAGGAAGTCGCCGACATGCAGAGGCTGGCCGACGCCGAGGGCGCCGGCATCACGATCGAACCGTGGGACTATCGCTACTACGCCGAAAAGGCCAGGAAGGCGCGCTACGACCTCGACCAGAACGAATTCAAGAACTACTTCGAACTCAATAACATGATCGAGGCGTCCTATTATATGGCGGGACGACTCTATGGCTATGCGTTCAAGGAGATCACCGGCACGGTGCCGGTGTTCCATCCCGACGTTCGCGTCTACCACGTGACCAACAAGGCCGACGGTAGCCACGTCGGTTATCTCTATCGCGACGATTTCGCGCGCCAGTACAAGCGCTCGGGTGCATGGCAGGCGACCTACCAACAGCAGCGCAAGCTGGGCGGCAAGCAGGTCGATGCCATCGTGTCCAACAACAATAATTTCACCAAGGGCGCGCCGGGCGAGCCGGTGCTGATCAGCCTCGACGACGCGCGCACGCTGTTCCATGAATTCGGCCACGCGCTGCACGCGCTGTCGAACGACACCACCTACCCTTCGCTTGGCAGCACGCCGCGCGACTTCGTTGAGTTCCCCAGCCAGGTGCATGAAAACTGGGTACTGACAGCCGAGATTCTTGACACGTACGCGCGCCACTACAAGACCGGCGAGAAGATGCCGCAGACGCTGATCGACAAGCTGAAGGCGGCCGAAACGTTCAACCAAGGCTTCGAAACGGTCGAGTATCTGGGCTCGGCACTGGTCGACATGAAGATACATACCGATCCAGACGGCGACATCGACCCTGCTGCCGCCGAGCGCGCGATCCTTGCCGAAATCGGCATGCCGAAGGAAATCGCGATGCGGCATCGGCTGCCCCACTTCAACCATCTGTTCACGTCGGATGCCTACTCCGCCGGCTACTATTCGTACCTGTGGTCGGACGTGATGGCCGCCGATGCATGGGCCGCGTTCGAGGAGACGGGCGATCCATGGCACGCCGAGACAGCGAAGCGTTTCGTTGACGTCATTCTCGCCAGCGGCAACGCCATCGACCGGGCCGAAGCCTATCGCATGTTCCGCGGGCGCGACCCGAAGGTCGAAGCGCTGCTGCGCAACCGCGGCTTTCCGGTTGCCGGCGAATAGCGTCGTGCGCGGCCGATGGTGAAGCTTGACGCCCCTGCGGCACTGCGCAATCGCGACCCGATCGCCGCCGTGCTCGCCGACGCGTTGCCGGCAACCGGCCGCGTGTTGATGATCGCCGAGGGAAGCGGCATTCATGCCGTACACATGGCGCGGCGATTCCCGCACCTGCGCTGGCTGCCTTCCGACCCCGATCCGGCAGCACGGGCATCGATCGCCGCGTTCCGCGCCAAAGCGAACCTCGCCAATCTTGATGAACCGATCGACCTCGACGTGATACGCGATGGGTGGCCGGTCGAACAAGCCGACGCCATCGTCTGCATCAACTTGGTCCACATCAGCCCGTGGACGGCGACACAAGGGTTGCTGGCAGGCGCCGCCCGGACGCTGCCACCCGGCGGAGTTCTCTACGTTTACGGACCTTTTCTACGCCGCGGGGTGGCGACGGCGCCGTCGAACGTCACGTTCGACCAGTCCTTGCGCGCGCGCAATCCGGCCTGGGGGCTGCGCAGCGTGGAGGATGTCGAAATCCTTGCCGCCGCCGCGGGCCTTCGGCTCGAGACCATCGTCGGGATGCCGGCCAACAACCTGTCGCTGTTGTTCCGGAAGGCCGCGAAATGAGCAGGGCCCGCAAGGGGCCCTGCACCGTGTCGTTCCGCTTCTCGGTCAGCGCGCGAGGCGACGGCGCCGCGCGGCAACAGCCAGCAGGCCAAGCCCAAGCAGCCCGACCGCAGCCGGTTCGGGCACGTCGTGCGGGTCACCCGGCGAGACGTGTACCGAGCCGCCGTCGGCCAGTCCCTGGATGTGCATCTGGCCAAGCTGCGTATCGGACCCGCCGCCGCCGACGGCGCTGAACACGTTGAAGTCGTTCGCGGTAATTCCGGCGCCCGTGATCGTGAACACGAGCGTTTCGTCAAAGTTGAAACGGCGGACACCGCCACCGGCGTTGCTCGAGTCGAACTCGATCAGGCCATCGAACAGGCCGTTCGGACCGGCCGAGTTGTACCCGTTCGCAACGATCGGGTTGATCGTTATGAAACCGGCCGCCGGACCGGTTCCGCCGGTGCGCGTGATCGTCAGCGGCGTGACGCCCGCACCGGCGAAGTTGAACCAGAAGCTGGTGATGAACTCCGCAGAGCTCAGCGGGTTGAGATCGATGGTCAGCGTGACCGTTCCCGAACCGCCACCGTCGTCCCATGTCACTACGGGGACACCGCTCGGGCTCGACGTGCTGGTCGTCACCTGCGTGTCGTAATTGTGGGTGATGATGGTTGCCTGCGCGGCGCTCGCCCCCGCAGCCGCCAGGGCGGCGCCAACAAACAGCATCGATCGCATTATGGTCAACTCAACGGAAAATCGTTCCGCTATCGTACCAAGCAAGAGTCGCGCCACATTCATAACGCTCTGAAAAAACGCGAAACCCCTCCTCTGGCGACGAGAAGATGTAAGACTGGCCGACAGTCTCCGCTCAACCGGCGGCAAGGAACGCGCGGATGCGCGCCATCATCACTTCGTACGCGGGTTCGCGGCCGAGCGGCGTGTGGCTGGCGCTGTCGAGTGTCACCAGCGTCGCGCCCGGTATCTCCGCCGCCAGCCGCTTGCCGTGTTTGACCGACACGCGCGCATCGTCGCGCGAATGGATGACGAGCGTCGGTACAGCGAGCGATGCCAGCCGGTGGCGCACGTCGATCGTGGCGAAGACTTCGAGGAAGCGCACCGCGTTCGCGGCACTCGTCGTGCGGCGCTGGAACTCGTTGAACCAGTCGATTTCCTCGGGCGTCGCCGCCGGAAAGAAGCTGTGCGAGAAGATCTGCCGGTAGGCGGGATTGTTCTCACCCCAGCCATGCCGGACAAGCGCCATCACCGCCTCGCGCTCCTCGCGCAT
>CAYVVV010000059.1:0-13933 GCA_964455325.1 uncultured Sphingosinicella sp. | reverse complement strand
TCGAGATCGGTCCGCACCTCGAGGTCGCGGATGTGCTGCGGCGCGGTGCTCCAGTCGCCCGTCCGCAACCTTACGCGCAACCCGACATCCGGCGAGGTGATCATCAGCGCGAACACGCTGCTGCCGATCCTGCAGACGCTCGGCGCCAACTACCAGCTGCCGAGCGACAGCAGCGCGTTCGTCCGCGCGCAGTCGACGACCCCCGGCTTCGACTATCGTTCGGACAGCACCGACTGGGGCATTTCGGGCGAGCTCAACTGGGACCTGGGCGGCGCCAACCTCACCGCGATCACCGCCTACCGCAACTACAAGAACGCGCAGGGCCAGGACGCCGACTTCAACGCCGTCGACATCCTCCGCCGCACCGATCTTGACCGGCAGTTCAAGACGTTCACGCAGGAAATCCGGCTGCAGGGAACGGCATTCAACGACCGGCTCGACTGGCTGGTCGGTGCCTATTACGCCGACGAAAGCCTGTTCGTTGACGACGACCTCAAATATGGCAACGATTACGAGCGCTATGCCAACTGCCTGCTGATGGCTGGCGTGCTGCCTGCCGCGCTGCTGCCCACCGATCCCAACTGCATCAACCTTGCCGTGCTCAACGCCGCCGCGACCGCGACCGGCAGCCCGCTGCTCAACGCGCTTCGGGCCAACCCGTTGCGGCCCGGTTTCGGCTCGGTTGCCGCTGCGCTCGGCCAGCCGGGGCTGACGCTCAACAACGTCGGCGTCGTGCGCAACATCTTCGAACAGGACAGCCGCAACTACGCCTTCTTCACCCACAACGTGCTGCAGATCGTCCCCGACAAGCTGTCGCTGACCGTCGGCCTCCGCTACACCAACGAGAAGAAGGATCTGACGTCGAGCACCAATACCAACAATGCGCTGTGCTCGCTCATCATCAATTCACCGCTGCAATCACTGCAGACCCTGCCCTGCGTCATCAACAACACTGCGCCGGGCTTCACAAGCTCCGATCCCGGCACGACGCGCAAGGAGGACGAGTGGACGGGCACCGCGGTGCTGAGCTTCAAGCCGAATCCCGACCTATTGATCTACGGCTCGTTCTCTCGCGGCTACAAGGCCGGCGGCTTCAACCTCGACACCTCGGCGCTCGACCGGCGCTGCAACGCGACGTTCGACCCCGCCTGCGCGGCGCGGCTGGCGCTGCCGGCGAACACGCCCGGCAACGGCCGGCCGGAGGCGTTCGACCTGCAGTTCGACGCCGAGAAGGTCGACGCCTACGAGATCGGCGTGAAGTGGGACGGCCCCGGTATCGACGTCAATGTCGCGCTGTTCCGCCAGGAGTTCGACAACTTCCAGCTGAACACGTTCAACGGCGTCAATTTCGAGGTGACAAACCTGCAGGGCTGCAAGGACGACCTGGGCGGTGCCGACAGCGATGCAAGCCCAACCACCGGCGCCTGCGCGCCCGACCGGCTGAAGCCCGGCGTGGTCTCGGAAGGCTTCGAGCTTGAAACGTCCGTCTATCCGGCGCCCAACCTGTCGCTGAACGGCGGTCTCACCTACCTCGACTCGCGCTACAGCAACAACCTCGTCGGCACCAATGGCCGGCCGCTGTCGCCGGTGCTGTTCCAGTTGCCGGGCCGCCGGCTGTTCTCGTCCGAATGGGCGTTCACCGGCGCGATCGCCTGGACCCCGCCCGTTGGCGACAGCATGTCGGCGCTCGTCTATCTCGACATGCGCTATCAGAGCGACACCAACACCGGCTCCGACCTCGATCTTGAAAAGACACAGGACGGCTATGCGGTGTTCAACGGCCGCCTCGGCCTCTATGGCGAGGACCGGCGCTGGGGCATCGAGCTGTGGGGCCAGAACCTGTTCAACATAAAGTACCAACAGATTTCGGCTGACACGCCGCTCCAGGGCGGCGGCACCTTCAGGGCGGTTCGCGACGGCCTGGCCGCAAGCGCAAACCAGCTGTTCATCAACTTTCCCGGCGAGCCGCGCACCTATGGCGTGACGGTGAAGACCAAGTTCTGATCGGCCGACGATCGGACGACCTGAGGGGCCCGCATCATGCGGGCCCCTTTCTTATGCCGCCGCCCGCGCCTCCTCGCCCGCGGCGACCGCCAGCAGCCGTTTCTGCAAGGCCTTGAGGCGCGCCGTGCTGTCGATCTTCTGGCCGGTGAGGTCGGTCACGTAGAAGACGTCGACCGCGCGCTCGCCATAGGTTGCGATGTGCGCCGAGCTGATCGACAGCTTCGCGTCGAACAGCGCGCGAGTGATGCCGTAGAGCAGCGCCGGACGGTCGAGCGCGTGCACCTCGATCACGGTGTAGCGGTTCGACGCCTTGTTATCGACGAGGACATTGGGTTCGACGCGGAAAACGTCGGCGCGGGTGCGCGGCAACGGCCGCGCGGCAAGCTGTTCGGCGAGACGGACCTGACCCTGGGCAGCATCGCGCACGGTCTGCGCCAACCGGTCGCGCGCGCGCGGTTCGAGCGCCTGTCCCGACGGCGTCTGCACGACCAGATTGTCGAGCGCCATGCCGTCGCGCGTCGTGTGGATGCGGGCATCGAGGATGTTGGCGCCGACAAGGCTGATGCCGCCGGCGATGCGGTAGAACAGGCCGGGATGGTCGGGCGCATAGACCGCCACCTGCGTCGCTCCAAGCGCCTCGTCGACTGTCGTCGCGACCGAAATACCGTCGCTCGCAGCAGCAATCAGCCTGGCGTTGGCGACCAGAGACGGGATTGGCTCCGCCACCCAGTAGCTGTCGTAGAAGCGGGCGGAGTGGCGCTCGAAGTCCGCCGTGGGCCAGCCAAGCGCTTGCCTGAGCTCATCTTTCTTGGCGGCGATGCGTTCGGCGCGGCCGCGCTGCTGATGGCCGAGCCGCAGCATCTCCTCGGCGGCGTCGAACAGGTCGCGCAGCAACTGCGCCTTCCATTCGGTCCAGGTGCCGGGGCCGACGGCGCGGATGTCGACGACCGTGAGCACAAGCAGTAGTCGCAACCGTTCGACGCTCTGCACGACGCCAACGAAGTCCTGGATCGTTTTCCAGTCGGCGAGGTCGCGCTTGAACGCCGTCGCCGACATCAACAGGTGGTAGCGGACCAGCCATGCGACCGTCTCGGTCTCGGCCGGCGTCAGGCCTAGCCGCGGGCAAAGCTGCATCGCGACCTCCGTACCGAGCTCGCTGTGGTCGCCGCCGCGGCCCTTGGCAATGTCGTGCAGCAGCACCGCGACATAGAGCACCCGCCGCGAGGCGATCTGGCGGATGATTGCCGAACTGACCGGATGCTCGGTCTTGAGCGCGCCCGATTCGATCCTCGCGACGAGACCGATCGCCCGGATGGTGTGCTCGTCGACGGTGTAGTGGTGGTACATGTCGTACTGCATGCGCGCGACGACGCGACCGAAGTCGGGGATGAAGCGGCCGAACACCCCCGCCTCGTTCATCCATCGCAGCACGAGATCGGGTGCGCGGGGACTGGTCAGCACATCCATGAACAGCGCGTTGGCGCGTGGGTCACGGCGCACCGCCGCATCGATCAAGCGGGCGTCGCGCCCCGCCTGCCGCATCGCCTGCGGATGGATGTCAAGCCCATGACGATCAGCGAGCGCGAACATCTCGATCAGCCGCGCCGGATCCTTCGCGAAAAAATCGTCGGTGGGCACCCCGATGCGGCCGCGCTGCAGCGTGAAGCCGGCAAGCTTCGCCGGTGACCGCCGCAGGCTCGGCAGGCGAAGCCGGCTTTCGGCATAGGTTTCCTCGAGGTGCGCGAGGAACAGCCCGGTGAGGTCGCCGACCAGCCGTGCCATCAGGAAATAGTGCCGCATGAAGCGCTCGACCGCCGCCATCCCCGCGCGGTCCTGGTAGCCGAGCCGAGCGGCAAGTTCGCGCTGCAGGTCGAACGTCAGCCGCTCCTCGGCGCGGCGCGACAGGTCGTGGAGGCTGATGCGCACCGACCAGAGGAAGTTTTCCGCCTTGTTGAACTGGCGGCATTCCCTGGGCGTCAACAGGCCCGCGTCGACGAGTTCAGCGGCACGCTCGACCTTGTGCACATACTTACCGATCCAGAACAGTGTATGCAGATCCCTCAGGCCGCCCTTGCCATCCTTGACATTGGGCTCGACGACGTAGCGGCTGTCGCCCATGCGCGCGTGCCGTGCCTCGCGCTCGGCGAGCTTCAGCTGCGTGAACTCGCGCTCGGTACCAGCGACGACGTCGCGGCGGAAGCGCACGCCAGCCTCATCATAGAGCGGCTGGTCGCCCCACACGTACCGCGCCTCCAGCATCGCGGTGCGGATGGTGACGTCCTCGCGCGACAGGCGAATGAGGTCAGCGACGGAGCGCGTCGCATGGCCGACCTTGAGCCCGAGATCCCACAGCATGTAGAGTATGGTCTCGACGATCTGCTCGGTCCATCCGGTCGGCTTCTGCGGCGTCAGGAACAGGACGTCGATGTCCGAGAACGGTGCCATCTCGCCGCGGCCATAGCCGCCGACGGCACACAGCGTCAGCCGCTCAGCCGCGCTCGGGTTGCCGACCGGGTACAGGCGCTGCGTCGCAAAGTCGAACGCCAGGCGAAGCAGCTGGTCGGTGAGAAACGCCTGTGCGTTGGCATGTTCAAGACCCTTGTTCGGCGCTACCGCGATGCGCCGCCGCATTTCCGCCTTCGCCGGGGCAAGTGCATCGCGCAGGATCGCGACCGCCGCCGCGCGCTCGGCCGGCGCCTCGGCAAGCCGCTCGGCCACGGCGCGGCGATCGATGATCGCGCGGCGGTCGCTGACACGGTGGAAGCGGTCGGTCATGCGCGCGAGCTTAGGACGGCCTAGCCGGACTCGTCCAGCAAGCGCTTGAGATCGTAAAGCGCGTCGAGCGCGGCGCGCGGCGTCAACTCGTCAGGCCGCAATGCAGCCAGCGCATCGCGCAGCGGATCGCTCGCCGCGCCCGCGGGCGCCGCCGCAAACAGCGGCAAGTCGGCAAGTCCGGCGGCGAGGCCACCGGTGCGCGCCCGCCCGTCTTCAAGCCGGGCAAGCACCTCGCCGGCTCGGCGGTTCACAGCCTCGGGCAGGCCGGCAAGGCGCGCGACGGCAAGCCCATAGCTGCGATCGGCGGCGCCGTCGGTGACCTCGTGCAGGAAGACAAGCTCGCCCTTCCACTCGCGCACACGCACGGTCGCGAGATGCAACGCCGCCAGGCGGCCGGCAAGACTGGTCAGCTCGTGAAAGTGCGTCGCGAACAGGCACCGGCAGCCGAGGCTGTCGTGGATCGACTCGACCACCGCCCAGGCGATCGCCAGGCCGTCATAGGTCGATGTACCGCGTCCCACTTCATCGAGGATGACCAGCGAGCGTTGCGTCGCCTGACGCAGGATCGCCGCCGTTTCAACCATTTCGACCATGAATGTCGACCGGCCCTCGGCGAGGTTGTCCGACGCGCCGACACGACTGAACAGGCGATCGACGATACCGATTCGTGCCGCCTTCGCGGGAACGAAACTGCCTGCCTGCGCCAGTACGGCGATGAGCGCGTTCTGGCGCAGGAAGGTCGACTTGCCGGCCATGTTGGGACCGGTCAGCAGCCACAGCCGGCGGTCGGGACCAAGGTCGCAGTCGTTGGCGACAAACGCCTCGCGAGCGCGGCCGAGCGCCGTTTCAACCACCGGGTGACGGCCGCCGACGACGGCGAACGCCGTACTGTCGTCGACATCGGGGCGCGTCCAGCCGCCGCGCGCCGCGACCTCGGCAAGTGCCGCGGCGACGTCGATGCGCGCCAGCGCCGCCGCCGTCGCGCTCGCCGCGTCGGCGGCGGCAAGTACCGCGGCACGCAGCGCATCGAAGTGCGCTGCCTCGATCGCCAGCGCATGCGACGATGCCTCGGCGATCCGCTGTGCCAGTGCAGCGAGGTCGACGCTGTTGAAGCGAACGACCCCCGCGAGCGTCTGCCGATGGACAAAGCCGCTGTCCGCCGTCAGCAGCGCGTCGGCGTGCCTTGCCGCAACCTCGATATGGTAGCCGAGCACATTGTTGTGGCGGATCTTGAGCGTCGCAATGCCGGTCTCGGTCCGGTAGCGCGCCTCGAGCGCGGCGATGTGGCGGCGTGCGTCGCGAGCAAGGCTGCGCAACTCGTCAAGCGCGGGGTCGAAGCCCTCGGCGATGAAGCCGCCGTCGGCAACGGCGACGCCGGGTTCGGCGACAAGCGCCGCGGTGAGCTGGTCGATAAGTGCGCGCTGGGGGCCAATCGCGTCGAGCTCGCGTTCGAGCAGCGGCGGCATGCCGAGCGCCGCCGACCGCGCGAGCAGCCCCTTCAGCGCGAACGCACCCTCGAGCGCGGCGCGCACGAGACCGAGATCGCGCGGGCCGCCACGGCCGGCGGCAAGCCGTCCGATCGCGCGGTCGATGTCGGGGATCACCTTCAATGCTGCACGGACACGCTCGCGAACGGTCGGCAGGCCAACGAACCAGCCGACGGCGTCGAGTCGCTCGCCGATGTCGGCGGGCGCCGTCAGCGGGGCGGCAATGTCCTCGGCGAGCCGCCGCGCACCCGCCGCAGTGATCGTCATGTCGATGCAGTCGAGCAGCGAACCCTTGCGTCCGCCGCTGCCGGCCGTCGTCAGCTCCAGGCTCGCGCGCGTCGCCGCGTCGATCTGCATCACGCTTGCGGGAAGGTGCCGCACCGGCGGGCGCAACCGCACCTCGGCGCCCTTCTGCGTCGCCTCGACATAGGCGAGCAGCGCTCCGGCCGCCGCAATCTCGGCGCGCGTGAAGGCACCAAAGCCGTCGAGCGCGGCAACACCGAAGCGCGCCGTCAGCCGTCGTGCGCCGGCGGCGCTGTCGAAATCGCCGCGCGGTCGCGCCAGCGCGGCATGGCCCGCGGGCACGGCACTGCCCTCGGCAAAGATCAGTTCCGCCGGCGCAATGCGGGCAAGCTCGGCAGGCATGTCGTCTCCCGCCGGTGCGGTCACGAAATCCCCCGACGACAGGTCGCACCATGCCAACGCCGCGGCGCCTGCCGCCTCGCCGATCGCCGCCAGCCAGTTCGCACGGCGCGCATCGAGCAGCGTTTCCTCGGTGATCGTGCCCGGCGTGACGACGCGTACGATGGCGCGGGCGACGACGCTCTTGGCACCGCGCTTCCTGGCGGTGGCCGGATCCTCGACCTGCTCGGCTATCGCCACGCGGAAGCCCTTGGCGATAAGGCGCGCGAGATAGGCTTCGTGGCTGTGCACCGGAACGCCGCACATGGGGATGTCGGCGCCCATGTGCTGGCCGCGCCTGGTGAGCGCGATGTCAAGCGCACCCGCCGCGACAACGGCGTCGTCGAAGAACAGCTCGTAGAAGTCGCCCATCCGATAGAACAGCAGGCATTCGCCCGCATCCGCCTTGATGGCGAGATACTGCGCCATCATCGGCGTCGCTCCGGCCTTGGTGGACGGGGACCTGGCTTCGCTATACATCGGCATGACACATAGCGCGCCTGACCGGGGGGAGAAGACATTTGTCGAAGGGCAGTTCGGTCAAGTTCAGCGACGAGGAGGCACTTCGGTTCCACGCACAGGGACGCCCCGGCAAGATCGAGATCATCGCGTCGAAACCAATGGCGACGCAGCGCGACCTCAGCCTTGCCTATTCGCCAGGCGTCGCCGTACCAGTCGAGGCGATCGCCGCCGACCCCGTGCTCGCCTATGACTACACGGCCAAGGGCAACTTGGTCGCCGTCATCTCGAACGGCACCGCAATCCTGGGCCTCGGCAACCTCGGCGCGCTGGCATCTAAGCCGGTCATGGAAGGCAAGGCGGTGCTGTTCAAGCGCTTCGCCGATGTCGATTCGATCGACATCGAACTGGCCAGCGAGGACGTCGACGAGCTGGTCAGCGCCATCCGGCTGATGGAGCCGAGTTTCGGCGGCATCAACCTTGAGGACATCGCCTCGCCGGACTGCTTCATCATCGAAAGCCGGCTGCGCGAGGTGATGAAGATCCCTGTCTTCCACGACGACCAGCATGGCACCGCGATCATCTCGGCGGCGGGGCTGATCAATGCGCTGAAGATTACCGGCAAGTCGATCAAGGACGTCAAGATGGTGGTGAACGGTGCCGGCGCCGCCGCCATCGCCTGCGCCGAGCTGATCATCGCCATGGGCATGCCCCGCGACCACGTCCGCATGTGCGACAGCAAGGGTGTCATCCATGACAAGCGTACCGACCTCAACCAATGGAAGTCAGCCTATGCCGTGAAAACCGACGAGCGGACGCTGCTCGACGCGATGACGGGCGCCGACGTGTTCCTCGGCCTGTCAGTGGCGGGCGCGGTGACGGCGGAAATGGTGAAGGCAATGGCGGCGAACCCGATCATCTTCGCGATGGCGAACCCGGTTCCCGAGATCCTGCCCGAGGAGGCGCATGCCGTCCGCAGCGACGCGATTATCGCCACCGGCCGCTCCGACTATCCGAACCAAGTCAACAACGTGCTGGGCTTTCCCTATATTTTCCGCGGCGCGCTCGACGTGCGCGCGACGACGATCAACGAGGAGATGAAGATCGCGGCGGCCGAGGCGCTCGCCGACCTTGCCCGCGAGACGGTACCCGACGAGGTCGCCGCTGCATATGGCAGGCAGCCGGTGTTCGGCCCCGAATACATCATCCCGGCGCCGTTCGACCCACGCCTTATCGAGGCGGTACCGCTCGCCGTCGCACGCGCGGCGATGGCGACCGGCGTCGCGCAGCGGCCGATCATCGACGAGGATGCCTATCGCACCGAGCTGCGCACGCGGCTCAACCCGACGACGGCGGTGCTTGCCGGCAGCTACGATGCCGCCAAAGCCAACCCCAAACGCATCGTTTTTGCCGAGGCCGAGGAAGAGATCGTGCTGCGCGCGGCGATGACGATCCGCGCCGCCGGCTATGGCATTCCCGTGCTCGTCGGCCGCGACGAGCGCGTCAAGGACGGCCTCAGGAAGCTGGGCGCCGAGGACGCCGACGCGTTCGAGATCGAGAACAGCCGCATCAGCCCGCTTGTTCCCGGAATGGTCGAGCATCTTTATCGCCGGCTGCAACGCAAGGGCGCGCTCTACCGCGACGTCCAGCGCATGGTGAACCAGGATCGCAACATCTTCGCGTCGCTGCTCGTCGCGCTCGGCCACGGCGATGTTCTGGTCACCGGCGTTACCCGTCACTTCGGCCAGACGATGACGCAGGTGGCACAAGTGATCGATCCGGCGCCGCAGCACACACCGTTCGGCATTCACCTCGTCGTCGGGCGCTCCGACAGCCTGCTGATCGCCGACACCACGGTCAACGAGCGGCCGAGTCCCGAACAGCTCGCCGATATCGCCGAACAGACCGCGAAGGTCGCGCGGCGCATGGGCAAAACGCCGCGCGTTGCCTTTCTCAGCTATTCGAACTTTGGCAATCCGCCGGGTGGCATCGCCGACGTGCTGCGTGACGCCGTCGCTGTGCTCGACGACCGCCGTGTCGGCTTCGAGTATGAAGGCGAGATGTCGGCCGACGTCGCACTGAACCGCGACATGGCGAAACTCTATCCGTTCAGCCGGCTGACCGGCCCTGCCAACGTGCTGATCATGCCCGGACTGCATTCGGCGAACATCTCGGCAAAGCTGCTGAAGGAACTGGGCGGCGGCCGCGTGTTCGGACCGCTGCTGATGGGCATGTCGAAGCCGGTGCAGATCGTGCCGATGACCTCGACGACGAGCGATCTTGTCACCATGTCGGTCTTGGCGGCAAGCGGCGTTGTCGACTAGGCTCGCGAGCATGAGCAAGCCGCCGATCGTCTTCATTCATGGCATGTGGTCGACGCCACATGTCTGGGAGTGGTTCAAGGCGCGCTACGAGGCCGCCGGTCACGCCTGTCTCGCCCCCGCGCTGCCTTATCACGATGTCAACCCGGCGGAGCCGCCGTCGCCGATCCTGTCGACGATCGGCGTCCAGGACTATGTCGACGCGCTTCGCGCGGCGATCCGCGACATTCCCGAGCAGGGCGTCATCGTTGGCCATTCGATGGGGGGCATGCTCGCGCAGAAGTTGGCCGAGGTCGCCGGCGCGCGCGGCCTCGTCCTGCTGTCGCCGGCGCCGACGGCGGCGACGCAGAGCATCGGCATCGCGCCGCTGCGCACGGTCTTCGGCGTCACCACCAAGCGCGGCTGGTGGAAGTCACCAACGCGGATCGACGCCGAACGGGCGCGCTGGGGAATTTTCAACAACGTCCCAGCGGAGGTGGCGAACGCCGAGATCGGCAGGCTGGTCTGGGATTCGGGGCGCGTGCTGCTGCAGATCTCGATGCCGTGGGCCGACAAGAGCAGGGCGACACGCGTCGACTATGCAAGGCTCGACATGCCGGCGCTGGTCGTCGTCGGTGACCACGACCGTATCACGCCGGTCGGCGTTGCCCGCGCCACGGCTCGCGCGCTGACCGGTGTCGTCGACTATCGCGAGATCGCCGGCGCCGGCCACTGGCTGTTCCATGACCCGGTGCGCGACAAGGTAGCGGCGGAAATCGACGCCTTCCTGCAGCGCGTTTGAGCGTCGGCCGCTCGCTGCAGGCGGCGGGCAACTATCGCGCCTCGCGCCACATCGGGTAGATCGGAGGGCAGCCTGCCGGCCCGCGCAGGATCGGCAGGTCGGTAAAGCCGAAGTGTCGGTAGAGCGGCAGGTTCTCGGGCTTGCTCGATTCAAGGTAAGCGTGCCGCCGCAGCCGGTCGATCCGCGCCAGTCCCTCGCGCAGCAGCGCGCCGCCGAGTCCCTTGCCCTGCGCCTCGGGAACGACGCCGATGGCAAACAGATAGGCGTGGCGCTGCTTCGGCCGCGCTTCGGTCAAGGCGGCGTCGAGCGCGAGTCCGCGCTGCAGCGCGCCGGGTCCGGCACTGCCAAGCATGCTGGCGGCGACGCGCAGCGTTGCCAGCAGCGACAGTTGCTTGTTGCGTATGTCGGGCATCCACATCGCCGCACCCTGACCATCCTCGGTCAGGTCGACGAAACCCCGCGGCACGTAAAGCATGCGCGCGAGCGCAGTGAACGTGGGCGCCATCGGCCGGTCGCGGAACAGCCAGCGGTTGACCGGATCGTCGGCGAAGGCACGGGCGATGATCGCGCCGGCTCGTGCCGCGTCGGAAGAACCGCCGATGATCAAAAGCCGCTCCCGTCCTTGCGCGTAAACGGACCGTCCCTACGCGGCAGGTGCATGTCGATATCGGGATAGGTGCAGGTGTCGTCGGCGAAGTTAGATCCGACGACGAGCAGCAGACAGTCGCGGCCCGAGCGGTTGATGAAATGGTGCGCGTCGCCGTCATTCTTCGGGAACGCTGCGCAGTCGCCCTGACGCATCACCGTCTCGCCGCTGTTCGTTACCAGCGTTACCTCGCCGTCGAGCACGATCGCGAACTCGTCCTCCTTCGAGTGCCAGTGCCGCTGGCTCGACCAGGCGCCGGGTTCAAGCCGGCAGAGGTTGACGCCGAAATCGACAAGGCCGGCCGGCGCGGTCAGCCGACGGTACCAGCGGCCGGCGACATCGCGGTCGTACGGCGGCGGATAGCCCGTCCTTGACACTTCGCCGATGGCATCGAGATCAAGCTTGGGCATGGCGGCTTCCTTCGCGTGACGGGCCATCTATAACGGGATCCCATGAACGCCGCCATCGACGCCGTCGCGCTTGCCCGCGCGCTCATCCATTGCCCAAGCGTGACACCGCGTGACGAGGGCGCGCAGACGGTGCTTGCCGAGGCGCTCGAATCGATCGGCTTCAGGGTCTGGCGGCATGTCTGGGGCGATGCCCCCGACGGGCCGGTACACAATCTTTTCGCCCGGCTGGGCAGCGGCGGGCCGCATTTCGCCTTCGCCGGGCACACCGACGTCGTGCCGGTCGGCAACCGCGAGCAATGGTCGGTCGAGCCGTTCGCGGCAGAAGTGCGCGACGGCCAGCTGGTCGGGCGCGGCGCCGCCGACATGAAGGGCGCGATCGCCGCCTTCGCCGCCGCCGTCGCCGATTTCGGCAAACCGGCGACAGGCTCGATCAGCCTTGTCATTACCGGCGACGAGGAGGGTCCGGCAATCCATGGCACCAAGCCGCTGCTCGAGTGGATGGAAGCGACCGACAACGTCCCCGACGCCTGCCTCGTCGGCGAACCGACCAGCCGGCAGCGGCTGGGCGACGTCGTCAAGATCGGCCGGCGCGGCTCGGTCAATGTCTGGCTGACGGTGACCGGCGCGCAGGGGCACGTCGCCTACCCGCACATGGCCGACAACCCGGTGCGCCATCTCGTCAACATCCTGCACGCGCTGCAGTCGCGCCGGCTCGACGCCGGCAACGCCTGGTTCGATGCTTCGAACCTCGAAGTGACCGACATCCATGTCGGCAACGCGGCGACGAACATCATTCCGGCGACCGCCGAGGCGCGGCTCAACATCCGCTTCAACGACGAGCACAGGGGTGCCGATCTTGTCGCCTGGATCGAGGATGTTGCCGCGCGCGAGACGAGCGGCGCCACGGTGGTTGCAAAGATATCGGGCGAGGCATTCCTGACCCAGCCCGGGCCACTGTCGGCACTTGTCGCCGAGGCCATCACTGCCGAAACCGGCATCGTCCCGCATTTCTCGACGAGCGGCGGCACCTCGGACGCGCGCTTCATCCGCCGGCTGTGGCCGGTGGTCGAATGCGGCCTTGTCGGCCAGTCGATGCACAAGGTCGATGAGCACGCCAGCGTCGACGACATCCGCGCGTTGACCCGCATCTATCGCGGCGTGCTTGCCCGATTCTTCAGCTAGTCTGCTGAATTGAAACGAGCAGGTGGCGCCATGACGTCAAATCAGGCTTCCAGCTCGCTGTCCCAGTAGAGATAATCGCGCCAGGTTTCGTGCAGATAGTGTGGCGGGAAGGCACGACCGTTGACCTGCAGCTGGTGCGCGGTCGGCTGGCGCGGTGGCGAGCGCAGCGCCATGCGCGCTTCGGCAGGGGTGCGGCCTCCCTTGCGCAGGTTGCACGGGGCGCACGCCGTCGTGACATTTTCCCATGTGGTGCGGCCGCCATAGGCGCGCGGAACCACGTGATCGAAGGTCAGCTCGCCCTTGCCGCCACAATATTGGCAGCTGAACTTGTCGCGCAGGAACAGGTTGAAGCGGGTGAACGCTGGATGCGCTGCCGGCTTTACATAGTCGCGCAGCGCGATCACCGACGGCAGCCGCATCGCAAAGCGCGGGCTGTGCACCACGCGGTCGTATTCGGCGACCACCGCGACACGGTCGAGGAACGCGGCCTTGATCGCCGTCTGCCATGACCACAGGCTCAGCGGATAGTAGGACAGCGGCGTGTAGTCGGCATTGAGCACGAGCGCCGGGCACGACTCGGGCGAAACCTGACGTATTTCAAGCAGATCGGTCGTGTACATGCGCTTGCGGTCCGCTCCTGCTACGGACGCGCCGGGCGATGATGACCCCCTGTCGCACGCAAGGCGGCCGCGCGGCCGTCCAACAAACCCAATGCTACATACAGCGTGTTGTGTGTCGGCGCCATGACACCACTTGATCTGGGGTCTGGTCAATGTGTTTCTTGTCCGGATAGCAACCGGAGGTCCGCCATCGTTGCCATTGTGACACGCTTTGCGCCGAGCCCGACGGGACGCCTGCATCTTGGCCACGCCTATTCGGCGCTGAAGGCGCATGATTTCGCCCGCGCGCGCGGCGGGCGCTTCCTGCTGCGCATCGAGGACATCGACCAGGGCCGCAGCCGAGAGGCGTTTGTCAACGCCATCGTCGAGGATCTCGCCTGGCTAGGCCTCGACTGGGAGCGGCCGATACGCCGCCAGTCGGAGCATCTCGCCGACTACGCCGCAGCGCTCGACCGCTTGCAGTCGATGGGCCTCGTCTATCCCTGCTTCTGCACGCGCGCCGACATCGCCGCCGCTGCGAGCGCGCCCCACGGCGAAGACGGTCCGATCTACCCGGGAACCTGCCGG
>CAYVVV010000058.1:5892-13936 GCA_964455325.1 uncultured Sphingosinicella sp. | reverse complement strand
GCGACCACTGGCGGCTAAGCTGAGGGCGGCAGGCATTGGTCCGGCGAGCGAGCTTGCGGCATTGATCGGCAAGTGGCGCGGCCGAACCTACCGGGCGCTGCGCAGCGACGCCGCCCAGCGCCAGCTTGAAACAGCTCTGCCGGGGCTTGTCGCGGCGTTCGGCGACGCTGCGATCGGGCGCGAGGCGCTGCTGCGCTTCGACGACTTCCTCGCCGCGCTGCCGACCAGCATCCAGTTCTTCGCATTGATCGACGCCAACCCGCGACTCGCGCGGCTGCTTGCGCGCGTGCTCGAAATGGCGCCGCTGCTTGCCGGCAAGTTGGCGCGGCGGCCAGAGGTGCTCGATATCATGCTCGGCAGCGAGGCTTTCGAACCGCTGCCGCCGCTCGATGCGCTCGTCGAGTCGCTGGTCGAGCGGACCGGCCGCCAGCCTGCTTTCGAGATGAAGCTTGACGAGGTTCGTCGGTGGGTCGGCGAGCGCCGCTTCCAGATCGGCGTTCAGCTGGTCGAAGGCGGTGTCGATCCGCTGCGCGCCGCGCGCGACTATGCCAAGCTCGCCGACGCGTCGATTGCGGTGCTTGCCGATGCCGTCGCGGCAGAATTCGCGCTTCAGCACGGACGCGTGCCCGGCGGGCGGCTGCTGGTGCTGGGGCTAGGCCGCTATGGCGGCGCCATGCTGACCGAAAAATCCGACCTCGACCTCGTCTACCTGTTCTCTGGACCGCACGATGCGATGTCGGACGGGCCGAAGCCGCTTCCGGCGACAACATGGTTCAACCGGCTGGGCCAGCGCCTGACCGGCGCGCTCAGCGTCAGCACGGCGGCGGGGCCGCTTTACGACGTTGACACGCGGCTGCGGCCCTCGGGCAAGCAGGGGCTGCTCGCCGTCAACTTCGAGACGTTCGCGCGCTACCAGCTCGAGGATGCCTGGAGCTGGGAACACATGGCACTGACGCGCGCGCGCGTCGTCTATGGCAGCGCCGAAGACCGCGCCAAGGTCGAGGCGGCGATCGCCGCGGCGTTGATGAAGCGGCGCGACTCCGAACGGCTGAAGGCCGAGGTACTTGAAATGCGCGGCGACATGGTTGCGGCGCACCGCGATGGCGGCCTCTGGGACGTCAAGCACGCTGCTGGTGGCCTTATCGATCTTGAGTTTATTGTCCATTATCTTCAGCTTTCCCGACGCGCCGGCTTCGATCCCGATCTTGGGGCCGCGGTGGCGCATTTCATTGGCGCGGGCGCGCTGCCTTGCGAGATCGGCGCCGCGCATGACCTGATGACGCGGCTGCTGATCGTGTCGCGGTTGCTTGATGGTGCGGATCCGGCGAGACTGTCCGCCGACGCTCGAGCGATGCTGGCCCGCGCTGCGTGCTGCGACGACTTTGACGCATTGAAAGTCGCGCTCGCTGACGCCAAGAAATCGGTGATCGCCGCCTGGGCCCGGGTGTTCGGCGGCAAGCGAAAGGGATCGAGATGACAGCACTGGTGGTCGGCGCGCAGGCGCCTGCGTTCGCGCTGGCGGCGGATGGCAAGGAGCTTCGGCTCGCGGATTTCGAGGGGCGCAAGGTCGTGCTCTATTTCTATCCGAAGGACGATACGCCCGGCTGCACCAAGGAAGCGATCGGCTTTACCGAGGCGGCCGCCGACTTCGCCAAGGCGGACACAGTCGTCATCGGCGTGTCGAAGGACAGTGTCGCCAGCCACGCCCGGTTCAAGGCGAAGCACGGGCTTGCCGTCGAGCTTGGCGCCGACCCTGCAGGTAACGTCGTCGAAGCCTATGGCGCTTGGGTCGAGAAGAGCATGTACGGCCGCAAGTACATGGGCATCGAGCGCTGCACCTACCTTATCGGCCGCGACGGCGTGATCGCCGGCGTCTGGCGCAACGTCAAGGTGCCGGGTCACGTCGCCGAGGTGTTGAAGGCTGCGCAGGCGCTTGCGTGAAGTGCAGCCGCGGACGTTGGGTGAGGCGGCGTGTGCGGTCCTGCTGACCGCCGACCCCGCCGCCAAGGCCGTCCGCTCGCGCGATCTTGCCGCCGCGTGGCGCGACGGCAGGCTGGAACATGTTTTTTCGTGCGCGATGCCGGCGCGACCGGCACGCCCGGAACGGCCGCTGCTGCTGCCGCCGTCGAAGATGCCCAAACGCGGGCGCGCCGGCTCGACACGGAGCCGCGTCGCGCTGCTGCACGCGCTCGCGCACATCGAGTTCAACGCCATCGACCTCGCCTGGGACGCCGTCGGGCGCTTCGGCGCGGCGATGCCGCGCACCTTCGCCGACGACTGGGTGCGCGTCGGCGATGACGAGGCGCGGCATTTCATGCTGATTGCCGACCGGCTTGCCGAGCTCGACGCCGCCTACGGCGACCTGCCCGCGCATGACGGCCTGTGGCAAGCAGCGATGACGACGTCGCACGATCTGCTGGCACGACTGGCGGTGGTCCCGCAGGTGCTTGAAGCGCGAGGCCTCGACGTCACTCCGGCGACCGTGGCGCGACTGCACGCGTCCGGCGATGCGTCCAGCGCGGATATTGTCCGTACCATCTATTACGATGAAATCCTTCATGTTTCATTAGGGAATCATTGGTTCCGGCGGCTCTGTGCTGAGCGGCGACTCGACCCGGTCACGACATTCCACTCGCTCGTATCGCGGCACTTCAGGGGGCTTTTGAAACGTCCCTTCAACGACTCGGCGCGAATCAAGGCCGGTCTGACGCCCGACTTTTATGAATCGCTTGCCAGCCCCGCACCCCCAAGCCACCAGTCGCATACGGGGTCGGGGGCGTCGACCCAACAAGCATAAACATTGATCCGCGCGCTTCGCTGTGCGTCGGTCGACTTTTGCGGGGTTCAGGTCGGTGGCCAGTACACAGGCGATTGGGGTCGCGCTGAAGAATTGGATGCGCCAGGCGCTGCCGGCGCGCGAATTCCTCCACTACAAGCCCGACTCGGGCATGCAGGTGTTGCACCTGTCCACGCGAGCGCAGCTGCTTGGCCTTGTCGGGGCCGCGGTATTTGTCAGCTATACGGCTGTTGCGACGGCCAGCCTGCTGACGAAGACGGCGACGATCGAGAGCGCCAGCAGCGAGGTCGATACGATGCGCGCGGAACTGGCGAACATCCGCGCCAACGTCGAAAGTGCGACGAGCCGGCTTGAGCGCCGCCAGCAGTTCATCGCTGCCGTTGTCACCGGCGGCGACACGGCGCAGCTCGCGGCGCTGATGCCTGCAACGGAGCCGGGGATCACGACCGCGGGCGCGACGGCGATCATGGAGCCGCTCGCCAGGCTGGAACGCCAGCAGTACGCTTTCGTCGACGCGGCGACGGTTGCAGCCCAAGCACGCTACGAGAAGACGTCGGGCCTGCTGCGTCGCCTGGGTCTGAAGCCGGCGCGGTTCCTCCGGCAATCGGCGATCGGCATGGGTGGCCCCGAAGAATCGCTGACCAGCGCCGAGCCCAAGTTCAAGGCGCTGTTCACAAGCTGGAAGAAGCTGGACATGCTTGAAAAGGGCATGACGGCCATTCCGTCGCTAAAGCCCGTCAAGAACTACACCTACACATCGGGGTATGGCGTGCGCTATGACCCGTTCACCGGTACGACGGCGATGCACCGCGGCGTCGATCTCGCCGGTCCCGTCGGCGAGAAAATCTACGCGGCCGCCGACGGCGTCGTCGTTGCAGCGGGGTACCACAGCGGCGGCTATGGCCGCTTCATCGAGATCGATCACGGCGCCGGCATCGTCACGCGCTATGGCCACCTGTCGCGCATCGGCGTCAGGAAGGGTGACACGGTGAGGCGCAGCGATGAAATCGGCCGCATGGGCTCCACCGGCCGGTCAACCGGCAGCCACCTGCATTACGAGGTGCTGATAGACGGCGACCAGGTCAACCCGATGCCGTTCCTCGAAGCGTCCGACTACGTGCTGGCGGTGCAGGATCGTGCCGCGGCAACGGCGCTTGGCGGTCCCGAGGATCCCGCCGGCCGCTAGTTCTGCCGCCTGCGCGTCCGGTTGAAGTGTCCGGCGACGCGCCCTACATTTCGGCTATGTCGATTGCCCTTACCGAAGCTGCGGCTGCGCGTGTCGCGGCCATCGCAAAGCGCCAGGGCGGCGTGCCGCCGATCCTGCGGCTCTCGGTCGAAGGTGGCGGCTGCGCCGGCTTTCAGTACCGCTTCGGGCTGGAGACGGCGATCGCTGCCGATGACATCGCCACCGAAACCGCGGGCGTGACGCTGGTCGTCGATCCCATCAGCCTTGACTTCGTTGCAGGTGCCAAGGTCGACTATGTCGAAAGCCTCGGCGGCGCCTCGTTCCAGGTGGCGAACCCCAACGCAGCCTCGGGCTGCGGCTGCGGAACCTCATTCTCGGTTTGACCGTCGGGCGGCGAGGCCGTAGCCCTCGTCGCATGCGTATCGCCACCTTCAACGTCAACGGCATTGCTGCGCGTCTGCCGCGCCTTGTCGAGTGGCTTCATGCAGTGCGGCCCGACGTCGTCTGTCTTCAGGAAATCAAGTGCGTCGACGACAGGTTTCCGCTGAAGGAGGTCGGGGCGGCGGGCTACCACGCCCTCGTCCACGGGCAGAAGGGCTTCAACGGTGTCGCCATTCTGTCGCGCGATCCGGCGACCGAAATCCAGCGCGGCCTGCCCGGCGACGACACCGACGAGCAGGCGCGCTATCTCGAGGCCGATGTGAACGGCGTCCGCATCGCCAGCATCTACTTGCCCAACGGCAATCCGCAGCCGGGGCCTAAGTTCGACTACAAGCTGGCGTGGATGGCGCGGCTTGAGGCGCACGCGGCAGCGCTGTGGGTGGCGGAAACGCCGGCCGTGCTTGCCGGCGACTACAACGTCGCGCCCGAAGACCGCGACGTGTTCAGCATGGCGGCGATGGCGGACGACGCGCTGGTGCAGCCCGAATCGCGCGCCGGCTTTCGCCGCATCGTCCACCAGGGCTGGACGGAGGCACTGCGCGGCGTCCACCCTGCCGACGAGCATCTTTATACCTTCTGGGACTATCAGGCCGGCTGCTGGCCCCGCAACGCTGGGCTCAGGATCGATCACTTCCTGCTATCGCCAGCGGTTGCCGACCGGCTGGTGACGGCGCAGGTCGATCGCACCGCGCGCGGGCAGGACAAGGCGTCCGACCATGCGCCGTTGTGGATCGACATCGTGTGAGCGATCGCGATTTCGTCTTTACGGCACCACTCTGGCGCTGGCAGTCGGCAAGCGGCCCGGGTAGCTGGCATTTCGTGACCGTTCCCACCGAGATGGCGGTCGAAATCCGCCTGCGCACGATCGACCGCCGCAAGGGCTTCGGCTCGGTGCGTGTCGCAGCGACGATCGGCGGCACGACATGGCGGACGTCGATCTTCCCCGCGGCCAATCTCGATTCCTACCTGCTGCCGGTGAAGGCAGCGGTGAGGAAAGCGGAAGGGATCGATGCGGATGACACTGTGTACGTCAGCATCAGCCTGATCGCCGACTGATGTTCACAACGCCTTTTCGTACACCCGGTAGGTGCGCGTGATTTTCGATTCGATGATGTCGGCAATCGACTGCATCGGGCCGTTGTCGTCGAGAATCCAGCCAATTTCGCCAGCGACGGCGCCATAGTTCGCCACCGACGCACGACGGATGTGCTCGATCATCAGGAACGCCATGAAACTTGCCGTGCGGCTGCCCTGCAGCGACTTCCGGACCCCCATCAGCGGCACGCGCATACGGCGCACCTTTGGCGCGCGCAGGCGCCAGAGCAGTTTCGCCCAGCCGAACGGCAGCAACCGGCCGTCAAGGTCGCGGGTCAGCTCGTTGACGTCGGGCAGCGTGATCATGAACGCCGCCGCCTCGCCGTCGACCTCGCAGATGCGGATCAGGTCCTCAAAGACGATCGGTTTCAGCTTCTTGCCGACATAGGCGACCTCGGCCGGGGTCAGCGGTACGAAGCCCCAGTTGTCCGACCAGGCGTCATTGAGGATGTCGAGGATGAGCGCGGCCTCCGCGTCGAAGCGCGACTTGTCGACGTTGCGCATGCGGATGCGCGAACTTTTTTCCGCCGCCGCGACGATGCGGTCGACGGCGGGGGGAAAACCGGCCGCGATCGGCAGCTCGTAGGTGTAGAGCTCCTTGACGCCAGCGTAGCCCGCGCCTTCGACGAGCCGGGCGTAATAGGGCAGGTGGTGGCCCATCATCACGGTCGGCGGCAGCTCGAAGCCGTCGACAAGGAGGCCAGGCTCGTCCCAGATCGACAGGCTGAACGGGCCCAGTGACCGCGTCATGCCCTCGCCGCGCAGCCACGTCTCGGCGGTCGCGATCAGCGCATTGGCGATGTCGGCGTCATCGACGCACTCGAACATGCCCCACTGGCCGGTACCGGCGCCCATGTATTCAAGGACGAGCTGGTCGACCTGTGCCGAGATGCGGCCGACCGGCCGGCCGTCGCGGCGCGCGATCCAGAACGCCGCTTCGGCATGTTCGAACCAGGGGTTGGACTTGGCGCCGCCGATCAGCCCGGCGACTTCCGATTTCAGCGGCGGCACCCAATTGGGGTCGCCGGCGTAGAGCGACCAGGGAAGGTCGATGAACGCCCTTCGGTCCGCCGCGCTGACGACCGGCCGGATTTCGATGCCCGCCAAAGCGATCGGCTCAGGCGGCTTTTTTCATGCGCTCGCGTGGGTGCCCTTCGGCGACGCCGCCGGACAGATTGGCCACCCATGGGTAAACCTTGGCGACGTCGTTGGTGTAGCCAAGGTTGAATACCGTCGCGCTTTTCACCGGCCGCTCGTCGCGCTCGTAAAACGTCCCGAACAGGCGATCCCACATGAAGTTGGTGATGCCGAAATTGCCGTTCTCGTCGTGGAAATGATGCGCCATGTGGCGTGCCTTCATCGCGGCGAGCCAGCTCGTCTTCGGTTTGTAGGCAAGGTGCTGGATGCAGTGGCAGAACTCGTAGAAGCAGGTCATCAGCAGCCCCGCTGCGAACGCGACCGCCGCGCCGCCGATCCCGCCGATCGCGTAGCCAGCCGGAAGCGTCAGCAGCGCAATCGTCGGCAGCGTCGTATAGAGAGCGCCGAACAGGATCTCGAGATGGTTGGGATCCTGATGGTGGTCATAGTGGATGCGCTTCCACACACGCGCCGTCCACTGCGACTTGAACATCCACTGGCCGTGCAGCACGTACCGGTGCAGCAAGTACCAGGCGAGCGGATAGGCGGTGATGGCGAAAGCCGCCGCAAGCGTGCCCTGCAGCAGCGTCGTGGGGTAGGTGATCGCCACCCACGCCGACACGACCGCCAGCACCAGATAACCCTGGATCGCATAATATTGGAAATAGGCGACGACGAGCTCGCCAAAGCTCATCTTCGACAGGTTGTGGCTCCTGCTCCAAATGCCGAGCCGGTAACCCTTGAGCAGCTGCATGATGCGCATTCCCGCGAATCGCCCTGATTGCCAAAATATGACCGGCGTCTTTGCCGTTCAATGCGGCAGATTTTGGACGGCGACGTGGCGCGCGGCCTCATTCCTCGGTGCGGAACAGCACCGCCTCGCCGACAAGGAAGAATAGCAAGAACGGCACCCACGCGGCGATCAGCGGCGGCACCGCGCCGAACTCGCCCATGGCGACCATGAAATTGTCGGCGACGAAATAGGCAAAACCAAGCGCCATGCCGACGACGGCGCGCGCTAACAGCTTGCCCGACCGGGCCAGCCCGAACGCCGTCACCGCGCCGAGCAGCGGCATCAGCACCGCCGACAGCGGCAGCGAGATCTTGTGGTAGAGCGCGACGCGCAGCGACTCGCTGCCGCGCCCGACCGCCTCGAGCGCGCGAATCCTGTGCCAAAGACTGAGGATGTCGGTGCGGTCGGGGTCGGGCGCGCGCATCGTGAAGCGCTCGGGCTCGACACCCTGCGCCAGCCGCAGCGTCGGCTGCCGCGTCAGCGAGCCGTCCATCACCGTGAAGATGCGGACGTTCTCCAGCAGCCAGGCCCCGTCATCGGGACGCGCCCGGTCGGCGGTGATCGAGTGATGGGGGCCCAACTGTCCGGCATGGCC
>CAYVVV010000058.1:0-5882 GCA_964455325.1 uncultured Sphingosinicella sp. | reverse complement strand
GCTTCGCGGCGATCGACGCGAACGCCGTTAAGGCGCGTTGCCGGCCCTTCGCCGGTGACGCTGTCGGCGCGGATGATCTCGCGCCCTTCGCGCACCCAGACGTCGGTGAGGTCGGCGCCCTCGGTGGCGGCGTCGCGTGCATAGCCGGCGCGTTCCCATCGCACCAGCTCGCTGTTGGTGCGCACCAGCAGCAGTTCGTTGAACGCGAAGTGCAGCACGGCGATGCCCAGCGCCGCCATAATCATCGGAAGCAGGATCTGGTGTGGTGACAGTCCGGCGGCCTTGAAGATGACGACCTCGCTGTTCTGGCTGAGCGTGCCCATCGTCACCAGCGCGCCGAGCAGTACCGAAAACGGCAGGAACTGCGAAATCAGCTGCGGCAGCCGCAGCCGGACATAGCGCAGCAACTCGGCATCACCATTGCCCGCTACCGCTAGGATCTTGCTCGATTCGGTCAGCAGGTCGAGCGTCTGCAGGATCGCGACGAGTCCGATCGCGAAGGCGAGCGTCCGCACGATGAACATGCGCGCGGTGTAAGCGGCGATCGTCGGCGAAGGCCAGGGCACCCAGCGCGTCATGCGTGGGCGGGCCGCCTGGCCTTACGCCTAAGCAGCCGCCAGAGGCTGACCAGCACGCGCGTGACGATGCCCGACCCGCGCTCGATCATCGCGATCGGCTGGCCGCCGGGGACGTGCGCCAGCACATGGAAGAACCACAGGCAGAGCAGGCCGAAAAGCGTGAAGCCGCCCCATTGCGCCATTACCACATCGACGGCGCCTGCCGACCCGGCCCGCTCGGCCGCCTCCGATATTTCATTGTAGATGATGAGGATCGCTAGCGCCGCAAATACGCCGACGGCCGACGTCGACCGCTTCGGCGGCACCGCAAGCGCCACCGCGAGCAGCGGGATGACGAGCACCGCGAACACCTGCACCAGCCGCCGGTGCAGGTTGGCGCGAACGCCGCGACGGACGTCCTCGCTGACGCTGCCCTGACCGCGGTAGCCGACCGCATACAACTCGGGCATCGTCAGCTCGTTGTCGTCAGCCTCGGCGCCGCGCAGCCGGAAGACGTCGATCTTGGGAAGGTCGATCGGCAGGTCATGCATGCGGAAGGTCAACACGCGCGGCTCGCGATAGCTTGGCGCGTCGTGAACGAGCGTGCCGTCGGCAAGGCGCAGCAGGATCACATCCGGGTCATCGGTGGCGAGGAACGTGCCGCGCGCCGCCGTCACCGAAACCGTCTTGCCGTCGTTGGCGATGCCGTGCACGAAGATGCCGCGCAGATCGCGCCCGCCGTTACGGCTTTCTTCGACGCGCAGCGTCGTGTTGCGCGCGACCGGCACAAACTCGCCGACATCGATCGTCGCGCCGAGTGCGCCCGAACGTAGCTCGAACTCGAGTCCCTCATAGGCGTAGCGGCTGATCGGCTGGATGAAACCGACGATGACCAGTGTCATCAGGCCGAGCGCCAGCGCATAAATATAAGGCACGCGCAGCATCCGCATATAGCTCACGCCGACCGCCCGCATGGCGTCCAGTTCGCTCGACAGCGCGAGCCTGCGGAACGCAAGCAGCACGCCGAGCAGCAGTCCAACCGGGATGCCGAGGCCCAGATACTGCGGGATGAGGTTGCCGAGCATGCGCCAGACAACCGAGACCGGACCACCTTCGTTGACGACGAAGTCAAACAGTTTCAGCATCTTCTCAAGCAGCAACAGCATCGCCGCGATCATCAGTGTGGCGAACAGCGGCACCGCGACGAGACGCGCCATGTAGCGATCGAACCGGGCGAGCATCTCTTGCTTTTGTCGATCCTTGGTCAAACTTTGGCCGCAAGCTGACCCGATACCACGTTCAACGCGCGAAGCAGCAAGCAATTTCTGATTCGTGGCGGACGAGCGGAGCGGTAAACGGATGCGGTGGTTGCGGCCCACGACGATAGCGCTGGCGGTGCTGATGGCGACAGCCGTTGGTGCGGCGCCGGCGGCTGCGCAGGACATCATCGGTCCCGAAAAGGCCGCCTGCGCGCCGGGCGTGCGCGGACCCGCCGCGCTGGTCCGAGTCTATGGCTTCAAGGATCGCGTCGGCAACCTCAGGGTGCAGGTCTACGGCGACAATGCCGAGGAGTTTCTCGCGAAGGGCAAGAAGCTGAAGCGCATCGAACTGCCGGTGACGGCGGCGGGCGACATGAACGTATGCATGGCGCTGCCGCGCTTCGGCGAGTTCGCGTTAGTGGTGCTGCATGATCGCGACGTCAACGGCAAGCTCAGCGTGTCGAAGGACGGCGTCGGCTTTTCCCGTAATCCCAAGCTCGGCCTGTCGAAACCTGATTATGACAAGGTGATGTTCGTCGCGCGCGATGGTGTCACCGTCGTCGACGTCATCCTCAACTATCGCCAGGGCCTGTTGTCGGTGCGGCCGCTCGTCGAGCGGAGGGACTGACGGCGATGGCCTGCGTCGCGCTGCTGTCCAACCCCGTGTCGACCGGCAATAAGGCGCTGCTGCCACGCATTCGCGAGTTTGTTGCCGGGCATCCCGACATCTTCCATTACGAAGTCGGCAGCCTTGCCGAAGTGCCCGATGCGCTTGCCATGATCGCGCGCGTGAAGCCGGCGGTGCTGGTGATCAACGGCGGTGACGGCACCGTGCAGGCGGCGCTGACCGAAATCCACCATGGCGCGCACTTCAGCGACGTCGTGCCGCCGGTCGCGGTGCTGCCCAATGGCAAGACCAATCTCATCGCGCTCGACCTTGGCGCGGCCGGCGACCCGATCGCGACGCTGCGCGCGATTCTGAAGATCGTCGACAAGGGCGTCGACCCGCATGTCGTCGCGCGGCAGCTGATCCAGCTGTCCGATGGCCAGGCGACGCGACCTGTGCTTGGTATGTTTCTTGGCGGCGCCGGGCTGGCCGAGGCAATCCTATTTTGCCGGCATCGGATCTACCCCCTGGGCCTGCCCAACTGGGTAAGCCATTTCATCGCCAGTGTCGTTGTGCTGGCGAGCGTGCTGATCGGTGCCGGCGCACGCTGGAATCCGGTTCGTCCGACGCAGATGCGCGTGTCGCTGCACCGCGATGGCGCCATGGAGGGCAGCTTCTTCTTCCTGATGGTGACGACGCTTGAACGGCTTCTGCTCAACTTCACGACGCCGTTCAGCGACCGCTCGGGATCGCTGAAGCTGATGGCGGTCGAACAGCGGCGCGGTGCCATCTTCCGCGCGCTTATATCGGCGATTGCAGGGCGGCTTGGCAGCGCGCGCTTCAACGGACTGCACCTGCGGCGCGGCGACGAGATCCGCATCGAGGGCCCGCGCGCCAGTGTCATCCTCGACGGCGAGCTGTTCGAAGCGACCGATGGCCGGTCGATCGTGCTGACGCCGACGCCGCCGATGTCGTTCCTCAGTCTCGCGACATGACGCTTGTGCCGCTCGTCGCGGCCGAGCTTGAAACTCCGGTCGATGCCCGCGTCGTCGCGTTCGCCGAGTTGATCGCCGATCGCTGCGGCGGTGCGGCACAGGCGGTTCTCTTCTACGGCTCGTGCCTCAGGAGCGCCGACCTCGCCAACTCGCTGCTCGACTTCTATCTCATCGTCGATCAGTACGACCGCGCCTACCATCGGCGCTGGCTGGCGATCGCCAACCGCCTCATCCCGCCCAACGTGTTTTACCTCGAACATGGCGGTCTGCGTGCCAAGTACGCCGTGCTCAGCCTCGACGACTTCGCCCATGCCTGCTCGCGTGACTGCGACAACGTGTCGGTTTGGGCGCGCTTCGCGCAACCATCGCGGCTGGTGTGGGTTCGTGGCAATGCGGCGCGCGCCCGCGTCATCCAGGCGGTCGCCGACGCCGCGCCGACGCTGATCGCGGCAGCGCGGCCGTTACTTGACGACGATCTCAGTATCGAAGCGCTGTGGACCGGCGCCTTCGCGCTCACCTATTCGGCCGAACTGCGCTCGGAGCGCGTTGGGCGGGGGCAGTCGATCTTCGCCGCCGACCCGTCGCGCTACGCCGACTTCACCGCCCCGACGCTTGCCGCCGCCGATCTCGCGGCACGTGTCGGCGGCGGCCAGGTTCACTTCACCGGCCATGCCGATCGCGCCGCCGGCGCACGCCGCTGGTCGAGACTGCGGCGGCGTGGCAAGCTGCTGTCGGTGCTGCGGCTGGCCAAGGCGAGCCTGACCTTCAAGGGCGGCATCGATTACCTCGCCTGGAAGATCAACCGCCACTCCGGTGCCGGCATCGTCATCCGTCCGTGGCAGCGTCGCTTCCCGATCCTGGCAGGTGTCCTGCTGCTGCCGCGGCTACTGCGGCGCGGCGCGGTGCGCTAGAGCCTCTCCTGTTCAGATTGCAGCCTTCACACGAGTTCTGGTCGGGATGAGTGGGTGGTTGGAACCGGTTCCGCTCGAGCAGGACGAGCACTAGCCGAGGTTGATGCCCGCAATGCCGGCTGCCCTTACGAAGCGCTCGATGATGACGTCGACCTGCTCGGCGCTGTGCTCGGCGCACAGCGAGCACCTGAGCAGGAACATACCGGCGGGTGTCGCCGGCGGCCGCGCCATGTTGACGTAGACGCCAAGCTCGATCAGCGCCGACCACATGCGTGCGCAGCTCTCCTGGTCGGGCATCAATACCGCGATGATCGCGCTTTCCGCCTCCGCCGTTGCCAGCCGAAAGCCCCTGGCGCGCAGGCCGGCGTGCAGCTTGCGGCTGTTCTCCCACAGGTGCTGGCGCTTGTTGTGCGCGTGGCGGAGTTTCCTGATCGACGTTGCCGCCGCCGCGACGACGGCGGGTGGCAGCGAAGCGGTGAACACATAGGGCCGGCAGACTAGGCGCAGCACCTCGAACTTCGGGTGGTTGGAAACCACGAAGCCGCCGACCGTGCCGACCGATTTCGAGAAGGTGCCGACAACGAAGTCGACGTCGTCCTCCACGCCCGCCGCCTCGTAGACGCCGCGGCCGTTGGGTCCGAAGAAGCCCATGCCGTGCGCCTCGTCGACGACGACCATGGCGCCCGCCGCCTTGGCGACGCGCACCATGTCCTGCAAGGGCGCGATGTCGCCCAGCATCGAATAGACGCCTTCGAGCACGACGAGCTTGCCCGCCTCGGCGGGAAGGCGCCGCAGCCGCTTCTCCAGGTCCCCGACATTGTTGTGGCGGAAGCGGACGACCTCGGCATTGCCCATCGCGCAGCCGTCGTAGATCGATGCGTGGCTGTCGGCGTCGAGCACGATGTATTCGCCGCGCCCGGCCATCGTCGCCATCAGGCCGAGGTTCGCCTGATAGCCGGTCGAGAACACCATCGCATGCTTGGTGCCGTAGAATTCTTTCAGCGCCTCCTCGACCTCGCGGTGACCCTGGTAGGTGCCGTTGAGGACGCGGCTGCCGGTGGTGCCCGACCCGAACTCCTCGAACGCGCGCCTGCCGGCCGCGACCACATCGGGGTCGAAGGTCATGCCCATGTAGTTGTAGGTGCCGACCAGGATCGTCTCGCGGCCGTTGATCGTCGCCTCGGTCGGCGAATGCACCTTTTCCATGACCAGTCCGAACGGGTCGTTGACACCGGTAGCGAGCAGCGCCGCCTTTTCGGCGATGATCGGGTCGAACTTCGAGAAAAGGTCGGTCACGGATCAGCCGTTCACGATGCGCACGACCGCGTCGGCGAGCTGACCGATCGTTTCCAGTTCGGGTAGCAGGTTCATCGGCAGGTTGATGTCGTACTCATCCTCGATGTTAGCGACGAGGTCCATCACTGTCAGCGAGTCGAGCTCGAGGTCGTTCGCAAAGCTCGTGTCCTCGCCAAGCGCGACGCCCTTGGTATTGAACGGCTCGATCAGCTCGATCAGCCGGGGAAAGACGGTCGCGCGCGTATGTGCCATGGTGG
>CAYVVV010000057.1:0-14058 GCA_964455325.1 uncultured Sphingosinicella sp. | reverse complement strand
CCAGAACTGCGTGCACTGCAAGACCTGCGACATCAAGGATCCGGCGCAGAACATCAACTGGGTGACGCCCGAAGGCGGCGGCGGACCCAACTACCCCAACATGTGACCGTGGCAGGCGGGAGAAAGACGGTGACGACGATGCGACTGCTGGCGGGGGTGCTGATCGGCGCCGTGGCGCTGTCCGCGCCGGCCGCGGCGACCGCGATCGGCGCCGAGTCCGACTATGGCAGCTATGTGCGCGGTCACCTTGCGCTTGCCGACGGCGAGCTCGATCGCGCTGCGCAGTATTTCGCTGGCGCGCTTGCCTATGCCCCCGACGACCCGCAACTGCTGCGGCAGACGTTCGACCTCGCCATCGCGTCGGGCGACGAGGCGCTTGCCGTCAAGGTTGGCGAACGCCTCGCGCGGCAGGACCGTTTCGACAGCGGCGTTGCCCTGGTGATCGTCGCCGAGGCGCTGAAGCGCAGGGACTGGAAAGCCGCGAGCGACGCCGTCGCCCGGCTCAGCGACGCCGGCTTCGGCAGCTTCATCGGGCCGATCATCGACGCCTGGATGCTCGAGGCGCGCGGCAAGCGCGACAAGGCGCTGCGCCGGTTGCAGGTCGATGCGCTCGACGGCTTCGCCCGGTCCTACGTCGTCGAACATCGCGCGCACATGCTGTTCCGTGACCGTCAGTACGCCGAGGCGGCGGCGATCTATGACGAGCTTGCCTCTGGTGACGCGGGCAGGAACGTCCGCATGCTGATCGCCGCGGCGGCGGCGTGGCAGGCGGCGGGGGACATGGCGCGCGCGACGGAGCGGCTCGACCGTGCCGGCGGGCATCCCGATGTCGACGCGGCGCGGGCGGCGCTCGCGCGCGGCAAGCCGATTGCCGGCATCCCGCGGTCGGCGAATGCCGGCGTTGCCTTGCTGGCGCTGCGCATGGCGGCGGATCTCTCGCGCGAGCGGCCTGTGCCTGTGGCGATGACGCTGGCGCGCATCGCGACGTTTCTCGCGCCCGAGGAACCGGCGAGCTGGCTGCTGACGTCGGAGCTGCTCGCCCGCGCCGAACGCTATCACAGCGCGCTCGCCGCGGTACGCAGGATCGCGGCCGATTCGCCGGCCGCACCGCTCGCGCGCGGGCAGGAGGCGGCACTGCTCGCCAGCACGGAGCGCGCGCCCGAAGCGCTGCGGTTGCTTGAGGATGCCGCACGCAGCGACGGCGCCACCGCTGGCGACTGGGGACGCTTCGGCGAGGCGCTGGCGGCGGCGCAGCGTTACGGCGATGCCGCGGCGGCATTCGATCGGGCGATAGCGCTCAGCAAGCCCGGCGCCGACGATTTGTGGCGTCTGCATTTCCTGCACGGCTCGGCGCTCGAACAGGCCGGGCGCTGGGACGAGGCGGAGCCGGTTTTGCGTCGCGCGCTCGCCGCGCAGCCGAACGACGCGTCGCTGCTCAACTATCTCGGCTATTCGCTGCTCGATCGCGGCGTCGCCATGGCAGAGGCGCGCCGGCTGATCGAAAAGGCGCATGAACTGGCTCCCGACGACGGCTTTATCACCGACTCGCTCGGCTGGGCGCAGTATGCGGCCGGCGAGTATGACGCCGCGGTGAAGACGCTCGAACGTGCCGTCGCCAGCGTTCCCGACGATCCGGTGATCGCCGAACATCTGGGTGACGCCTATTGGCGCGTCGGCCGCCGTCTCGAAGCACGCCACCGCTGGAAGGCGGCGCTCGATTCGAACCCGAAGCCGGAGCAGGTCAGGCAACTTGCCGCCAAGTACGACTTCGGGCTCGATATCGCGCTCGCTGACGCTCGAAAGCACGCCACCGTCCGGCCGTGACCGATTTCGAACGGGCGTATGCCAAGCTCAACCTCGCGCTGCACGTCCGCCGCCGGCGCGGCGACGGCTACCACGATCTTGAAACGATCTTCGCTTTCGTGGACGTCGGCGACACGCTGCGCGTCGCGCCGTGCGATCGCATCAAACTCGACATCGGCGGTCCGTTCGCGGCCGGCCTGTCGGCGGCGGACGACAATCTGGTCGTGCGCGCGGCGCGCCTGCTCGCCGATCGCCACGGCGTGCGGCAGGGCGCCGCGCTCCACCTCGACAAGGCGCTGCCGGTCGCGTCGGTGATCGGCGGCGGCTCGGCCGACGCCGCGGCGACGCTGCGGCTGCTGCGCCGGTTCTGGAAGCTTGGCGACGTCGCGCTCGAACCGGTCGCGGCGGAGCTCGGCGCCGACGTTCCGGCGTGCCTTGCCAGCCGGGCCGCGCGCGGCGAGGGCGTCGGCGACCGCCTGACCTTCGCCGATGCCGGCGACATCGCCGGCCGCGCCGTTGTGCTGGTCAATCCGCTGCGGCTGGTGGCGACGGCGGCGGTGTTCGCGGCGTGGGACGGCGTCGACCGTGGGGCGCTGGCCGGCGGCCCGGTCTGGGCGGCGGCGCTGGCGGGTCGCAACGATCTCGAGGCGCCGGCGATCGCGATCTGCCCGGCAATTGCCGACGTACTCGCTCTGCTGCGGTCGGCACCCGGAGTCGAGCTTGCGCGCATGTCGGGTTCCGGCGCCACCTGTTTCGGCATTTTCAGCGATTGCGTCGCCGGTACCGCCGCTGCAAGCGCGATCGGGAACCGCCACCGCGACTGGTGGGTGGCGATGGGCGCGCTGCGCTGATCGTCGCGCGCCAGCACAAAGTGACCCATCTGCCCCATGCTGACACAGGCAGGGCAATCCAGGATTGGTCGCTGACCGCTAACGCATTGAAATAAAACGATCAGCTAACTGGCACTGGGCTTGCAGCGCTTCCGACGGCAGCGCGAGGTGACCAGTATGGGCTTGCCCCGCAGCTTTCGGTCTGGGTCGATTGCCTGAGCTGACCCACACCGAGAAACTGGACGGCGGAGGCACGAGTTTGCGTCCGCCGTTTTTTTTTGTGCGCCATCGGCCTATAGCGGCGGAAACGCTCCGAACGGATCACTGCCATGAACGCCGAACCGCACGCAATCAAGCCCGCCGACAAACCTGCAAAGGCCGTCTTCAACTGGGCCGACCCGCTCGACCTTGAAAGCATGCTGACCGAGGAGGAGCGGATGATCCGCGACACCGCGCGCGACTTCGCGCAGGGCGTGCTGATGCCGATCGTCCGCGACGCGCACCGCAACGAGAGCTGCGACCCCGCGCTGATCCGCGAGTTCGGCAAATTGGGCCTGCTCGGCCCCACTATCCATGGCTATGGCTGTGCCGGTGCGTCGTACACCGCCTATGGCCTCATCGCGCGCGAGGTCGAGCGGGTCGATTCGGCGCTGCGCTCTGCCTTTTCGGTGCAGTCGAGCCTCGTCATGTATCCGATCCACGCCTATGGCACCGAGCAGCAGCGGCAGCAGTATCTGCCGAAGATGGCAACCGGCGAATGGATCGGCGCCTTCGGCCTCACCGAGCCCGACGCGGGGTCGGACCCCGCCGGCATGAAGACGCGCGCGCGCAAGGTCGATGGCGGCTACGTCGTCAACGGCGCCAAGATGTGGATCACCAATTCGCCGATCGCGCATGTGTTCGTGGTCTGGGCCAAGGGCGACGACGGCCAGATTCGCGGCTTCATCCTCGAACGCGGCGACAAGGGGCTGTCGACGCCGAAGATTCAGGGGAAGTTCAGCCTTCGCGCCTGGGTGACGGGCGAGATCGTCATGGAGGATGTGTTCATTCCCGATGACCGGCTGCTGCCGGGTGTCGTCGGTCTCAAGGGGCCGTTCGGCTGCCTCAACAACGCCCGCTTCGGCATCGCCTGGGGCGCCATGGGTGCTGCGGAGTTCTGCTGGCACGCGGCGCGCCAGTACGGGCTCGACCGCAAGCAGTTCGGCCGCCCGCTCGCCGCGACGCAGCTGTTCCAGAAGAAGCTCGCTGACATGCAGACCGAAATCACGCTGAGCCTGCTCGCCGCGCTCCAGGCCGGAAGGCTGCTGGAGCAGGGCCGACTTGCCCCCGAGGCGATCTCGATCATCAAGCGCAACAACTGCGGCAAGGCGCTCGCCATCGCCCGCGAGGCGCGTGACATGCACGGCGGCAACGGGGTCAGCGACGAATACCACGTCATCCGGCACGTGATGAACCTCGAAGCGGTGAACACCTACGAAGGCACGCACGACATCCACGCGCTGATCCTGGGCCGGGCGCAGACCGGGATTCAGGCGTTTTCGTGACGGGCGCTGAACTGACCTAGCCGTCGGGCTGCGGCCGCACGGTCGACTGGCTGGCTAGGAACAAGGGCACCTTGCCCGACTGCGCCGGCGCGATCTCGGCGACGGTCTCGACGGTGACGGCGGTGCCGACGACGCGCAGCGCCGAGAGTTCGTTTGACAGCATCCGCTCGCACGCGCTGTCATCGAAGCCCGCCCCGCGCGGCACGACGCGCAGACGCAGCGCGCCAGGCGTCGTTTCGATCTGCCAGCGCTGGATCGGCCACCGCTGCAGCCAGCCCTGGACCGTGCTTGGCGCCACGCGCACGGCGTCGCCGCTCGCCGCGGCGAGGACAAGAACATCGCTGGCGCGTCCGTCGACCTCGGCCGCCAGGCGGAACGGCAACCCGCAAGCGCAGGGCGTTGCGGCAAGGCGAAGGCGGTCGGACAGTTCATAGCGGATCAGCGGCAGCGTGCGGCTCCACAACACGGTGACGAGCAGCCGGCTGCCGAACCGGCCGGGCGCGACCGGCTGATGCTCGTCGTCGACAACCTCGAACAGCGTCATGTCTTTCTCAAGGTGAAGGCCCGACCGCATGCGGCAGGTGCCGCCCACCGGCGCTGTCTCGGTGGTCGCATAGGTGTCGTGTGGTGCAACGCCGAACACCTCGGTCAGTCGCGCGCGCACCGCCGGCGTGAGCACTTCGGAACTGGCGATGACCATGCGCGGGGCAATGCGCAGCCGGCCCGCCGCCTGCTCCTCGGCAAGCACGGCCAGCGCGCTTGGATATCCGGCGAGAATCGCGGGCTGAAGCGCGTTCAGCCGGTCGACCTGCGCTGCGACCGGCGCTGTCGCGTCGATCTGAGCGGCCGAGCCGGGCCGCACGCGCGCCAGCGTCGCGGCGATGCGCGCGGCCATGTGCCCGCCGCTTGCCAGCGAGACAAGCGCCAGCGGCCGCGACGGTGACGGGCTGAACTCGCGCCAGGCGCTCGTCGTAGACGAAGGGCGCGCGTAGGCCGCTTGTCCCCGACGTTGCCATCGCATGCCAGCGGCCCTGGTACAGTGCTTCGACGCCCGGCTTGCCGTCGATGAAGGCGAGCACGTCGTCGCGGCGGAGGCGGCGGTCGGTGACGGTTTCGTCCCAATGTTCGACCAGTTTTGCCTTGGTCAGGACGGAAGTTCGGCAAGGCGCGGCGCTGCCTGGTCACCGAGGGTTCGCCGATAGAAGGGGAAGCGCTCGCGCGCATGCCGGAGCAGGCGGGCAAGGCGTCTCTCCTGGTATTTCGCCAACCGCGCGGGTGTCCAGCGGTCGCGCTGCCGCGCCATCAGGATATCAAGCAGGATGCGAGGCTTAAGCAGGACGCCCATGGCTGGATTCCACACAGGTTTACAGGTGTAAACTATGTTGGGGATTTACAGGTGTAAAGTCACCCGGTAGCGCGCCCCTATGGACGACCCTGCATCGCTCGACATCGGCACGCGCGGCCGCTTGCTCAAGGTCGCGTACGAGCTGGTCGTCGAGCGTGGCCTTGCAGCCGCATCGATGGCCGCCATTGCCAAGGCGGCCGGTGTGTCGCGCCAGGCCGTCTACCTTCACTTCGGCAGTCGCGCCGGCCTGCTCGTCGCGATGGCCCGCCACCGGGACGCCGGCAGCGATCGGCTGGCGCGGGTACGCACGGCGCTTGCCGAAACTGCACCGGCCGAGCTGATCGACGCCTATTTCGGCGCCTGGCTCGACTATGTTGCAGAAACCCTCCCGATCGCCCGGTTGCTGGCCGTCGCGGCCGAGAGCGATGCCGACGCCGCACTCGCTTGGAACAGCCGCATGGAGCAGCTTCGCACCGGCATTGCTACTGCCATGCGCCGTCTGCGCGACGCCGGCCTGCTTGGATCCGACTGGACGCTGCAGGCGGCGGTCGATTGGGCGTGGTCGCAGTCGCATCCCGACGTGTGGCGCCACCTTGTCATCGAGCGTGGCTGGGAGGCAAAGGATGCCAAGACGCGCATTGTTTCGGCGCTCAGGGCCACGCTGACCGGACAGCACGGCACAGCCCGTCGCCGAGCACAGCACGACGATGGTATCGAGTGAGCTAGAGCAGCGCCAGCTGCCGTCGCTGCGGGCTGAACAGGTCGGTGCGTAGCGTGTCCTGCCGGCAGGTCAGCCCGAGCCGCTTGCAGGCAAGGTCGAAGCGCAGCCGCAGCGCCGCAGCATAGGCTCCCTTCGGCCGGAAGCGCTCGAAGAATTCGCCTTCGTTATCCTTGCCCTGTCGCATGTCGTTGACAAGGTGCATGACTTTTGCAGCGCGCTCGGGGACGTGCGTGTCGAGCCAGGCGCGGAAGATCGGCGCGACCTCGTGCGGCAGCCGCACGACGATCATTGACGCCATCGTCGCGCCTGCGTCGGCGGCGGCCGCGAGGATCGCCTCGATCTCGTGGTCGTTGATCGCCGGGATGATCGGCGAGACGGAGACGGCGACGGGGATGCCGGCGTCGGCCAGCGCCCTGATCGCGGCGATGCGGCGGTGCGGCGCCGGTGCGCGCGGCTCCATGGTGCGCGCCGTCGCCGGGGTCAGCGAGGTCAGCGAGATCATCACCGACACCAGCCGGCGCTCGGCGAGCCGCGCCAGCAGCGCGAGGTCGTCGAGCACGCGCGCCGACTTCGTCGTGATCAGCACGGGGTGGTTCATTGCGTCGAGAAGCTCGAGGATCTGTCGCGTCGTCCGGTATCGCGCCTCGACTGGCTGATAGGGGTCGGTGTTGGTGCCAAGCGCGATCGGCCGGCACTGATAGCCGGGGCGCGTCAGTTCGCGCCGCAGCAGGTCGGGAATGTTGCGCTTGACGGTCAGCCGGCGTTCGAAATCGAGCCCCGGCGACAGCCCGAGATAGGCGTGCGTCGGCCGTGCGAAGCAGTAGACGCAGCCGTGTTCGCAGCCGCGGTAGGCGTTGATCGAGCGGTCGAAGAAGACATCGGGCGAACGGTTGCGCGTGATCGCGCTGCGCGGCGTCTCGAAGCTGATCTCGGTCCTGGCCGGTGCCGGCTCGCCCTCGCTGTCGAGCCAGTCACCGTCGACGTCGCGCGCCGGCGTGTCAAAGCGCGTGCTGAGCGCGTTGGTGGTTGCACCGCGGGCGGGGAGCGGGCGCTTCGGCATGCCGGCAGCATGCGCGCCCGATCCGAACAAATCAAGAACAAAACAAGGCGCCACTTGGGCGCCGGTCAGGTTCAACTCAGCCTGGACTGCGATCGGTTTAGATTGAATCGATCTGACCCGTGAATCGCTGTCTAAGAGTATGAATAGCGACTGATTCACGTTTCAGGTGGAAGCGCTGTGCGCTTCCACCTGAAACGATCAGGCTCTAGACAACGCGCTTGCGGCGACGCGCGAAGGCAAGTCCGGCAAGGCCGAACAGGCCAAGGCCGAGCGCACCCGGCTCGGGGATGACCCCGCCGTTGTCGCGCAGCCAGTCGTAGTAGGAGCTGAGCAGGATGCCGCCGAAGTAGGTCCCGAACGTGCCCGGAACCTGGCCTGCGAAGCGGCCGCCGAAGGTGTTGTTGGCCACCAGGCGAAGCTCGCCGTCGACCCAGATGAACGACGGGCCGCCCGAATCGCCGCCGCCGATGCCGGCCTCGATGTCATTGCCGAGCGTGTCGCCGCAGACAAGACCGAGGAGGCAGAAGGTGTCGATGCCAAGGCCGTCGAAGTCGGCGTACCAGACTTCGGCGCCGCCGGCGACGAAGTTCTTCTCGTCGTCGAGGTCGGCAAGGTCATAGACGTTGAAGCCGCTGCGCTTGATGCGGAAGTTCGGCGACACGTAGTAGCCGCTGACGCCGTCGCCCGAGGTGCCGTAGCCGACCATGTTGAAGATCGAACCTGCCGGCACTGCGCCATACTGGACGCGGTAGACCTGCGCCGAGTCGGGCGCGTCTTCGGGCAGCTCGATGATGGCGAGGTCGTCGTTCAGACAGAAGCCGGCGACTCCCGGCGGGCAGTTGCCGAACCCGTCATAGTCGGGGTGCATCGTCACCTTGGTCGCGGTGACGACGGCGCGGCCCGGGTCGCCGACGATCGAGGTCGCGTTGTACACGACACGCACGTCGCGGCCCGAAACCGCAAACGGCTCGGAAACGTCGATGACGTCGCCGTTGCCGGTCGTGTCGACGCAGTGGCCCGCCGACAGCACGTGGCGCTTGCTGATCAGCGCGCCCGAACAGATGAAGCTCTTCCCGTCATAGCGGATGTTGATGCTGACCACGCCCGAATAAGGCGAGGTCGGCACGTTCGGATCAACGCGGTCTGCCGGCGTGTCGGGCGGCGTACCGGCCGGATCGCCGGCGGTGACGAGCGGGCTGTAGATGCCGTCGACTTGCGCGGCGAATGCAGGCGCCGCGAGCAGCGCCGAGCCAGCGATAAGGACACTGACCAGTCTAGAACGTGACATTACTGAAGTCTCCCCTATGTTGCCGCGACCCCAAGCGCGGCAACTGTTGTGGGGGCAAGCAATGATCGTGCCGGATCGGGAAACGAACGGAAATCCGCTGCGCGCCGATCCCTCGCGCGCGCCATGGTTACCGTGACTGTCAAAACCACCGACATCACGCGCCTGTCGCGGCGGCCGCCAGCAGCGCCGCTAGCGTTCGATGTGCATCGAATAGGTGAAGCGCGGGCCGGGGTGCAGGCTGTTCGACATCTCGACCAGGCGGTCGCGCTCGTCATAGTAGCAGCGCAGGATGCGAAGGCACGGCGCGCGCGCGTCGACGCCGAGCATGGCGGCCTCGTCCTTCGACGCAGCAACGGCGCGAATGTCCTGTGTCACGCGCGCGATGCGGATGCCGGCGGCGCGTTCCAGCTGCTCGAACAGCGCCTCGGCGCCCGGTTTCAGCCCATCGACGACGTCGGCGAAATCATCGTTGACGAAGGCGTCGGTCAGCGCGATGACCTCGCCGCCGGTGCCGGTGCGCCGTCCGACGAAATGGAACCAGCTTTCGCCCGCGCGCGCGAACAGGTGACGGGCTTGTGCCTTGCTGATGCGGATGCGGCCCCGCGGCTCGAACTCGAAACGCGTGTCGTGCGCGTACTGCAGGATCTCCTTGACGTTCGACAGCGGCTGCCGAAGAACGCCAGCGCGCGACGACGCCGGCTCGACACGTGTACCCGATCCGCGCCTGCGGCTGATCAGCCCGTCGGCCTCCAGCCGGCGCAGCGCCTCGCGAACGGTGAAGCGGCTGACATCGTACCGCTCGCACAGCATCGCCTCGGTCGGGAACTGTGCGTCGGCCTTGAGCGCGCCCGACACGATCGCTGACCGCAGCTCATCGGCGACCTGGAGATAGCGCGGCCGCGTCGTCGCATTGGTCATTGGCTTTCTCCCCACGCAATCGGATACACCCCTTGCCTTGCAGCATGACAGTCGGCAAGCATAAGTCAAATGTCCGGACAAATTGCCTCTGCCGCACACAGCCTGATCGAGCGTCTGGCGCAGCGCCTGCAGGTGCCGCCGGCGGCGGTCGACCTCGCGCGGGCGCGGCTGCATCTGCTCGACTGGCTGGGCTGCGTGGCGGCGGCACGGCGCTCGCAGGTCGCGGGCGTTGTTCGCCACGCCGAGTCGAACGCCATCATGCGCGCGGCGTATCTTGGCAATCTGCTCGAGATGGACGACGTGCACCGGGTTGCCCTGCTGCATCCGGGGCCGGTCGTCTGGCCGGCGGCGCTGCTGCACGACGGCGGCATCGACGACCTGCTCGCGGCGGCGCTGCGCGGTTACGAGGCGATGATCGCCGTCGGCGCCACGTTCGATGCGTATCATTATGCGCACTGGCACAACAGCGCGACCGCGGGCGGCTTCGGCGCGGCGGCCGCGGCGGCGTCGATGCGTGGCCTTGACGCGGGTGCAACGGCGAGCGCGCTTGGCAATGCCGGGTCGGTCGCTGGCGGGTTTTGGCGCATGCGGCACGAACCGGTGATGACCAAGCAGTGGCACGTCGCGCATGCCGTTGCCACCGGTGTGACCGCGGCGCGGCTGGCGGCGGCTGGGTTGACCGGTCCAACGCGCCTGCTCGAAGGCGAGCAGGGGCTGTTCGCGGCGATGACGCGGACGCCGCAGCCGCTGAAGCTTGGCGATCATTGGCGCATGCACGAGGTCAGTTTCAAGCCGTGGGCCGCATGCCGCCACGCGCACCCCGCGATCGACGCCGCCCTGCAGCTGCGTGACGCGCTCGCCGACGGCCCGATCGAGATCGCCACCTATGCCGACGCGCTGCGCTTCTGCGATCGCCCCGAACCCAAGTCCGTCATCGATGCCAAGTTCTCGCTGCAGCACGCGGTCGCCGTGGTCGGCGTGCGCGGCGAACCGACGCTTGCCGACTTCGAAGCCGCCGCGATCGCCGACCCCGCGATTGCCGCGGTGCGCCGCCGCGTCCGCGTCGTCGAGGATGCCGCGCTGACGGCGGCCTATCCAGGACATTTCGGCGTGCGCCTCAGCGCCGGTGGGACGTCGGTTGCGCTTGCCGACGCGCGCGGCGATCCCGAGCGGCCGCTCGGCGAGGCGGGCATCGTCGCCAAGGCGGAGGCGCTGATGGCATCGGGTGGTCTTGACGCCGCCGCGGCGGCACGCGCCTGTCGCCTTGCGCTCGACGGCGACGATGCAGACGCGCTGCGCGCACTGCTGGCCGAGTGGCTGCAATGAGCGCGACCGAGGCGATCCTGGACTTTGCGGCGGCCGACCATGCGCTGCCACCGGCGGTGCGCGCCGACGCGGCGCGGCTGCTGCGCGACACGCTGGGCTGTGGCTGGGCGGGGTCGACGGCCCCCGGCGCCGATGCCGTCTTTGCCGCTGCATCGGGCTGGAGCCGCGGCGGCGACTGCCGGCTGCTCGGCCGCAACGCGCGGCTGCCGGCGCCGACGGCGGCGTTCGTCAATGGCTTCCAGATCCACTGTCTTGAATGGGACGCGGTACACGAACCCGCTGTCGTCCACGCCATGTCGGTGGTCACTGCTGCGCTGATGGCGGTGATCGACCGCATCGGCGACGTCGATCGCGACGCCGCGCTGGCCGCGCTTGCCGTCGGCGTTGACGTCGCCGCGGGGCTTGGCCTGTCGGCGACGAGCGGGCTCAGGTTCTTCCGCCCGGCCACTGCCGGTCTCGTCGGCGCGGCGCTCGCCTGCGGCCGCATCGCGGCGCTGCCGCGCGATCGGTTCGCCGACCTGCTCGGCCTTGCCTACAGCCAGTGTGCGGGGACGATGCAGGCGCACGTCGAAGGCTCGATCGCGCTGCCGCTGCAGATCGCGCACGCGGCGCGCGCGGCGGTCACCGCGCTTGACCTCGCCGCGGGCGGGCTTGGCGGTCCGCACGACGCGCTCGAAGGCCCGTTCGGCTATTTCGCCCTGTTCGACGAGGGGTCGCTCGATAGCTATGCCGCAGGTCTCGGCGCCATCTGGCGGATCAGCGAGATCAGCGTGAAGCCCTATCCGTCCGGTCGCGCGAGCCACGGCGCGCTGTCGGCAATCGCCCGGCTGCAGGCGGACAACCGCTTCGGCCCCGACGATGTCGGCTTCGTCGAGGTGGCGGCACCGCCGCTCATCCACCGTCTGGTCGGTCGTGCCTGGGATGACGCCATGACGCCGGCTAAGGCGCGGCTTTGTCTGCCGTTCCTGGCCGCGTTGATGCTCGTCGACCGCTGCATCGACCCGCGTCGCTTCACCGATGCCGCCTTCACCAATGCCGCGCTGCGCGAACTCGGTGGGCGCGTGCGGCTGGTCGCGGACGCGTCGACCGATCCCAACGCGCTCGCGCCGCAGTCGGTGCGCATCGGGCTCAATGACAAGCGTGTGCTCGCGCTCGACGTGCCGGCAACGCTCGGCAGCCCCGGCAATCCGCTGTTACCGGCCGATGCCGACGGCAAGTGGCGCCTGTGCGCGGAGCTTGGCGCGATTCCGATGCCGGATGCTCTTGATCGCGATCCCGCCGGCTATTTTGCAGGAACCGACGAATGAACTATCCCACCTATTTCGAGGCAGCCGACACGCGGTCGATCCTCAGCGCCTATCCGATCGGCGACGCTTTCCTCGCGCGCTATCGGGGCATGAGCCGCGACGCGCTGTTCGCCATCCAGGACGCGCAGTTCCGGCGGCTGATGGCGCGCGGCTGGCAGATTCCGTTCTACCGCCGGCTGTGGGGCGCGAAGGGCATCGAACCGGGCGACATCAAAGGTCTTGCCGACATCGGCAAGCTGCCGACCTATGACAAGTCCGACCTGATGGCGTCGATCGAGGCGTATCCGCCGTGGGGCGACTTTGCGGGCCTGGGCGGCGATGATCGCCCGCCGGCGATCCTGCACACCACCTCGGGCACGACGGGCAAGCCGCAGGTGTTGCTGTTCGGGCCGAAGGGCAGGGAGGTCGGCAACCTTCTCGTCGCGCGCATGGTGCGCTGGCAGGGACTGCGGCCCGACGATGTTGTGCACAGCGTCTATGGTCATGGCATGATCAACGGCGGCCACTATATCCGCGAGGCGTTCACCCACTTCACCAACTCGATTTTCCTGTCGGCCGGCACCGGCGTCGAGACGCGCTCGCAGACGCAGGTGCGGCTGATGGCGGATTTCGGCGTAACCGTCGCTGTCGGTTTTGTGGATTACATTAAAAAGCTGGCGGAAGTCGCTCAAAACGAAGGGTTACGACCGGGCATTGATATCCGGCTCAGGATGATCACAGGCCACCTCGGCACCGAGGACCGCGCCAGCGTCGAGGCGGCGTGGGGGGGCGCCAGGGCGTTCGACTGGTACGGCGTCGGCGACACCGGTTCGATCGCGGGCGAAGGGCCGGAGCGCGACGGACTGTACGTCTGGGAGGACGCGCAGTATCTCGAGCTGCTCGACGTCGACGACGGCACGCCGGTACCGCCCGGCGGCAGGGGCGACATGGTCGTCACCTGTCTCTACAAGGACGACGTGGCGCCGTGCATTCGCTTCAACACGCACGATGTCAGCGCGTTCAAGCGCGGCGGCAACGTCCACGACATTCCCTTCGCACGGATCGAAGGCTTTCTCGGCCGGTCGGACAACATGGTGAAATTGCGCGGTATCAACGTCTTTCCGCATGCCATCGGCGCGCTCATCGGCGACCGCGCTGACGTCACCGGCGAATATGTCTGCAAGGTGCGCCGCGACGCGTCGGGCCGCGACGACATGCTGGTCGTCATGGAGCACAGGGGCGGCGGCAGCGCTGCGGAACTCGCCGATATCCTCAGGCGCGGGCTCGGTATCGAGGTCGGTGTCGAACTGGTGCCCCCCGGTGCAACGGCGCCGCTGACGCAGATCGACGTGCGACAGAAGCCGATCCGCCTCATCGACGAGCGCAAGCTGTGAGCGCGATCGTCCGCCTTGGCGTCGTCGAACTGCAGCGTGCTGTTGCCGGCGGCCACCTCGCCGCGACCGAGGTCGTCGACCATTACCTGGCGCGCATCGACCGTTTCGACGGCGTGCTCAATGCCTATGTCGCGGTCGACCGCGACGGCGCGCGCGCTGCTGCTGCTGCTGCGCGTACCGGCGACGATGCCCGCCCGCTCGAGGGCGTACCGATTGCGGTCAAGGCGAACATCGCCGTCAGGGGACTGGCGACGACCGCCGGTATCGGCGCGCTGCGCGACAATCTGGCGGATGCCGACGCCGCGGTCGTGCGGCGCCTGCGCGATGCCGGCGCGATCATCCTTGGCCACGTCAACATGCACGAGGCGGCGCTCGGCGCGACGACCGACAACGCCCATTTCGGCGCGACGCACGCGGGTCCGCGCCGCATCGTCCATGCGGGAGCAGTCGCGGCCGTTGACGAACACGTGGCCCTCGTCAGTCGACTCGAGCAAGCCGGCGATATGCAGCAGCGTCGACTTGCCGGCACCGGAGGGACCAACC
>CAYVVV010000056.1:0-14136 GCA_964455325.1 uncultured Sphingosinicella sp. | reverse complement strand
GCGCAACCAGGATCTCGTCGGCACCGTCGACGACATGGTTGTTGGTCACGACCAGCCCCGACGCATCGACGATCACGCCCGAACCCAGCGACTGCTCAACCCTGGGCTGGACGCGGCCGCGGCCGAAGAACAGATCCCAGAACGGATCGCGCGCCCGTGCCTGCCGCACCCGCGCGGTGTATATGTTGACGACCGCCGGCGCGGTACGTTTCACCAGCGGCGCATACGACCGCATTTCCTCGGCATGGCTCGCCGGCACGCGGCGTTGCGTCGGTTCGGCGCTGGCTTCCAAAGCAAGCTGCTGCAGCGTCTGCGCCGTCGCCCGCGGTTCGATGCTGTCGACGGCCATCGCGAAGCTGGCGCCGGCAACGGCGCCGGCCAGCAACTGCCACGCGGCTCGGGAGAATTTCATGTCCTCGTCCATCATGATCAGGCTTGGGGAAGATAGGAGTACGCCTGGCGGGCGTGAAGCCCCACGCTGTCATGATGTTACGCGCCGGTGCGTACCAATCGCGTGCGTTCAGCCGCTCTAGAGTCTGATCGTTTCAGGTGGAAGCGCACAGCGCTTCCACCTGAAACGTGAATCAGTCGCTATTCATACTCTTAGACAGCGATTCACGGTTCAGAGTGATTCAATCTGAACCGATCGCAGTCTAGCCCAGCAAGTCGCGGGTGAATTCGGTGAGCCAGGCGCCGCGACGCTGCCGGCGGAGCCGCTCGGCGCGAACAATCGTCTGGATCGCTTCGAAACATTCGTGCATGTCCTCGTTGACGAGGACATAGTCGTATTCGGGCCAGTGGCTGATTTCGGCCGCTGCGCGCGCCATGCGGTCCTCGATGACGGCGTTCGAGTCGGTGCGGCGCGCCCGCAACCGCCGTTCCAGTTCCTGCATCGACGGCGGCAGCAGGAAGATCGAGACGACATCATCGCCCATCTGCTGCGCGAGCTGCTGCGTGCCCTGCCAGTCGACATCGAACAGCACGTCACGTCCCAGCTTGAGCGCGGTTTCAACGGCAAGCCGCGGCGTGCCGTAGCGGTTGCCAAAGACATGCGCCCATTCAAGGAACTCGCCACGCGCGATCATGCGGTCGAACTGCGGATCGGTCTTGAAGAAATAGTCGACGCCGTCGACCTCGCCGGGACGTTTGGGACGCGTCGTCGCCGAGACCGAAACCGCAAGCCCCGGTTCGGCGGCCAGCAGCCTGCGCGCCATTGTCGTCTTGCCCGCGCCCGAGGGCGAGGACAGCACGAGCAAGATTCCCCGTCGTCGCGGCGTGTCCGCCATTGCCATGCGCGCCGGACTTAGCGGCTGCGTAGCACCGGTCAAGCGTTTCCGGATAGCCCCGCAGCTTAGAGAATTATTATCTTGCGGCTGATAGCGTGCGCCGCGATGTCCGATGCTTTCGCTGCCGCCGCCAAAGGTATCATGGCGGGTCTGTGGACGCTGTGCCTCGCGGTGCTGGCGGCAACGTCGGCGCATGCCAGCGATCGCACGCGGATGGTCGATCTCGGCACTGCATCGTGCGAGTTCGCAGCAGCGAGCGGCCTGCGGCTCGGCGCGGCATTGGCGCGGGCCACGCCCGAGGCGTGCTTCAGCGACCGCCATGCCGATGGCCGCAGCCGCTGGCTGGTGCGGACCGGTCTCGACATCGTCTCGAGCGCCGAGCGGCCAGCGACGATCCACATCAAGCAGACGCTGTTCGATCGGCTGACCGCCCACGTCGTCTTTGCCGACGGCCGCCGCTTCCGTGCGGTGCACGATCGCACGACGGCGGCCAACAACATCGAGCTCGGCGGCATCGTCTGCCTGCACGTGCCAGCCAGCGCAAGCCCGATCGTTGCGGTCGCGTTGCATGCCGAAGGTGTCGGCGACGTGCGCGGCGCATTCGTGCGTCCATCGCTCAGCAGCGGTAGCGGCGGTGAGTCCAGCCACCGTGGCGGTCACGGGCTGCTCTATGGCGTCTTTGCGGGCGTCGTCCTTGCGACGCTTGCCTTCAATCTCGTGCTGTTTCACTGGCTGCGCTACAGCTTCCTCGGCTTCTATTGCGGGATGGTCGTCGCCACCATTCTGTACGGTGTTGCGACATCGGGCATCCTGCACTGGTTCGGGTTGCGGCTGAGCCCCGGCATGAGCGTCGTCGTCGGCGAATTCAGCATGGGCATCATCGCCTGGTTCGCCGTGCTGTTCACGCTGACGCTGTTCGAGCGCGGCATGGTCCCGCGCCGGCTAGGTCTTGCCGCCGTCCTGATCGCATCGGCAACCGCGCTCGCAGGGTCGGCGGCGCTGGTCGCGGCGCTCGCCGCGCCGACGCTGGTGCCACCTGCACTGACCGCGCTCAATGCACTTGGCGGCGCAATGCTGCTGCTCGTTGTTCCGATCTGCGTGTGCGCCGCGTTGCGCGGCAGCCGCATCGTCTACCTGTACGTCCTTGCCTGGGCGCTGCCGATCGCCGGTGGCGCGACGCGGACGCTGACCGGTCTCGGCCTTGTCGAAACGACGCCTTTGATCGAGGACAGCCATTTCTACGCATTGTGCGTCGAGGCGATCGTCAGCATGTTCGGCATCGCGTACCGGATCGCGAGCCTGCGTGACGAGCGCGACAGCGCCGAAGCGCGCGCAAGCGAAATGGCGCAGCTTGCCGAAACCGACGCCTTGACCGGCCTGCTCAACCGACGCGGGTTCATTCGCGCCGTGGTCCCAAGCGCCGATGTCCGCAAGCTGGTGCTCGTCGATATCGACCATTTCAAGACGATCAATGACGGCTTCGGCCATGCGACCGGCGACCTCGTGCTGCGCGCGGTTGCCCAACTGATCGAGCGCCTCGCCCCGCCTGGTTCGGTGGTCGGCCGGCTCGGCGGCGAGGAGTTCGCCGTGATGCTCCCTGACACCGATCCAGCATCGGCGATGCTGTTGGTGAGCGCATTCCGCGGCACCCCGATGCCTGAAGGCATCCGGCTCACCGTCAGCGCCGGCGCGGCGACCGGCGTTTGCGCCAACGACGCCGACTGGCGCCACCTCTACCGTCGGGCCGATGCTGCACTCTACCGCGCCAAGGCCGACGGCCGCGACCGGCTTGAGATCGATGCGCCGTCCGGTCGGCAAGTCGCGGCATGAGTGTCGGACCGCTCTTTGGGCGCCTGGCCACAAGACGTCAGGCTGATCCCGGCGCGCGCGCGCGAAGGCTGGCACAAGCGTTCGAGACGTGCGGCAACGGCTGGTTCTGGGAAACCGACGCACGCGGATGCCTTACCTATATTTCGTCGACCTTCGTCCAGGCGCTTGGCGTCGATCCGAAATCGCTGCTTGGCCAGCCGCTCGCCGATCTCGCCGCCGCCGACGCCAGCAGCCTTGAACCCGGTATCGACACGCGCGCGCTCGGCTTTCACCTGCAGGCACAGCTGCCCTTCTTCGAGGTGACGGTACCGGTGCGTTTTCCCGTCGGCATCCATTGGTGGTCGCTGTCGGGGATGCCGATCTTCGGCAAACGCCGGCGGTTCGATGGTTTCACCGGGGTTGGCACCGACCTGACCGATGTCCGCCGGTCCGAGGACCGGGCCGCGCGGCTGGCGCGCTTCGACCCGCTGACGGGCCTCGCCAATCGGATGACCATTCGCGAGACGCTTGAGGAGGCGTTGCGCTCCCAAGGCAAGTCGGGACACGATTGCGCGCTGTTGCTGCTCGACCTCGACCAGTTCAAATCGGTCAACGACACGCTTGGCCACCCTGTCGGCGACCGGCTGCTCGAACAGGTCGCCGACCGGCTGCGGACTTTGGTCGGCAACGACGGGCGGGTCGGGCGGCTCGGCGGCGACGAATTCGCCATCGTCGTCCACGGCGAATGCAGCCGGCAAGCGCTGAGTGCGCTGGCGGCGCGCGTCATCGACTATCTGTCGGCGCCCTATTCGATCGACGGACACCGCATCGTCGTCGGCGCGTCGGTCGGCATCGCCGTTGGCTCCCACGACGGGCAAAGCGTCGATGCGCTGATGCGCAACGCCGATCTCGCGCTCTATGCCGCCAAGGGCGACGGGCGGGGCAAGCACCGTTTCTACCGCGCTGCCATGCACCGTGACGCGCAGGAGCGTCGCCAGCTGGAAAGCGACCTGCGCGCAGCGATCGGCAACGGCGGACTGTCGCTCGTCTTTCAACCCATCGTCGCGACCGACAGCGAACGCCTCGCCGGGTTCGAGGCGCTGGCGCGCTGGCATCACCCGACACTCGGCGACGTGCCGCCGTCGAAGTTCATCCCCATCGCCGAGGAGGCGGGGCTGATCGAGGCGATCGGCGAGTGGGTTCTGCGCAGCGCATGCGCCGCCGCCGCCGCATGGCCCGACCATGTCTCGATCGCAGTCAACCTATCGCCGCTGCAGTTCGGCAACCCCGAGCTTGCCGCACTCGTGGTCAACGCACTCGCGCAATCGGGGCTGGCAGCAAACCGGCTCGAGTTCGAGATCACCGAGGGTGTCTTTCTGCAGGAAAACCTCGCCACCCGAACGACGCTGCAGCAACTGGCGGCGCTCGGCATCGGCTTGACGCTCGACGATTTCGGCACCGGCTATTCCAGCCTTGCCTATCTCAACCGCGCGCCGTTCCGAAAGCTGAAGATCGACCGCACGTTCGTGTCCGGGGCGGCGGCAGGCGACGGCCAGAACGCTGCCATCGTCAGGACGATCGTCGCGCTCGCCGACAGTCTCGGACTGGCGACGACGGCGGAGGGCGTGGAAACCTTCGACGACCTCGACGTCATCCGCGCGCTCGGCTGCACGCAGGTGCAGGGCTTCATTTTCGGCAAGGGCGTTGACGTTGGCGAGGCATCACGGCTCGCCGCATCAAGCGAGCCGCTTTCGCCCGAGGGCCGCAAGGCGACGCGCGCACGGCGACGCGCCGCGCTGCGCATGGTCGACGTCCTGCACGAGGGGCTGCTCAAGCGTGCCGTACTGCGCAACCTGTCGCCGAGCGGAGCGATGTTCGACGCCGACTGGTCGCCCCAGGTCGGTGAGCGCCTGTACCCGCAGCTAAAAGACGGCATCCAGCACTCGGGCGTCGTCCGCTGGGTGCACGGCGGGCGCTTCGGCGTGTTGTTCGACGACAATTATGTCGAACCGGAAATCGCCGAGCGTCAGCCGCGCGCGTTCGATGGCGGCAAGCGCGCGGCATGACCGATCAGGTGCCCGGTCCCAGCATCCGGTCCGGCCGCACAAGCTGCCGGAAGCGCGCCTCGTCGATGAGGTCGAGCGCGCGCGCGGCTTCGAGCAGCGTCGTACCAGTGGCATGCGCGTGTTTGGCGATCGTCGCCGCCTTGTCGTAACCGATCGCCGGCGCCAGCGCCGTCACCAGCATCAGCGAGCGTTCGAGCAGTTCGGCGATGCGTGCCTCGTCGGCCCTGATCCCGGCGACACAGCGGTCGGCGAAGCTTTGGGACGCGTCAGCCAGCAGGCGGATCGACTGCAGGACGTTGTGCGCAATCAGCGGCTTGAACACATTGAGTTCCAGGTGCCCCTGCGCGCCGCCGACGGTCACGGCGACATGATTGCCCATCACCTGCGCCGCGACCATTGTCATCGCCTCGGCCTGCGTTGGATTGACCTTGCCGGGCATGATCGAGCTGCCCGGCTCGTTTTCGGGCAGCAGCAGTTCGCCGATGCCCGAGCGGGGACCCGAACCAAGCAGGCGGATGTCGTTCGCGATCTTGTTGAGGCTGACCGCAACGACGTTGAGCATGCCCGACAGTTCGACCATCGTGTCGTGACTGGCAAGCGCCTCGAACTTGTTGGGCGCGGTCGCGAACGGCAGCCCTGTCAGCCGCGCGATCTCGGCCGCGACGGCTTCGGCGAACCGCGCCGGTGCATTGAGTCCGGTACCGACCGCGGTGCCGCCCTGTGCCAGCAGGTACAGCCGCGGCAGCACCGCCTCGACGCGCGCGACGCCATCCTCGACCTGTCGGGCATAGCCTGAGAACTCCTGCCCCAGCGTCACCGGCGTCGCATCCTGCAAATGCGTGCGGCCGATCTTGACGATGCCGGCGAACGACGCCGCCTTGGCGTCGAGCGCGGCGTGCAGGTGCCGAAGCGCCGGAATCAGCCGACCGGTCAGCTCGCGCGCGGCGGCGACGTGCATCGCCGTCGGCAAGGTGTCGTTCGAGCTTTGCGCGGCGTTGACGTGGTCGTTGGGATGCACGGGTGACTTGCCGCCGCGGATACCGGTCAGTATTTCGTTGGCGCGTCCCGCGATCACCTCGTTCGCGTTCATGTTGGTCTGCGTGCCCGACCCGGTCTGCCAGACGACGAGCGGGAACTGGTCGTCGCGCTGGCCGGCGGCGACTTCGGCGGCCGCATCCATGATTGCCGGTGCAAGATTGTTGTCGAGCACGCCGAGCTCGGCGTTCGCATAAGCGGCCGCCTGCTTGACGAGACCAAGCGCACGAATGAGCGGGGTCGGCATGCGCTCGCTGCCGATCGGGAAGTTGCCGATCGATCGCTGCGTCTGTGCGCCCCAGTAAGCGCTGGCGGGAACCTCGATCGCGCCGAAGCTGTCGGTCTCGGTCCGCGTCGCGCTCATTTCTTGCGGAATGCGTCTAGCGTCACGACGTTGGAGCCATCCCCGGTGCGCTCGGGTTCCGGTCCGGGCGTCGATGGCGGCGGCGTCACTTCGGGTGGCGGGAACTGCAGCGCGAACTCGACCGACGGGTCGTGGAAGCCGGTGATCGCGGCGTAGGGAATGACAAGCTTGGTCGGCACCTGGTTGAACGACAGGCCGATTTCGAATGAATCACGCTCGACCTTGAGATCCCAGTAGCGGTGCTGGATGACGATGGTCATCTCGTCGGGATAGCGCTCGCGCAGGTGCTGCGGCATCTCGACCCCCGCCGCCGCGGTCTTGAAGGCGATGTAGAAATGATGGTTGCCGGGCAGCCCGCCGTCGCTTTCGATCTTCTTGAGCACGCCACGGACGACGCCGCGCAACGCATCCTGCACGATGTCGTCATACGCAATCAGGCTGTCCGGCGTTTCGGCGGTCACGTGCGGCCCTCTCTTGCCCGCTTACGTGGCCCGGCCGGCCGCCGGGGTCAAGCCGTCGCTAAGCAGGAACCCCTCGTATCCACGCGCCGCGACCGCCGCGCAATGTTCGCGATAGACCGGCACGCCGCCGACATAGGGCATGAAAACGCGTGGTTTTCCAGGCACGTTTGCGCCGACGTACCAGGAGTTCGCCAACGGATATAGCGTTGCGTTCGCGACCTCGTTGACGTGCGCGACCCAGGCTTCTTCGGCCGCTTCGCTCGGCTCGATCGCCACAAGCTGCCGCTTGCCGAGATGGTCGAGGCAGTCGCTGATCCAGTCGACGTGCATTTCGATCGATACGACCATGTTCGATATCACCGACGGGCTGCCGGGGCCGGTGATCATGAACATGTTGGGGAACCCGGCCACCATCAGTCCAAGGCAGGTGCGCGGCCCTGCCGCCCACTTCGCCGTGAGCGATTGGCCGCCGCGGCCGCGGATGTCGATCCGCGTCAGCGCACCGGTCATTGCATCGAACCCCGTTGCATAGACGATGGCGTCGAGCTCGATCTCGCCGGCCGTCGTGCGGATGCCCGTCGCCGTCACCGTCTCGATCGGCGTCTTCCTGAGATCGACGAGCGTGACGTTGTCGCGGTTGAAGGTCGCGTAATAGCCGGTGTCGACGCACAGCCGCTTGGTGCCGATCGGATAGTCGCGCGGCGTCAACGCCTCGGCAATGTCGGGATCGTTGACGATCGAGCGGATCTTGTCAGCGACGAACGCCACCGCGGTATCGTTTGCGGCGCGGTCGGTACCGAGGTCGGCGTAGGCGCCAAGCAGATTGAAGCCGCCCATTTGCCAGCGTTCCTCGAACGCCTGCCGTCGCTCTTCCTCGCTCGCCTCGACCGCCAGCCGCTCGGACGGATGGATCATGAAGCCGAGCGCCTGCTCGCGTCCGCGCTGGCGATAGGCGGCACGATTGGCGCGCCAGTCAGCCAACTGATCGGCGGGAATCGGCCCGTTGTGCGCGGGTACGCTGAAGTTGGGCGTGCGCTGGAAGACATGCAGATGCCGCGCCTGCCGGGCGATCTCGGGGATCGACTGGATCGCCGACGAGCCAGTGCCGATGACGCCGACGCGAAGCCCGGTGAAGTCGACGCCGCCGTGCGGCCATGAGGATGTGTGATAGCTGGCCCCGCGGAAGTCGCCGACGCCGGCGATGTCGATGTCCTTCGGAACCGACAGGCAGCCGGTCGCCATCACGCAGAAACGTGCGCAGATGGTGTCGCCCCGATCGGTGGTTACCGTCCAGCGATTGTGATCCTCGTCGAAAACCGCGGCGACGACGCGCGTGCCCAAGCGGATGTCGCGCCTGAGGTCAAAGCGGTCTGCAACATGGTTGAGATAGGCGAGCAGTTCGGGCTGTGTCGCGTAGCGCTCGCTCCACTGCCACTCGCGCTCGAGCGCGTCGGAGAAAGAGTAGGAGTATTCAAGACTCTCGATATCGACGCGGGCGCCGGGGTAGCGGTTCCAGTACCAGGTGCCGCCGACACCGTCTGCTGCCTCGATGATCGCCGCCGTGAGGCCGAGGCCGCGCGCGCGGTGCAGCATATAGAGACCGGCAAACCCGGCGCCGACAATGATGACGTCAAGGTCTTCGGCTGGCTTGACCATGCCCACCCCACACGCGGATGACGACCGCCTGCGTGTAACCCAAGTCGCCGCCGGGGACACCTCTCACTTGCGGAATGTGGGGGGCTTCTGTTGCCCGGCGCCCCCCGTGCCGCTGGTGTCCGCTTCTGTTGCCCGGTGCGGCCCGAACCGCGCTAAGCTTTGTAACCTTGTTCCGTGAGGAACTTAGTTACGCGGCAAGAGCGAATGCCTCGTTGTCGTTGGCATTTGTGTGTTTTGAACGGTTTTACGGCGCATTCAGGCCGGGCGAAAACACCGTCTTTCAATACACGTCGATCCTAGTTCGGCCCCGCAAGCTGAGCCGGCGCGCCGGCACGCTGCTCGCGTGGCGGTTCGCCGATGCTCAGGAAACTGGTGGAGCCGCCGGGTACCGCCCCCGGGTCCGCTGTACCTATTCCACGGCATCATTTATCGCCATAGCCGGGCAAGCCCGGCAGCTGGAATATAGGCGCTATGCCGTCTGAAGGGAAGCCGTGCGCCGCGCGATCGCCAGATAGCGGTCGAGCAGGACCTGGTTGATCGTATCCCAGTCGAACCGCCGGCTTATGTCGCGGCCAGCGCTGCCCGCGGCCGCGCGCGCGCGCGGATCGTTCAGATAGTAGACCAGCGCGTCGGCCGACTCGTGCACATCGTCGGGCGTGGTCAGCCGGCCGTTCAGCCCGTGCGTGACCAGGCTGAGACTGCCGGTCGCGCGCGCGGCGACCACCGGCAGGCCGCTCGCCATCGCCTCAAGCGTGACATTGCCGAAGGTTTCGGTCGACGACGGGTTGAACATGACGTCGGCGGAGGCATAGGCGCGCGCAAGCGCCTCGCCGCTCTGGAAGCCCAGAAAAATCCCTTGCGGCGCATTTTCCTCGATCCAGGGACGCGCCGGGCCATCGCCGACGAACAGCGCCCGGTAGCCGACACAGCGCCGGTCGAGTTCGGCGAGCGTCGCCGCGAATGTATCCAGCCCTTTCTCGAGCACCAGCCGTCCGACGAACAGGATCACCGCTTCGTCATCGCCAATGCCGAGCGAACGGCGCCATTCAAGGTCGCGCCGCTCAGGCCGGAACAGATCGCCGTCGATGCCGCGGCTCCAGATGTGGACGTGCCGGCTCATGCGCTGGTCGGTCAGCACCGCCGCCATACTCTCCGACGGCGCATAGATTTCGGCGCAACGGTTGTAGAGCCGGCGCAGCGCCGCCTCGATCACCGTCTGCATCCAGCGCATCCTGTAGTAGCGGAAATAGGTTTCGAAGCGCGTGTGCACCGACGCCACCGCCGGTCGGCGGTTGCGCCGCGCCCAGGTGACCGCACGATGGCCGATGATGTCGGGCGAGGCGATGTGGACGATGTGCGGATCGAAGCTGCGGATGTCGTTGCCGACGCCCTTCAGCCCAAGGCCAACGCGATATTCGCCGCGACCGGGCAGCGGAAACGACGGGATCGAGACCAGGTCGCCCGTAGGCGCGAACGCCGGCTCGGCGATCGTCGGCGAATAGACACGGACGGCGACGCCCTGCCGCAGCAGATAGCCGACCAGCCGGTTCAACGCCTGGTTGGCGCCGTCCTTGACGTAGTTGTAGTTGCCCGAGAACAGGGCGATCCTAAGCTGGTCTGGCTGCATTGTTGCGCGTGGTAGCGCGGCGGACGGGCGAATGCCAACCGAGACTTAACCGATGTCGTCGGTATCGGCGTCATGCGACACCGCGCGGCGGCCCGGCGGCGGCGGCGCGAGCGCCACGATGACGACAACAGCAGCTGCGATCGCGATCATCCACCACATGCCCGAGCCCCCGATGCGGACCCGGTCAGCGCCGAGCCCAGCCGGAATCTGGTCAAGCAAGTATTGGACCAGTCTGATTAGACACGCCTGTTCAAAGACTTCGCAGCGCGGTCGACATCAAACTGTAATACTGACCGACAGCGTGTGCGCCGTCGCGGCAACGGCGGCCGATGCCGGGTCGATGACCCGGACCGGCGCGCGCCGCGCGTCGATCCGGACCCGACCGGTGGTTATGCGTCGACGGTCGCCGGCGCCTGCTCGACAGGCGCCACTGCGGCTTCGGTCGCCTCGAGCGCCTTGCGCTGCCTGGCACGCAGCGCGGCATCGCGGCTCGACGCGGCAAGCCGCGCGCGCGCCAGTGCCGCACCGGTGCCCGCCGGGATCAGGCGGCCGACGATGACGTTCTCCTTGAGTCCCATCAGCGTGTCGGTCTTGCCCTGGACGGCCGCCTCGGTGAGCACGCGCGTCGTCTCCTGGAACGACGCCGCCGAAATGAAGCTGCGCGTCTGCAGGCTTGCCTTGGTGATGCCCAGCAGCACCGGCTTGCCCTCCGCCGGCGCGCGGCCGTCGGCCGCTGCCTTGGCGTTCTCCTCATTGAGTTCCTCGGCGTCGACCTGCTCGCCGACGAGCAGCGTGGTACCGCCCGATTCGGTGATCTCGACCTTCTGCAGCATCTGGCGGACGATCACCTCGATGTGCTTGTCGTTGATCTTGACGCCCTGCAGTCGATAAACTTCCTGGATTTCCCAGACGAGATACTCGGCAAGCGCCTCGATGCCGAGCACGTCGAGAATGTCGTGCGGATCGGGGTTGCCGTCCAAGAGATAGTCGCCGCGGCGGACGAAATCGCCTTCCTGCACCGCGATGTGCTTGCCCTTGGGGATCATGTACTCGACCGGCTCCGAACCATCCTCGGGGTGGATGATGATGCGGCGTTTGGTCTTGTAGTCCTTGCCGAACTCGATGCGTCCATCGACGCGCGCGATGACGGCATTGTCCTTGGGCTTGCGCGCCTCGAACAGCTCGGCGACGCGCGGCAGACCGCCGGTGATGTCGCGCGTCTTCGCCGCCTCGCGCGGGATGCGCGCGATGACGTCGCCGGCTTCGACATGCTGGCCTTCATCGACCGAAAGGATCGCGTCGACCGACAGCATGTAGCGCGCCGCCTCGCCCGATTTTGCATCGAGCAGGGTGATACGCGGCCGCAGATCGCCCGATTTCGGCACGCCGCGCCAGTCGATGACGATCTTGTTGGTGATGCCGGTCGCCTCGTCGACGGTTTCCGCCATCGACACGTTCTCGATGAGATCCTGATATTTTACCGTGCCGGCCTTCTCGGTGATGATCGGCAGCGTGTACGGATCCCATTCGGCGAGACGGTCGCCCTTCGACACGATGTGACCGTCGAAGTTGACCAGCACGGCGCCGTAGGGGATGCGGTGCACCGACCGTTCGCGACCGTCCATGTCGACGATGGCGAGTTCGCCGTTGCGGCTCATCGCGATGTGACGGCCGCGGCTGTCAGTGATCGTGTCGAGGTTGCGATGCTCGATCTTGCCGTCGAACGCCGCCTCCAGCGTCGACTGCTCGCTGACCTGCGCCGCGCCGCCGATGTGGAAGGTGCGCATGGTGAGCTGCGTGCCAGGCTCGCCGATCGACTGCGCGGCGATGACGCCGACGGCCTCGCCGATGTTGACCGGCGTGCCGCGCGCGAGGTCGCGGCCATAGCACTTTGCGCAGACGCCCTGCCGCGTCTCGCAGACGAGCGGCGAGCGGATCTGCACCGACTGCGGCGCCGTCGCCTCGACGACAGCGACCTCGGCCTCGGTCAGCAGCGTGCCCGCGGGCATCACCACTTCGCCGGTCTTGCGGTCGACGACATCCTCCGCCAGCGTGCGGCCGAGGATGCGTTCGCCGAGCGAGACGATGACCGTACCGCCTTCGACGATCGCCTTGATGCTGAGCGCCTTGTCGGTGCCGCAATCGTCCTCGATGACCGTGCAGTCCTGGCTGACGTCGACGAGACGGCGGGTCAGGTAGCCCGAGTTCGCGGTCTTGAGCGCGGTGTCGGCAAGGCCCTTGCGCGCGCCGTGCGTCGAGTTGAAATATTCAAGGACGGTGAGACCTTCCTTGAAGTTCGAGATGATCGGCGTCTCGATGATCTCGCCCGACGGCTTCGCCATCAGCCCGCGCATGCCGGCGAGCTGCTTCATCTGCGCCTGGCTGCCACGCGCGCCCGAATGCGCCATCATGTAGATCGAGTTGACCGGCTTTTCGCGGCCGCTCTCGTCGACGGGCCTGGCCGAAATCTTCGCCATCATCGCGTCGGCGACCTTGTCACCGCAGCGCGCCCAGGCGTCGACGACCTTGTTGTACTTCTCGCCCTGCGTGATGAGACCGTCCTGGTACTGCTGTTCGAAGTCCTTGACGAGCGCGCGGGTCTCTTCGATCAGCGCCTCCTTCTCGTGCGGCACGACCATGTCGTCCTTGCCGAAGCTGATGCCGGCCATGCAGGCGTGGCGGAAGCCCAGCCCCATGATCGCGTCGGCGAACAGCACCGTCTCCTTCTGGCCGCACTCGCGGTAGACGGTGTCGATGACGTCGGCGATCTCCTTCTTCGTGAGCAGGCGGTTTACGATCTCAAACGGTGCCTTGTGGTTCTTCGGCAGGCATTCGCCAATCAGCATGCGGCCCGGCGTCGTCTCGACGCGCTTCATGTAGGTCTTGCCGTCGGCGTCGGTCTGCGGAACGCGGCTGGTGATCTTCGAATGCAGCGTCACCGCCTTGGCGTTGAGCGCCTGGTGCACCTCGGTCATGTCAGCGAGCATCATGCCTTCGCCCGGCTCGCCCTTGCGCTCCATCGACAGGTAGTAGAGGCCAAGGATCATGTCCTGCGACGGCACGATGATCGGCTTGCCGTTCGCCGGCGACAGGATGTTGTTCGTCGACATCATCAGCACGCGCGCCTCGAGCTGCGCTTCCAGCGACAGCGGCACGTGCACCGCCATCTGGTCGCCGTCGAAGTCGGCGTTGAACGCGGCGCAGACGAGCGGGTGCAGCTGGATCGCCTTGCCCTCGATCAGCACCGGCTCGAATGCCTGGATGCCGAGGCGGTGCAAGGTCGGCGCGCGGTTCAGCAGCACGGGATGCTCGCGGATCACCTCGTCAAGGATGTCCCAGACCTCCTTGCGTTCCTTCTCCACCCACTTCTTCGCCTGCTTCAGCGTCATCGACAGGCCCTTGGCGTCGAGGCGCGAGTAGATGAACGGCTTGAACAGTTCGAGCGCCATCTTCTTCGGCAGGCCGCACTGGTGCAGCTTCAGCTCCGGACCCGTCACGATGACCGAGCGGCCCGAATAGTCGACGCGCTTGCCGAGCAGGTTCTGGCGGAAGCGGCCCTGCTTGCCCTTCAGCATGTCCGAAAGCGACTTCAGCGGCCGCTTGTTGGCGCCGGTGATGACGCGGCCGCGGCGGCCGTTGTCGAACAGCGCATCGACGGCTTCCTGCAGCATGCGCTTTTCGTTGCGCACGATGATGTCCGGCGCGCGCAGCTCGATGAGCCGCTTCAGGCGGTTGTTGCGGTTGATGACGCGGCGGTAGAGGTCGTTGAGGTCGCTCGTGGCGAAGCGGCCGCCGTCGAGCTGGACCATCGGCCGCAGCTCCGGCGGGATCA
>CAYVVV010000055.1:0-14178 GCA_964455325.1 uncultured Sphingosinicella sp. | reverse complement strand
ACGCGCTATTGTCGGCGGTGACGGCGCGCGTCGATGGTCTGCGCCAAGTCTTTGCAACCGAAGTGGACGGCCTCATTTCGGCAACCGATGCCGCGGTCGAGCGTACGCGGACGCTGGCCGCCAATCTCGCCGAGGACCGCGCCGCGATCGACAGCGCCAGCGAGCGCCTTGCCGTCGCCGGCGACCATGTCCGTGAACAGTTCGCTGCGCTGGCTGCCGAACTGCCTGGTGCCGAAGCCCATGTCGACCGCATTGCCGAGGTCTTGCGCATCAGCGGCGCCGACGCCAGGCGACAGATCCAGGAAACCGAGGATCTGCTTGCCGCCGTCTGGTCGCGCAGCGAGGAAGCCGGCGCGCAGGCACGCACCGCCGCGGACGCGCTGACGGGCGTCATCGCGGCGATCGCGGCATCGGCGACCGACGCAGAGAGCCGGCTCGGCGCCTATGCCACCGCCCTCGAGACGAGCGCCGACGCCGCACTCGCCAAGACGGGCGAGGCGCTCGAGGCGACGCGGCTCGGCGTCGAGGCACAGACCAGCGCACTTGCCGCGGCGATCGCGCGCACGTCGCTCGATCTGGACGATATTGGTGGCCGCGCAGTCGAAACGATTGCGGCGCGCATCGATTCGATCGCCGGGCATGTCGCAGCGCTTGGGGCGGAGCTGCAGCGTCAGGACGGCCGCAGCCAGAGCCTGCTCGATACCATCGAACGCGGCTTCAGTGTTCTTGACGCCAAGCTCGCCAATGCGGCGCAGTCGAGCGACAGCATCCTCGCCAGCCTTTCGGCCCGAATGCTGCAGGTACGCGGCGAGATCGACGCGCTGTCGGCGCCGCTCGACGGTACGCGCGCGGTCGCACGCGACCTTGGCGACGCGATTGCTGGCGTGCGCGACGCCACGCAGGCGGCGCTCGCCGAACTCGCCGATGGCGTCCCCGCGGGTGCCGAACGGGGTATTGGCGCGATCGACGCGCTGCGCGGATCGGTGGCAAACCTAAGCCAGGATGTCGATCGTTTAAATGCCCGCGCCGCTGCGCTTGGCGAACCGATCAACAGTGGCCGCCGCGCCATCGACGAGCTGCTCGACGGGCTCGAGGATCAGCGCGAGAGCCTCGAAGTGGCCGTCGCCAAGGTTCGCAGCGAGCTGGAAACCGCGCAGGCGATGATTGCCGGCATCGAACGCTCCACCGAATCGACCGCGCTCGGCGCGACGACCCAGCTTATCGAGGCATTAGGGCGCGTCCGCGAAGTCGCGGCGCAGACCGCCGGCACGGTCAAGGCGGCGCTCGACAACGTAGTCGCCGAAGCGCGCGAATCGCTGGCGAAGGCATCACGCGAGGCCGTGCGCGAGAGCATGCATGCTCCCGTCGAAGCCCAGATCAGGGCGCTCGAGGCGGCCAGCGAGCGCGGTGCTGAGGCGGCGCAGGCGGCGGCCGAACGGCTGTCGCGCCAGCTTGTCTCGGTCGCTGAAACCGCCGCCGCGATCGAGGCGCGCGTTACCGCTGCCGATGCACACCTCGACGAGGCACAGCGCACCGACCTCGGCCGTCAGTCGGAACTGCTGATCGAAGCACTCAACAGCGCCTCGATCGACATTGCCAAGGGGCTTTCGGCCGAAGTCACCGAGACGGCGTGGAAGGCGTATATGGCCGGCGATCGCGGCGTGTTCGGGCGCAAGGCGGTTCAATTGCTGTCGCGCGGCGACAACCGCGAGGTCGCCCGCCGTTACAGCGAGGACGGCGAGTTCCGCGACGCGGTGCGCCGCTACATCCATGACTTCGAGGCGATGATGCGCCGCGTCGGCGCCGATCGCGAGGCCGGCGCGCTATCGATGACCCTACTGTCGTCCGACATCGGCAAGCTCTATGTGGCGCTGGCGCAAGCCACCAACCGCCTGCGATAACGGGTCGGCTACGGCAGGCTGATCAGCCCCGCCGTCCACGCGGCCCAGAATGCCGCCATCAGCAGCGCCGAAATGATGGTCGTCCAGATCAGCTTGCGGCCGATCATCGGGTCGACCGGGGCGCTGTCGGCCTGACCCTTGACCTTCTCGGCGCCGGCCTCGTCGGCGGAGCGAACGCCGAACGGCAACACCGCGAAAAGTGTAACCGTCCAGATCAGCAGATAGATCGCGGCAATCGACAACCAGCTCATCGCGGCACCCGCATGACACTGACCTCGGTGATCGGCTTCTTGCCGGTCCAGTCGCGAGCGACGCGGCGGACCGCGACGCGCACCGCTTCGGCAAGCGCCGCATCGTCGCCGCGCGTTGTAGCTACAGCCCGGCTTGTCGCAGCGATGCAATCTTCGATGAAGTCGTCGCGGTCATCCTCGACCGGGACGCCGTGCGACTGGACGACCGGATGGCCGACGATCCCGCCATTGCGGTCGAGCGCGATAAATACGGCGATCAGGCCATTGTTCATCATTCGTCGCCGCGCCAGCATTGTTGCGCCGTCGGCGGGCAGGATGACGTCGCCGTCCAGCACGAGGCGGCCTACCGGCTCGTGACTGACGATTTCAGGCGTCCCGGGCGCAAGCCGGATGGCGCTGCCATTGACCGGCACGACGGCATGCGGCACGCCGACCCGCGTCGCCAGTCGGGCATGCGCTTCCATATGGCGGCGTTCGCCGTGCACCGGGATGGCGATCTTCGGCCGTATCCAGCCGTACATCGCTTCCAGCTCGGGGATGCCCGGGTGACCTGAAACGTGGACATGCGCCTGCCGGTCGGTGATCACCTCGACCCCCTTGGCGGCGAGCGCGTTCTGCACGATGCCGATCGACAGCTCGTTACCCGGGATCTGTTTCGAGGAGTAAACGACAAGGTCGCCGCGTTCGAGCTTGATATGCGGATGGCTGCCGTCGGCGATGCGCGACAGCGCGGCACGCGCTTCGCCCTGGGCGCCGGTCGAAACGATCAGCAGCTGATCGCGCGCTATGTTCATTGCCCGTTCGGGCGGCAGCGTCGCGGGAAAATCGGCAAGATAGCCGGCGCTCCGCGCCACTTCGATGATGCGATCGAGCGACCGGCCGACGATGCAGAGCTGCCGTCCAGTGTCGCGCGCCACCTCGGCAAGTGTGTGCAGCCGCGCCGCGTTCGAAGCGAAGGTGGTGACGAGCACCCTGCCCTTATGCCCTTCGATGACCTTGTCGAGACCTTCGCGAACGCCGGTTTCGCTGCCTGACGGTTCGGGATTGAAAACATTGGTCGAATCACCGACGAGTGCAAGGATGCCTTCGTCACCGATGCGCGTCAGTTCGTCCGCCGTCGACGGAAAGCCGAGCACCGGCGCATCGTCGAGTTTCCAGTCGCCGGTGTGGAACACCCTGCCATAGGGCGTTTCGATGATGATCGCGTTGCCTTCCGGAATCGAGTGCGCAAGCGGCACGTAGCGGCAGCGGAACGGACCAAGGTTTACCTCACCTTCCAGCTCGACGATATGCAGCTCGACGTCGCCGGCGATTCCCTCCTCCTCCAGCTTCTTGCGGATCAGGCCGGCAGTGAACGGCGTCGCGTAGAGCGGAACGTCGAGGTCGCCGACCAAATAGGGGATCGCGCCGATATGGTCCTCGTGGCCATGCGTCAGCACGATGCCGAGCAGATCCGACTGTCGGTCCTCGATGAAAGACAGGTCGGGCAGGACCAGTTCGACGCCCGGCAGCGACGGGTCGGCGAAGGTCATGCCGAGATCGACCATGATCCATTTGCCGTCGCAGCCGTACAGGTTGACGTTCATGCCGATCTCGCCCGAGCCGCCGAGCGGCAGGAAGATCAGCTCCTTGCCAGGCTTCATGTCACGCTCCGGGCATGCAGCACAGCAAGTCCGCGCAACGTTAGATCAGGCTCAATCGCGTCGAACAGATGGGCGTGCTGCTCGAACAGCGGCGCAAGGCCACCCGTGGCGACGACCTTCACCGGTAAGCCAATCTCAGCTTTCATCCGCTGGATCAGCCCCTCGATCATTGCCACATAGCCCCAGTAGACACCGATCAGCATCTGGCTTTCGGTCGTGCGTCCGATGACGCTGGTGTCCTCGGGCGCCTCGATCGCGATGCGCGGCAGCTTGGCGGCGGCGGCAACAAGCGCCTCCAGCGACAGGTTGATGCCAGGCGCGATGATCCCGCCCTTGTAGGCGCCGGTTGCGCCCACCCAGTCGAATGTCGTGGCCGTGCCGAAGCTGATGACAAGGAGCTCACCGTCGTGCAACGCATGAGCGGCGATCGCGTTCACCGCGCGGTCGGCGCCGACGGCGTGCGGCTCCCTGACGTCCAGCGCAATGCCCCACTCGGCGGGCGGACGTCCGGCAATCAGGGGCTCGACGCCGAAATACTTGGTCGACAGTACAACGAGGTTGTGCGTCGCACGCGGCACGACGCTTGCGATGATGACGGCGTCGATGTCGTTGCGCGAAAAGCCGTCGATGGCCAGCAACTGCAGCAGCCAGACCGCATATTCGTCGGCGGTACGGCGGATGTCGGTGGCGATCCGCCAACCACGCCGCAGTTCGCCATCCGCGAAGATCGCGAACTTGATGTTGGTGTTGCCCGCGTCGATCGCCAGCAGCATCAGCATTGTCCTCCAAGCTGAAAGACTTCGCCGGCGTGAATGGTGCGCATTTCGCCGCCCGGCAAGCGCAGAAGCAGCGCGCCATCGCTGGCAAGACCGCTGAAAATGCCTTCGAGCGTTTCATGACCAAGCCGCGCGACCATCGGCAGCCCGACGCCCGAACCCGATGCAAGCCAATCGCTGCGCACCGCGTCAAAGCCCGACTCGCGCCATATGCGCCGGTGCGCAGCGAATGCCTCGGCCAGCACGATCACGGCTTCGCCTGGGGTTGGCGGCGCCGCGCCAGCCGCAGCGAGGCTCGTCGCCGGCCGCTCGGTGTCGGCGGGATGGTGCGCAAGGTTCAGACCGAAGCCGATGACCACGCCCGCTGCATGACCTTCGAGCAGGATGCCGGCGACCTTGACCCCGTCGATCAGCAGGTCATTGGGCCATTTCAGCGACAGGCGCTGCCGGTCGACCCAGCGCGCCACGGTGTCGAGCAGCGCATTCGCGGCAACGAACGACAGCTGCTGGGCCGGCCCTTCGTCGGGCCGCAGGGCGACGAAGGTGCTGGCGAAGAGATTGCCGATCTCCGACGTCCAGCCGCGCGCACGACGGCCGCGTCCCGCCGTCTGCCGGTCGGCGCGCACCCACAAACCATCCTTGGGCTTATGCGCTATCCAGTCGTTGGTGCTGTCGACTTCGGCAAGCTCGACGAGGCGGACGCTCATCCCGGGATTACGACGCGCGCCGCCGCCGTCGCCCAGGCGACCAGCGGCGCGATCGCGAGCATGCCGACCGGCGAGCAGAACACCGCCGCCACCGCCAGCACCGCGGCATTGACGCGACTTTCCGAAGGCATCAGGCTTCCTTTCGCCGGCTCATCGAAATAGGCAAGCTTGACGACGCGCAGGTAGTAATAGGCACCAACCACCGAGGTGACGACGCCGATCGCCGCAAGCACGTACATCTCGGCCGCGATCGCCGCGTTGAACACACTGAATTTGGGCCAGAAACCGAGCATCGGCGGGATTCCGGCAAGGCTGAACATGAAGATCGCCAGCGCCAGCGCCAGTCCCGGCCGGGTCTTCGACAGCCCGGCGAGACGCGCAATGTCATCGATCGGCTTGCCGTCGCAGTCAGCGAAAGCAAGCACGACAAGGAACGCGCCGATCGTCATCGCCGCGTAGATACCCATGTAGAACAGCACGCCGGCAACGCCGGCCTCGGTCGCGGCGGCGAGTCCGATCAGCGCAAAGCCAATGTTGTTGATCGACGAATAGGCGAGCAGGCGCTTGATCGATGTCTGGCCAATCGCACCAACGGCACCAAGAACCATCGACGCGATCGCCGCGAACGCAACAATCTGGCGCCATTCATCGGCAAGACCGCCGAACGCCTCGACCGCGACGCGGACGAACAGTCCCATCGCGGCGACCTTCGGCGCCGATGCAAAGAAGGTCACCACCGGCGTGGGCGCGCCTTCGTACACGTCAGGCGTCCACATGTGGAACGGCACTGCGCTGATCTTGAAGGCAAGTCCGGCAAAGATGAACACCAGCCCGAACAGGACGCCGATCGACGGTTCGCCGTTCAGCTGCGCAGCAAGCGCGACAAACATGGTCGTACCGGTGAACCCATAGACCAGGCTGACACCATAAAGCAGGATGCCACTGGCAAGCGCGCCGAGCACGAAATACTTCAGCCCCGCTTCCGACGAGCGTGCCTCGTTGCGATGAAACGCGGCAAGGACGTAGGCGGCAAGGCTCTGCAATTCCAGCCCGAGATAGAGCGACAGGAGGTCGTTCGCCGACACCATCATGCCCATGCCAAGCGCACCGAGCATCAGCAGGACAGGATATTCGAACTTGTCCGATTTGGCGCGGCGCAGATACGGAATCGCGATGACCGTACAGACGGCGGCCGCACCATAAATGACGACTTTCAGATAATCCGAGAACAAGTCGGCAACGTAGAGCCCGTCAAAGGCATAGTCGCGCACCGTGTCGTCAATCATGAACGCTGACGCGATGGCATAGATCATGACCGCGCCCCACGACAGGCCGGCAAGGCTCCGGTCACCCCTAGACACGCCCAGCATGAGCAGCATCATGGCGCCGGCGGCAAGCACGACCTCGGGCGCGGCGATGCTGAGCGATTGCGCGATCGGCTGCATCAACGGGTCTCCACCGGCTTGGCCTGCGCCGCCGGTATCACCGACTGCTGCAGCGGTGCGGTCGGCTCCAGCCGGGCAACGATCGCCGCCACCGGTGCACGGACCGGGTCGATGAACATGTTGGGCGCGACGCCCATCCACAGCACCAGCGCGCCGATCGGAGCGAGGCATAACAGTTCGCGCTTGTCGAGGTCGGGCATCGCCCGCACCTCGTCGCGCGTCACAGTACCGAACACCAAGCGACGATACAGGAACAGCATGTAGGCGGCACCGAGGATGATGCCGGTGCAGATCACCGTCACCGCCCAGGTCGATGTCTTGAACGCGCCAAGCATGACGAGGAACTCGCCGATGAAGCCGCTGGTTCCTGGCAGACCGACCGACGCCATGGTGAACAGCATGAACAGCAGCGCATAGCGCGGCATCACGTTCGCGACGCCGCCATAAGCGTCGATGTCGCGGGTATGCAGCCGGTCATAGACGACGCCGACACAGAGGAACAGCGCGCCCGAGACGAGGCCGTGCGAGAGCATCACCACGATCGACCCCTCGATCGCCTGCTGGTTGAAGCCGAACAGCCCAACGGTGACGAACGCCATGTGCGCGACCGACGAATAGGCGATCAGCTTCTTCATGTCGGTCTGTGCCAGCGCGACGAGCGAGGTGTAGACGACGGCGACCATCGACAGCGCAAACACCAGCCACATCAGCTCAGCCGACGCCGCCGGGAACATCGGCAGCGAAAAGCGGATGAAGCCGTAGCCGCCCATCTTGAGCAGCACGCCGGCAAGAATCACCGACCCCGCAGTCGGCGCCTGCACATGCGCGTCGGGAAGCCAGGTGTGCACCGGCCACATCGGCATCTTGACGGCGAAGCTTGCAAAGAATGCCAGCCACAGCCACGTCTGCGCCTCCGGCGCGAAGTCGTAGACTAGGAGGTCGGGGATGAACGTCGTGCCGCTGACGTTCACCATGTACAGCATGGCGAGCAGCATCAGCACCGAACCCAGCAATGTGTAGAGGAAGAACTTGTAGCTGGCGTAGATGCGGTCCTTGCCGCCCCAGATACCGATGATCAGGTACATGGGGATGAGGCCGCCTTCGAAGAAAACATAGAACAGGAACAGGTCGGTCGCCGCGAACACGCCGATCATCAGCGCTTCCATCAGCAGGAACGACGCCATGTATTCGGGCACGCGCCGGTCGATTGCCTGCCACGAGGCAAGAATGCAGATCGGCATCAGGAACACCGACAGCAGGATCAGCACCAGGCTGATGCCGTCGATGCCGAGCGACCAGCTGAAATAAGGCTCGAACAGCGGCAGGCTTTCGGCGAACTGGAAGCCGCCGTTGGCATTGTCGAACGCCGACCACAGCCAGAGGCCGAGGCCGAGCAGCACCATGGTCGTCCCGAGCGTCAGCCAGCGCGCCGTGCGCGCTCGTGCCGCCTCGTCGCCCGGTGCCAGCAGCACGAACGCGCCGGCGGCGAGCGGCAGCAGGATCATCAGCGAAAGGATCGGGAAGGACATCTCACTCGCCCCCCATAACGCGCGGCAGGAACCAGGCAGCAGCAGCGGCAAGGCCGATCAGCATGACGAGTGCATAGGTATAGAGGTACCCCGTCTGCAGTCGCCGCGCGACATTCGAACCGCCCGCGACCAGCGCCGCGAGCCCATTGGGCCCGAAACGGTCGATCGTGCCTTCGTCGCCGCCCTTCCACAACAGCCGGCCGAGCCGCAGCGCCGGCCGGACGAACAGCGCGTCATACAGCTCATCGAAGTACCACTTGTTGAACAGGAAGGCGTGCAGCCCCCGGAACATCGCCACGAAGCGCGCCGGTGCACCGGGATCGCGGACATAGTTGTTCCAGGCGATCGCAAGCCCGATCAGCATCACCACCGTCGATGACAGCTTCACCCAGAGCGGCACATGGTGCACGGCTTCGGCGAACTCAGCGGAAAAGACCAGGCTGCCGCGCCAGAACGTCTCGCCCGCCGTGTCGATGAAGGCGTCGTGATAGAGGAACCCTGCCAAGGCCGCTCCCAGCGACAGTAGGCCGAGCGGCACCAGCATGCTCAGCGGGCTTTCGTGCGGCTGGTAGCCCGCCGTTGCATCGCCCGCGTGCGAATCTTCGTGGTGAACTGTATGCTGGATGTGCTCGCTGCCTGCCCAGCGCGGCCGGCCCCAGAAGGTCAGGAACATCAGCCGCCACGAGTAGAAGCTCGTCAGCAGCGCCGAAAACACGGTCAACGCGAACGCGACATAGCCCGCTTCGGTATCGACCGCGAACGCGCTCTCAATGATCGTGTCCTTCGAATAGAAGCCGGCGAAGCCGAACACGCCAAGCACGCCGACGCCGGTGATGGCGAGCGTGCCGATCAGCATTGCCCAGAACGTCGCCGGAATGTGGCGACGCAGGCCGCCGTAATAGCGCATGTCCTGCTCGTGGTGCATCGCGTGGATCACCGAGCCGGCACCGAGGAACAGCAGCGCCTTGAAGAACGCGTGGGTGAACAGGTGGAACATCGCCGCGCCATAGGCGCCGACGCCGGCGGCAACGAACATGTAGCCGAGCTGCGAACAGGTCGAATAGGCGATGACGCGCTTGATGTCGTTCTGGCAGGTGCCAACCGTCGCGGCGAACAGCGCCGTCGCCGCGCCCACATAGGTAACGACATCGAGCGCAGCCGGCGAAAGCTCGAACAGCGGCGACAGGCGGCACACCATGAACACACCCGCCGTCACCATGGTGGCGGCATGGATCAGCGCGCTGACCGGCGTTGGACCTTCCATCGCATCGGGAAGCCAGGTGTGTAGCCCGAGCTGCGCCGACTTACCCATCGCACCGACGAACAGCAGCAGCGACAGCGCGGTCAGCGTGTCGACCTGGGCGCCGAGGAAGTTGAACGTCGTGCCGGCAATGCCCGGTGCAGCGGCGAAAATCGCATCGAAATCGGTCGTCGCGAACACAAGGAACACGCCGAAGATGCCGAGCGAGAAACCGAAATCGCCGACGCGGTTGACGATGAATGCCTTGATTGCCGCCGCGTTCGCCGACGGCTTGTGGTACCAGAAACCGATAAGGAGGTACGAGGCGAGGCCGACGCCCTCCCAGCCGAAGAACAGCTGCACGAGGTTGTCGGCGGTCACCAGCATCAGCATCGCGAAGGTGAACAGCGACAGATAGGCGAAGAAGCGCGGCTGGTCGGGATCCTCCGCCATGTACCCCCACGAATAGAGATGCACGAGCGCCGACACCGTCGTCACCACCACCAGCATGACCGCGGTCAGCATGTCGAGCCGCAGCGACCATGCGACGACGAGGTCGCCCGAGCGGAACCACTCGAACACGGTGCCGACGCCACCTGGCGCGCCATAGAACATCGGCACGAAGATCGCCCAGCTGAGCGCGCAGGCGACGAACAGCGCGCCCGTCGTCAGCACCTTGGCAGCGGTGTTGCCGATCATGCGATTGCCGAGCCCGGCGATCAGCGCGGCGACGAGCGGCAGGAAGACGATGAGGTGAAGCACGCCCCGCTTAGCCCTTCATCATGTTGATGTCGTCGACCGCGATGGTGCCGCGGTTGCGGAAGTAGATGACCAGGATGGCAAGACCGATCGCCGCTTCGCCGGCCGCGACGGTCAGCACGAACATGGCGAACACCTGCCCGGCGAGGTCGCCGAGGTAGCTTGAAAAGGCCACGAGGTTGATGTTGACGCCGAGCAGGATGAGCTCGATCGACATCAGGATGATGATGACGTTCTTGCGGTTGATGAAGATGCCGAGCACGCCAAGCACGAACAGGATCGCGGCAACGGTGAGGTAGTGCGTGATGCCGATCATTTGAGCCGGACCCCCTCGCCCACCGGCACCGAGACGACCTCAACCGAATCTTCGGGGCGAACGCCGACCTGGCGGGCGATGGCCTGCTTGCGGACACCTGCACGCTGGCGGTGGGTGAGCACGATGGCGCCGATCATGGCAACCAGCAGCACCATGCCCGCCGCCTGAAAGATGTAGATGTACTTCGTGTAGAGGATAGCACCGAGCGCCTCCGTGTTGGCGACCTCGACGGGCGTCGGCGCGACCGCGACATCTGCGGCCGAGCCAAGCTGCCACGCGGTCCCGGCGATCACCAGTTCGGCAAGCAGCACGGCGGCGAGTATCAGGCCGAACGGCATGTAGCGCGCAAAGCCGGCGCGAAGCTCGGCGAAGTCGATGTCGAGCATCATCACGACGAACAGGAACAGCACGGCGACCGCGCCGACATAGACGATCACCAGGATCATCGCCAGGAACTCCGCGCCAAGCAGCAGGAACAGTCCGGCGGCGTTGAAGAACGCGAGGATCAGCCAGAGCACGCTGTGCACCGGGTTGCGGGCGAAAATGACCGCTGTCGCCGACAGGACGATGACGCCCGCCAGCATGTAGAAGATGACTGCCTCAATCACGCTTTCGGCCTGCCCCCTTTGTGCTCGCGGTCCGTTATCGCCACTCGGCATCCGCCGCAAGGTTCGCGGCGATGGCGCTTTCCCAGCGCTCGCCGTTCTCAAGCAATTTCTGCTTGTCGTAGATCAGTTCCTCGCGCGTTTCGGTCGCAAACTCGAAATTCGGCCCCTCGACGATGGCATCGACCGGGCACGCTTCCTGGCAGAAGCCGCAATAGATGCACTTCGTCATGTCGATGTCATAGCGCGTGGTGCGGCGGCTGCCGTCCTCGCGCGGCTCCGCCTCGATGGTGATCGCCTGCGCCGGGCACACCGCTTCGCACAGCTTGCAGGCGATGCAGCGTTCTTCGCCGTTGGGATAGCGTCGCAGCGCGTGCTCGCCGCGAAAGCGCGGGCTGATCGGCCCCTTTTCGAACGGATAGTTGAGCGTCGCCTTGGGCTTGAACATATAGCTGAACGTCAGCGCCAGCCCCCGCACAAACTCCAGCAGCAGCAGCGACTTCGCAGCACGAAAAAGCGCGGTCATGCCGAGAACCGATCCGTGAAGAACATGAGCCAGCCCGAAACCAGGAACACCCAGAACAGCGACAGCGGCAGAAAAACCTTCCAGCCCAGCCGCATTAACTGATCGTAGCGGTAGCGCGGTACCGTCGCCTTCACCCAGGCGAACAGGAAGAACACGAACGCCATCTTGGCGAAGAACCAGATGATGCCGGGGACGGCGTAGAGCGGCGCCCAGTCAACCGGCGGCAGCCAGCCGCCCAGGAACAGGATTGCCGTCATCGCGCACATGAGCAGGATGTTCGCATACTCGCCGAGCCAGAACAGCGCGAAGCTCATCGACGAATATTCGACCTGGTAGCCGGCAACGAGTTCGGCTTCGGCCTCGGGCAGGTCAAACGGCGGCCGGTTGGTTTCGGCAAGCGCCGAAATGAAGAAGACGACAGCCATCGGGAACAGCAGCGGGTTGAAGATGTTGCCGCTGAGCGGGCCGATGTTGCCGCGCTGGCTGACGACGATGTCGTTGAGGTTGAACGACGACGCATACAGGATCACGCAGATGATGACGAAGCCCAGGCTGACCTCGTAGCTCACCATCTGCGCCGCCGACCTCAGGCCACCGAGGAAAGGGTATTTCGAGTTCGACGCCCAGCCCGACATGATGATGCCATAGACACCAAGGCTCGACACCGCGAACAGGTAGAGGATGCCGACGTTGATGTCGGCAAGCACCAGCTTGGCATCGAACGGGATCACCGCCCAGCCGATCAGCGCCAGCGTGAAGGTGATCATCGGCGCGAGCAGGAAGATGCCCTTGTTGGCGCCCGCCGGGATGATCGTTTCCTTGAGGAACACCTTGAGACCATCGGCGAAGCTCTGCAGGATGCCCCACGGCCCGACAACGTTGGGGCCGCGCCGCAGCTGCATCGCCGCCCAGATCTTGCGGTCGGCATAGACCGCAAACGCCACCGCCAGCATCACCGGCAGTGCGATGACGAGGATCAGGATCAGCGTCGCCAGCAAATAGCCCCAGGTTGGGCCAAGGAATGTCGCCTGGAAGAATTCGGTCATTATTCCGCCGCCTCCAGCGCCGTTTCGCCGCGCGCCAGCGCCGTGCATTCGTGCATGACATCCGACGCGCGGGCGATGGCGTTGGTGAGATAGAAGTCGGTGACGGCGTGCGCCAGCGGCGCATCGTCGAACGTGCCGCCCTTGCCAAAATCGATCTCGCCCGACGCCGGCATCAAGCCGTCCTCGGCGAGTTGTGGCCATTCGGCGGCGATACGCGCCCGCAGCGCGGCGAAGCTGTCATAGGGCAGTTTCGCGCCGAGCACATCCGACAGCGCCCGCAGGATGGCCCAGTCCTCGCGCGCATCGCCGGGCGGGAAGACGGCGCGAAGCGACCGCTGCACACGCCCCTCGAGGTTGACGTAGGTGCCGTCCTTTTCGGCGAAGCTCGCCGACGGCAGAATGACGTCGGCACCACGTGCCCCGCGGTCACCGTGGTGGCCGATGTAGATCTTGAAAACGCCGTCGATGTCGGTGTCGATCTCGTCCGCGCCATGAACGATCAGGGCACGCAGGCCGCTGCCCAGCACCTCGCCGATGCCGCCCTCGTGGGTAAAGCCGATGGCGAGGCCGCCGACGCGCGACGCGGCCGTGTGCAGGACGTTGAACCCGTCCGGGCCGATCTTCGCCGCCTTCATCAGCTTGCCGACCGCTGCCAGCGTCGCAGCGGCATCGGGCCGTGCCAGCGCCGCGGGGCCAACGATGATCGCGGGCCTTGCCGCCGCCTTCAGCGCATCGGCTGCCGCCTTCGGCAGCTTGCCCAGCGTCGACACCTTGTCACCGAGCTCAACGACCGGATAGGTCAGATCCACCGACGGGCCAAGGTGGAACACGCGCGCACCCCGCCACAGCACCGCCTTGCGCAGGCGCGTATTGACCAGCGACGCTTCAAGCCGCGGGTTGGCGCCAACCAGCAATGCAACGTCGACGTCTTCCATGCCGGCGATCGTCGTGTTGAACCGCCAGGCGACACTGCCCCCCGCCGGCAGCGTCATGCCGTCGGTTCGGCACTCGAACCGGTCCGAGCCGAGGCCCTTCATCAGATCCTTGAGCGCGACCATCGATTCGACATCCAGCAGGTCGCCCGCGACGGCGCCGATCTGGTTGCCGTTGAGGCCGTCGAATCCCGCCTTCACCGCGGCGAATGCCTCGCGCCACGAGGCCGCCTCGAGCCGGCCGCTGCGCCGGACGTACGGCCGGTCGAGCCGGCGCTTCGCAAGGCCGAGCGGCGCGTAACGCGTCTTGTCCGACGCCCATTCCTCGTTGACGTCGTCATTGACGCGCGGCAGCACGCGCAGCACCGCGGGACCGCGGCTGTCGATGCGAATGTTGGTGCCGACCGCGTCCATCACGCAAATCCCGGCGGTCTTGGTCAATTCCCACGGCCTCGCCTCGAACGCGTAGGGCTTCGACGTCAACGCGCCGACCGGGCACAGG
>CAYVVV010000054.1:0-14249 GCA_964455325.1 uncultured Sphingosinicella sp. | reverse complement strand
GGCCTCGATTTCCGCCGGCTCGACACCGGCGACCGGGCGGCGGTGGCAGGGTTCGATCCGGGATTCGATCGGCTCGACGTTCTGGTCAACGCCGCCGGCATGGTGATGTATCGCCGCGCCGAGTTTGAGATCGCCAACTTCGAGCAGGTGCTTGGCGTCAACCTCACCGGCCTGTTTCAGCTCTGCGAGAAGTTCAGGCATCGGCTCGCTGAAACCAAAGGCTGCATCGTCAACGTCGGTTCGGTCGCGTCACACCGCGGCATTGTCGCGCAACCCGCCTATTCGGCGTCGAAGGGCGGGCTGCTGACGCTGACCAGGAGCCTTGCGCTCGCCTACGCAAAGGACGGCATCCGCGTGAACCAGGTGTCGCCGGGCCTCGTCCGTACCAAGCTGACCGAAGTGACCTGGGCGGACGACGATCGCCGCGCGGCGACCGAACGGGCGATTCCCCTTCGGCGCATCGGCGAACCCGACGACATCGCTGGCGTGATTCTTTTTCTCGCCTCGCCGCTTGCAAGCTACATCACCGGCGAGGCGATCATCGTCGATGGAGGGCAGACGGCATGAGCTGGGCTTCGGGAAAAGTGGTTCTGGTCACGGGCGGCAGCCAGGGCATCGGGCGCGCGACGGCGATCGCCTTCCGCGACCTTGGCGCCAGGGTGACGGCGACGGGCACACGCGCTTCGGCGGCCGACTATGACGAGGATCTGGCCGGTGTCGACTATGTCCAGTGCGACGTCGCCGATCCGGCGCAGGCCGAGGCGCTGGCGGCGCGCTTCGACCGGCTCGACGTGCTCGTCAACAACGCCGGCACTGGCCGCCAGGATGAGTACACGATGGAGGGGTTCGAGCGTGTGCTCGACGTCAACCTGAACGCGGTGATGCGGCTATGCCTGCTGTTCCGTGACCGGCTGGCGGCAGCGAAGGGGGCGATTATCAACACCGGCTCGCTGTCGTCGTTCCTGGCGCTCAAGGAAACGCCCGCCTACACTGCGAGCAAAGCCGGTTTGCTCGGCCTCACCCGCGCGCTCGCCGACAAGTGGGCGCTCGACGGCATCCGCGTCAACGTCGTCGCGCCGGGCTTCATTGCGACACGCATGACGCAGGGCCTGCGCGACAACCCGTCAGGATCCGAAAAGATGCTGCGCGCGATCCCGATGCGACGCTGGGGTCAGCCGGAGGAGGTCGCCGCACCGATCGTGTTCCTCGCGTCGCCCGCGGCCAGCTACATCACCGGCCAAAGCCTGGCCATGGACGGCGGGCTGATGCTCAGGTGACCGGTCGGACGGCACGCTGGATCGCGTAGGCGCCCATCGCCAGCCAGGCGACACCGATCAGGAAGGTCGCCGGCGATCCGAACGTCAGCGGCCACACAATCGCTGGCACGATCATGATCGCCGCCGGCATGCAGATGACAGCCAGTACCGGCCGCCCCAGCCGCAGCAGCACAATCGCGGCCGCACCGCAGGTTACGGCGAGCAGGCCGAACTTGCTCCAGACAGGGTAGGGCAGCCAGATCAGCTCGAAAACCGGGTCGGCAAGGTCGGCGGTGATCGATAGCAGCAGGACGTTTTCGATTGCGTCGGCGGCGGCAGCGACGAGCCCCAGTGCGCCCGGCACGTACCATCCGCCGCTGCCAAGTTCGCGTCCGGTGGCGAGAAAGAAGCTCAGGGTGAAAAAACCGTAGAGCGGCATCAGCAGGAAGTCGACACGATTGCCAGCATCCATGCCGGCAATGCGTTGCGCGCGCTCGGCATCACCGGCGGTGCCGAAAATCGCGTCGAGGTGCGCGGGCGTGCGCGCTATCTCGAACATCAGCACAGGACTGCGCGCGTTAACCCCATCGATCGGCATCGCCAGCTCGCGCGGAAAGACCTGCGGCATGATGCCCAGCAGCACGATCAGCGTCGCAGCGAAGAGGACCGCGGTTACCCGATAGTCGGCAAGCCGCGCCATGGCGGTCAGGCCTTGTTGCCCTCGCGACGGGCGATGAAGGCAAGCCGCTCGAACAGCATCACGTCCTGTTCGTTCTTGAGCAGCGCGCCATGCAGCGGCGGGATCAGCTTCTTCGGGTCGCGCGATTGCAGAACCTCAAGTGGCAGATCCTCGTGCATCAACAGCTTGAGCCAATCGAGCAGTTCCGACGTCGACGGTTTCTTCTTGAGACCGGGGACATCGCGGATGTCGTAGAAGATGCTCAGCGCCTCGCGCACCAGCTGCTTCTGGATGCCGGGAAAGTGAACATCGACGATCGCCTGCATCGTCTCGCGGTCGGGAAACTTGATGTAGTGGAAGAAGCAGCGTCTGAGGAATGCGTCGGGCAGCTCCTTCTCGTTGTTCGATGTGATGATGACGATCGGGCGTTCGGTGGCCCTGATCGTCTCACCAGTCTCGTAGACGAAGAACTCCATGCGATCGAGTTCCTGCAACAGATCGTTCGGGAATTCGATGTCGGCCTTGTCGATCTCGTCGATCAGCAGGATAGGTGTCCGTTCCGAGGTGAAGGCCTCCCACAGCTTGCCCTTGCGGATGTAGTTGCGGATGTCGTGCACGCGCGCGTCGCCAAGCTGGCTGTCGCGCAGGCGGCTGACGGCGTCGTACTCGTAAAGTCCCTGCTGCGCCTTCGTCGTCGACTTGACGTGCCATTCGATGAGCGGGGCGCCCATCGCACTGGCGACCTCGGCAGCCAGTACGGTCTTGCCGGTGCCGGGCTCGCCCTTGACGAGCAACGGCCGCCGCAGCGTCGCCGCGGCATTGACCGCAACCTTCAGATCGTCGGTCGCGACATAGCCGCTGGTACCTTCAAAACGCATGCACATCTCCGCAAGCTGCTTCGCCGACTTGCTAGGATGGCGGGAATGGTACCGCAACCGCCCGATTAGGATAGGCGTGCCGCGTGGCGGGCTTCAAGCAGCTCGAACAGCTGCCAGTGCAGGCTGGCGAGCTGCGTTGCGCCGAAAACGATGGCGCGGCGGACCATGGCCTCGTCGCCGCAATCGACGAGCGCTGGTTCGACACCGTCGTCGGGCCATGACGGCGCCAGCCTGTCGCGGCAGTCAATGTCCAGCGCAAGCGCGGCGCGCGGCAGATCATCACGCAGGCGCCGCCATTCGACGACGAGTGCGACTGCGGCGCCGAGCGCACAGCCATTGCGGCTCGACGTGGCCAGCGTCAGCATGGCGTCGCGCTGGTCGCGGACGACCTGTTCGGCCGATGTCAGGCCGCCGAGATCGAGCGAGGCGCCGGTCAGGACGCTGAGCCGCGCCAGCCAGCGGCGGTCCTCGCTGAAAGCGCCGGTCAACGCGCGCAGCCAGGCCGTCGTTCCGGGCGATCCGCTGCCGCTGGCAAGTTCGAACAGGCTGGGAACCTGCCCGTGCAGGATCGTCAGGAAATGGGCGCAATCAGCGAGCGCCTGCAAGGCCTTGGGCATGTTGCCGGCAACAAGCCTCGACAGGTGACCGCCCGGCGGCGCGACCACGGCAGCGAGCGAGTCGACGACGTGGCGTGCGAACGCGTCGGCATCGGCGGCGTTGCCGGCATCATGCAAGAGCTCGACCGGTCGGCTCGAATTCCCGATTGGAACCGCCGCTGGCGCCATCGTCGTGCTGTCTCCGTGAATCCTCTGCTGCCGGCAATCCCCACCGGACCGCGACAGCCTAAGGCGATCCACGTAAAAGGACGCTTAATCGCCAGGGGTAAGGGCGACGCTTCGACCGCGTGGCTCCCGGCGCAGCGCCGCGGCGCAGCCGTCAGGTGTCGAGGAAGCTTCGCATCTTGCGGCTGCGCGTCGGGTGCTTCAGCTTGCGCAGCGCCTTCGCTTCGATCTGGCGGATACGCTCACGCGTCACCGAGAACTGCTGGCCGACTTCCTCAAGCGTGTGATCGGTGTTCATGCCGATGCCGAAACGCATGCGCAGCACACGCTCCTCGCGCGGAGTGAGGCTGGCAAGCACGCGCGTTACCGTCTCCTTGAGGTTGGCGTGGATCGCGGCGTCGACCGGAATGACCGCGTTCTTGTCCTCGATGAAGTCACCGAGGTGGCTGTCCTCCTCGTCGCCAATCGGCGTTTCCAGGCTGATCGGTTCCTTGGCGATCTTCATCACCTTCCGGACCTTGTCGAGCGGCATCGACAGGCGCTCGGCAAGTTCCTCGGGCGTTGGCTCGCGGCCGATCTCGTGCAGAATCTGGCGGCTGGTGCGCACCAGCTTGTTGATCGTTTCGATCATGTGCACGGGAATGCGGATTGTGCGCGCCTGGTCGGCGATCGATCGTGTGATCGCCTGCCGGATCCACCAGGTGGCGTAGGTCGAAAACTTGTAGCCGCGCCGGTACTCGAACTTGTCCACCGCCTTCATCAGGCCGATGTTGCCTTCCTGAATAAGGTCAAGGAACTGCAGGCCGCGGTTGGTATACTTTTTGGCGATCGAAATGACCAGGCGAAGGTTCGCCTCGACCATCTCCTTCTTAGCGATGCGTGCCTCGCGCTCGCCCTTCTGCACCATGTTGACGATACGCCGGAACTCGCCGAGCTCGACGCCGGTCTGCTGGGCGATGTCGGCGATTTCGCTCCTGATCTTCTCAACCGCGGCGCGCTCGTTCCGGGCGAAGGCTGCCCACTTGTCGTCGGTGCCAGCGACACGCTCGAGCCAGCCTTCGTCAAGCTCGTTGCCCATGTAGCTGTCGAGAAACGCCTTGCGGTTGATGCGATAGCGTTCGGCAAGCCGCAGAATGTTGCCGCCTAGCGTCATCAACTGGCGGTTGTAGCTGTAGAGCTGGTCGACGAGGAACTCGATCTTGGCGTTGTGGAAATGCACGCCGGCGACCTTCGCGGTAAGTTCCTCGCGCAGACCCTGGTACTTGCGCTCCTGCGCGGCGGGAAAACCGCTGCCGGCGTTCAGCGCCTCGAGACGCGCGTCCTGCAGTTTCAGGAACTTCTTGTACAGCGAGGTGATCTCGGCGAACTGCTCGAGCGCCTGCGGCTTCAGCTGCTCCTCCATCTGGGCGAGGCTGAGCGTATTGTCCTCGTCATCGTCGTCCTGCGGACGCGGCGCGCGGCGGTCGGTGTAGTCGTCCTCGTCCTCGTCGGCGGGCTTTTCCGGCTCGGCCTCGGGCTCGTCGTCTTCCTTGAGCTCGACGCCCTGCGGCAGATCCGAATCGCTGTCGTTCTCGACCTGCTCGTCCGACGGGCCGCGATTGAGCATGGCATCGAGATCGAGGATCTCGCGCAGCTGCATCTCGCCGGCGTTCAATGCCTCCGACCAGGCGATCATCGAGGTGAAGGTGAGCGGGCTTTCGCACAGCCCCTCGATCATCGTGTTGCGGCCGGCCTCGATGCGCTTGGCGATGGCAATCTCGCCCTCGCGCGACAGCAGCTCGACCGCGCCCATCTCACGCAGGTACATGCGCACCGGGTCGTCGGTGCGGTCGAGCACTTCCTTCTTCTTCTCGATGACGTGCAGCGCCGGCTTGCCATCGTCTTCGTCGGCTTCGTCGAGCTCGTCGGCATCGACCTCGGCCTCGGTGCCGTCGTCGTCATCGCCGGCGTCCTCGCCCTCGGTCATGTTGATGCCCATCTCGCTGAGCGCGGACATGACGTCCTCGATCTGCTCGGACGACATCTGGTCCTGCGGCAGCGCGGCGTTGAGCTCGTCGTAGGTCAGCCAGCCGCGCTTTTTTGCCTTTGCGATCAGCTTCTTGATCGAGGCATCGTTCATGTCGATGAGCGGTGCGTCGGCCGCTTCGGTCGTCTCGTCCTTGCCCTTGGGCTTTGCCGTCGTCTTTGTTGCCATCTGGTTCCCGTTTCGAGTCACTGGCCGGTGGCAGCGTCGCCGCGCCGCCTTTCCGCCAGATCGATCAATTCCCTTTCGACGCGCGCCCGTTCGGCGCACAGCCGCTGCTGGTCTTCAAATTCCGACTGGACGAGCGAATCGTAGCGCGCGCGCAAATCCGCCAAATCCTCATCGATGCGTTGCAGCGCCATAAGATGGCCCACAACACATGCCAAGTCCTGTTCCGCAGTCGCGGCGGGCGTCCGGGGTCGCGTGAAGCTGAAATCGAGGCGGTTCATGCGCCTCAGGTCATCCGCGTACCGACCGAGCCCTTGTTGCGCCAAATTGTGCGCAAGGCTGCACTTGTCAAGGTCGTGATCGGCCGAAAGCGCAGCGAAAATCGCTGCACGCAGCCGCGACAGCTGCGCGTCACCGATGCGCAGCCGCGCGATCGCCTCGCCGTGCAGGTCGGCAAGATGCGGGTGCTCCAGCAATCCGACAATGACCGCGCGCGTTTCGATCTCCGCCGGGGCGTGACCGGCGCGCGATCGGGCTTCGGCCGAAGCGCTGCGCGGCGCCGCCGCCCGGCCGCCCGGCCGCGGTCGGAACAGCGCATCGAAGCGGTCACGAAACTCACCCTGATACAGCGCGCTGACGCTGGCGTTCAGGATCGCGCGCGCGTGCTCGGCGAGCCGCGACCGGATCGCCGCGCGCCGCTCGGGCGTCGTCGCGTCGACGCCGTCGGTTTCGGCCGCCCAGATGACGTCGACAAGGTTGGCGGCGCGGTCGAGCAGCTCAACGAACGCGGCGGCGCCATGCGTCCCGACGAAATCGTCGGGATCCTGGCCTTCGGGCATCGCGACGAAGCGCAGCGAGCGACCCGGCTCCAGCAGCGGCAGTGCGCGCGTCGCGGCGCGGATGGCGGCACGGCGGCCGGCGGCATCACCGTCGAAACACAGCACGGGTTCCGGAACGATACGCCAGAGCAGCTTCAACTGGTCCTCGGTGAGCGCGGTACCCATTGGCGCCACCGCCTCGACAAAGCCGCGCTCGGCAAGGCCGATGACGTCCATATAGCCTTCGACGACGACGAGCCGCCCCGACTTGCGCGCCGCCGGGCCCGCCTTGTCGAGGTTGTAGAGCAGCCGCCCCTTGTCGAAGAGCGGGGTATCGGGCGAGTTGAGGTACTTGGGTTCGCCTGCGCCGAGGATACGGCCGCCGAAGCCGACGACACGACCGCGCGGGTCGCGGATCGGGAACATGACGCGGCCGCGGAAGCGGTCATACGGTTCGCGGCCCTCCGCGGCGACAAGCAGCCCCGCTTCGATGAGCTTCGCGACCTCGATGTGCTTCAGCGCGGAGCGGAGACTGCGCTTGCTGTCGGGGGCGAAACCGAGACCAAACGTCTCGATCGTCGCCGATGTGAGGCCCCGGCCGGCAAGATAGTTGCGTGCCTCTTGCCCATGAATTCCCTGTAATTGATTGATAAACCAGTCATTAGCTGCCGATGTGACGTCATGAAGTCCCGACGCGGCCATGGCCCGTTCGCGCGATCCGACGCTCTCTTCCGGCATGGCGAGGCCGGCTTCGGCGGCAAGGCTGGCGACCGCGGCGCGGAAATCGAGCCCTTCCTGCTCGACCACGAAGCGGATGACATCGCCGTGCGCGCCGCAGCCGAAGCAATGGTAGAACGCCTTGTCGTCGTTGACATAGAACGACGGCGTCTTTTCGTTGTGGAACGGGCAGCAGCCCTTCATCTCGCGGCCCGCGCGCAGCAGCTTGACGCGGCGGCCGACGACGCCCGACAGCGCCACGCGGCTGCGTATTTCGTCAAGGAACTGCGGCGGGATCGACATCCGCCCCCGATTATCCCGCCAGCGCCGCCTTTACGAGTCCGCTGACCGCGGCCATGTCGATCTTGCCGGCGTGCCGGGCCTTTATCTCGGCCATGACGCGGCCCATGTCCTTGGGCCCCGACGCGCCCAGTTCGGCGACGATCGCGGCGATGGCTGCCCTGGCCTCGTCCTCGCCCATCATCGCCGGCATGAACGATTCGATGACGGCAAGCTCGACGCGCTCGTTCGCGGCGCGGTCGACCGCACCGGCCTTCTCGAACATCTCGATCGACTCGCGGCGCTGCTTGGCCATCTTGGCGAGCACCTCGGTCACCAGCGCGTCGTCGTCGGCGGGGGCCTTGCCGGTGCGCGCCTCGATGTCGCGGTTCTTGACCGCGGCGAGGATCAGGCGCACCGCCGCCAGCCGCTCCTTGTCGCCGCCCTTCATCGCGGCCACCTGCGCCGCCTTCAAATCGTCGCGGATCATGTACCCTGCCCTGTGCGAGGAAACGCCCCTGATAGCGGCAAGTTTTGTGAAAGAATAGATTGACGCGGCCGGACCCGACCAATAGGCGGGGGCCCTAGCCTGCAAACTGTGCTTACGACTGAAAGGGCCCGACCGCCGTGTCCGACGCCAAACCCGCGCGCGCACCCGAAGCAGCGAGCGGCGTGCTGATTCTGGCCGACGGCACGCTGATCCGGGGCAGGGGCTTCGGCGCCGAGGGCCACGCCGTCGGCGAGGTCTGCTTCAACACCGCGATGACGGGCTACCAGGAGGTGATGACCGACCCCAGCTACGCCGGGCAAATCATCACCTTCACCTTTCCGCACATCGGCAACGTCGGCGCCAACGCCGAGGATGTCGAGGCCGACACGCCGCACGCGCTTGGCTGCATCGTCCGGCAGGACGTCACCGACCCGTCCAATTTCCGCAGCCACGAGCGTTTCGACGCTTGGATGAAGTGGCACGGCCGCATCGGACTGGCGGGCGTCGACACGCGCGCGCTGACGCGGCGCATCCGCCAGCTTGGCGCGCCCAATGCGGTCATCGCGCACGCCGCGGATGGCCGCTTCGATGTCGATGCGCTGCTGGCGGAAGCGCGCAAGTGGCCGGGGCTCGAGGGCATGGACCTCGCCATCGACGTCACCCGCCACGACACGCACGAATGGTCGGGCGGGCCGTGGCGGCTCGGCGAGGGGTACAAACTGGGCGAGGGCGGCGAGCACCGCCCGCACGTCGTCGCCATCGACTATGGCGCCAAGCGCAACATCCTGAGGAACCTCAGCGCGGCGGGGGCGAGCGTGACGGTAGTGCCGGCGACGGCGACATTCGACGAGATCATGGCGCTGCGACCCGACGGCGTGTTCCTGTCGAACGGTCCCGGCGACCCGGCGGCGACGGGCGAGTACGCGGTGCCGGTGATCCGGCAGCTGCTCGATGCCAGGGTGCCGGTGTTCGGCATCTGTCTCGGCCATCAGCTTCTAGGGCTCGCCGCCGGCGGGCGGACGTCGAAGATGCATCAGGGCCACCGCGGCGCCAATCATCCGGTCAAGCGGCTCGCCGATGGCGCGGTCGAGATCACCAGCATGAACCACGGCTTCGCGGTGGAGGCTGAGAGCCTTCCTGAAAATGTGCGGCCGACGCACATCAGCCTGTTCGACGGCTCGCTGGCGGGGCTGGAGTTCACCGACCGCCCGGCGTTCGGGGTGCAGTATCACCCGGAGGCAAGCCCGGGGCCGCAGGACAGTCTCTACTTATTCCAGAAGTTCGTGGGAGGGTTGGGGTGACAGAGCCCGTGTCAGATTATCAGAAGTTTCTCGACGACCTACTGCTAGCCATCGCCGCTGTCCAAACAGAGCAGCCCGGCGAAGCCGTTGATATCACGGCCTTGTGTCGAACACAGTTTCCCGATGCACACTCGGAATGGGTCGAAACGGCTGCGAGACAGCTTGCAAGTCAAGGATATGGAAAAGACTTCTCGACTAAGACCAATCAATATTTTTTAGTTGAAGGACGAGGTTGGCTTAGAGTGGAGGAAATTCGCAATTCAAGAAAACCGAAAAGAATTTTAGATCATATAAAAGATATTTCTAGAAGATATTGGATAGCTATCGGCGCTTTACTTGTCGCATTAATTGCACTATTCAAATAATGCCCAAACGCACTGATATTTCCACCATCCTTGTCATCGGCGCCGGGCCGATTGTCATCGGCCAGGCCTGCGAGTTCGACTATTCGGGCACGCAGGCGGTGAAGGCGCTGAAGGACGAGGGCTACCGGATCGTTCTGGTCAATTCGAACCCGGCGACGATCATGACCGATCCCGATCTCGCCGACGCGACCTACGTCGAGCCGATCACGCCCGAGATCGTCGCCAAGATCATCGAGAAGGAGCGGCCCGACGCGATCCTCCCCACGATGGGCGGGCAGACGGCGCTCAATACCGCGCTTGCGCTGTGGAACGACGGCACGCTCGCCAAATACGGCGTCGAGATGATCGGCGCCGATGCGGAGGCGATCGACAAGGCCGAGGACCGGCTGAAGTTCCGCGAGGCGATGAGCAGGATCGGCCTTGAAAGCGCCCGCTCGGGCATCGCGCACAGTCTTGACGAAGCCTTGGAAGTGCTTGAACGCACGGGGCTTCCGGCGATCATCCGGCCGTCGTTCACGCTTGGCGGCAGCGGCGGCGGCGTCGCCTACAACCGGCAGGAGTTCGAGGAGATCGTGCGCGGCGGGCTCGATGCCTCGCCGACCACCGAGGTGCTGATCGAGGAATCGCTGCTCGGCTGGAAAGAATATGAGATGGAGGTGGTGCGCGACCGCAACGACAACGCCATCATCATCTGCTCGATCGAGAACGTCGATCCGATGGGCGTGCATACGGGCGATTCGATCACCGTCGCGCCGGCGCTGACGCTGACCGACAAGGAATATCAGATCATGCGCAACGCAAGCATCGCCTGCTTGCGTGAAATCGGTGTTGAAACAGGTGGTTCAAACGTACAGTTCGCAGTCAATCCAAAGAACGGCCGGCTCGTCGTCATCGAGATGAACCCGCGCGTGTCGCGCTCGTCGGCGCTCGCCTCGAAGGCGACCGGATTTCCGATCGCCAAGGTCGCCGCAAAGCTTGCGGTCGGCTACACGCTCGACGAGATCGAGAACGACATCACCGGCGCGACGCCGGCGTCTTTCGAACCGACGATCGACTATGTCGTCACCAAGATCCCGCGCTTCGCGTTCGAGAAGTTCAAGGGTGCATCACCCAATCTCACCACGGCGATGAAGTCGGTCGGCGAAGTGATGGCGATCGGCCGTTCGATCCACGAGAGCCTGCAGAAGGCGCTGCGCGGGCTGGAGACGGGTCTCACGGGCTTCGACGAGGTCGAGAGCCTGGCCGGCGCGTCGGTCGAGGAGGTCGAGGCGGCGCTGTCGGTGGCGACGCCCGACCGGCTGCTGATCGTTGCCGAAGCGATCCGCCGTGGCATTTCGGATGCAGACATCAATCGCATCAGCCATTACGACCCATGGTTCATCGCTCGCATCAGGGAAATCGTCGAAGCCGAGCATATCGTTCGCGAAAACGGCCTGCCGGCCGATGCCGCAGGGTTCCGCCGCCTGAAAGCGATGGGCTTTTCGGACGCACGGCTGGCGAAGCTCGTCGGCTGGCACGAGGCGACCGTGGCGGAACAGCGCCGCGCGCTAGGCGTCCGTCCAGTGTTCAAGCGCATCGACACCTGCGCTGCCGAGTTCGAGGCGAAGACGCCCTACATGTATTCGACCTACGAAGCGCCCTGTTTCGGCGCGCCGGAGTGCGAGAGCCAGCCGACGGCGGCGAACAAGGTCGTCATCCTAGGCGGCGGGCCGAACCGGATCGGGCAGGGGATCGAGTTCGACTACTGCTGCTGCCACGCCTGTTTCGCGCTCGGCGAGGCAGGGTTCGAAACGATCATGGTCAACTGCAATCCCGAGACGGTTTCGACCGACTACGACACGTCGGACCGGCTTTATTTCGAGCCGCTGACCATCGAGGACGTGCTTGAGATCCTGAACGTCGAGATGGCGAACGGCACGCTCGCCGGCGTCATCGTCCAGTTCGGCGGGCAGACGCCGCTGAAGCTCGCGCAGGGGCTCGAGGATGCCGGCATTCCCATCCTCGGCACCTCGCCCGACGCCATCGACCTGGCCGAGGACCGCGAGCGATTCGCCAGGCTGGTCGCCGAGCTTGGCCTCAGGCAGCCGGCGAACGGCATCGCGCGCAGCCTCGAGGAAGCGATCCGCGAGGCCGAGCGGATCGGCTATCCGGTGCTGCTGCGCCCGTCCTATGTACTCGGCGGCCGCGCCATGGAGGTCGTCGAGAACCAGACACAGCTCGAAACCTACATCGCCACGGCGGTGAAGGTGTCGGGATCCTCGCCGGTGCTCGTCGACCAGTATCTGCGCGACGCGATCGAAGTCGACGTCGATGCGCTCGCCGATGGCATCGACGTCACCGTCGCCGGCATCATGCAGCACATCGAGGAGGCGGGCGTGCATTCGGGTGACAGCGCCTGCTCGCTGCCGCCGTACAGCCTGCCAAAGGACATCGTCGCCGAAATCGAGCGGCAGACTATGGCGCTTGCACACGCGCTGAAGGTCAAGGGGCTGATGAACGTGCAGTTCGCGGTCAAGGACGGCGCCGTTTACCTGATCGAGGTCAACCCGCGCGCCAGCCGCACCGTGCCATTCGTTGCCAAGGCGATCGGGCAACCGATCGCCAAGATCGCCGCCCGCGTCATGGCCGGGGAGGCGCTGTCGGGCTTCCTGCCAATCCGTCGCGACGTGCCGCACATCGCGGTCAAGGAGGCGGTGTTCCCGTTCGCGCGCTTCCCGGGCGTCGATCCGGTGCTCGGCCCGGAAATGAAGTCGACCGGCGAGGTGATGGGCATTGATGGCGATTTCGCCGTCGCATTCGGCAAGAGCCAGCTCGGCGCCGGCACGGTGCTGCCCGACGGCGGCACCGCGTTTGTGTCAGTCAAGGACAGCGACAAGCCCGTCATCCTGCCCGCCGCCCGCGGTCTCGTCGAGCTCGGCTTCCGGATCATCGCGACCGGCGGCACCGCCAACTATCTTGCCGCCAACGGCGTTCCGGTCGAGCGTGTCAACAAGGTGCTCGAGGGCCGTCCGCACATCGTCGACAAGATCAAGGACGGCGAAGTCAGTCTGGTGTTCAACACCACCGAGGGAGCACAGAGCCTCAAGGACTCGGCGAGCATCCGCGCCTCGGCGCTGTATGCCAAGCTGCCCTATTACACGACGGCGGCGGCATCGCTGGCGGCGGTCAGGGCGATTACCGCAATGCGGGAGCAACCCCTTGCAGTTCGCCCGCTGCAATCCTACTATTCGGCTCTCTAGAAGTATCCCCGGCAGCACAAGAAGCGAACCGGCGGTTTTCCGCCACGGCGCAGATTTGTCGGGTGACGGTTGGGAGTAGGTTCTATGGCGACGATCGAGAAGCTGCCGATCCTTCCTTCGGGTCATGCCAAGATGCTGGCGGACCTGCACAAGCTGAAGACGGTCGACCGGCCGGAGGTCGTGCACGCGATCGAGGAAGCGCGCGCGCATGGCGATCTGTCGGAGAACGCCGAATACCATGCCGCCAAGGAACGCCAGGGCCAGATCGAGGCCGCGATCATTGAACTTGAGGACATGATTGCGCGCGCGCAGGTGATCGATCCGACCACATTGTCGGGCGACAAGGTCGTGTTCGGCGCCACCACCGAGCTGATCGACGAGCACGACCGGACCGTCGTGTACCAGATCGTCGGTCCGTACGAGGCGGACGCCAAGCAGGGGCGCATTTCGTATACGTCGCCGCTCGGCCGCGCGCTCATCGGACGCAAGGTCGGCGACGAGGTCGAGGTGTCGACGCCGTCGGGCGACAAGTACTACGAGATCGCCAAGATCCGTTTCGTCTGAAGGAACACTGGCGCATGACGATCGACCGCGACGGCCAGGCGACGCGGGCGATCATCCTTGCCGTGCTCGTCGTGCAACTTGCGCTGACGCTGGGCGGCGCGGCCTTTGCCGACCTCATCACGCTCGGTGGCGGGCTGATTCCGGCGCGCCTGTCGGGAGCGATCGTGGTCGATCATGCCATCCCGGCTGCGGCAACGCTGGTCACCTCGCTGTTCCTGCACGCCGGCTGGGCGCATGCCGGCTTCAACCTGGTGTTCCTGTATCTTGTCGGGCGCTTCACCGAGGCCATTCTTGGCCGCTGGCGTTTCCTGTGGCTTTTCCTTGCAAGCGGCATTGCCGGGGGCATCGCCCAGGTCGCGCTCGACCCGACGTCGCCGATCCCCGTCGTCGGTGCGTCGGGCGCCATCGCGGGCGTATTCGCCGCGCACGCGATGATCTTCGGCAAGACCGGAGGACGCAGCGAGCTGACGCGCGCCTTGCAACTCGCCGCGCTGTGGATCGGCCTGCAGCTTGCCACCGGCGTGCTGCTCAACGTCGGGGAAGGCGGTATCGCCATCGGCGCGCACGTCGGCGGGTTCCTCGCCGGGCTGGTGCTTGCGCTGCCGCTCGCGCGCCGCGCGATCGCCGCGCGCGAACGCTAGGTCATGCACTCATAAATCGCTAGCCATGTGAGGCGAGATTTGATTCAAG
>CAYVVV010000053.1:4168-14284 GCA_964455325.1 uncultured Sphingosinicella sp. | reverse complement strand
GCGACGCGTATATAGCGGCTACGACGACTTGCGGCAACGTCGAGCAGATTGGAGTTGGTCATGGCATTCCCGTTTGGCGGTCACCCGACATTCGCCGAATACATGAAATGGGCACACAGTGAAGGGTGCAAATTCCAGAGCGGCCACAGTCGTTTGGACGGCCACAGCCACGTTATGACGAAGATCACCGCTCCAAATGGGCGGCACGTGATTGTCGTCGACGTCGTTCCGTCCGAACGATTGTCGCCGAGTATGGTCAGCTACCTTGACCGCAGGTTAAGGTTGAATTCTCCGTTCCCGCACGCGCCCGCTTAAGCGGCCAGCTTTAGTTCCATGGTCGGGCCGCCACCTATTGCATCTGACTGCACTAAGGTGCTGGTGCTGTCCCACATCACCTGAAAATAGTCAGGGGCGGCTTCAAGATGTGCCAACGGGTCGTCGACTCCGCCGGGGGCGGCTTCAATCTCAGCTATGATTGTCGCCTGCATTCTGGACCGCAGTGTGTCGAGATCGACAGCCTGCGTGGCGATGTCATGTTCGAGGCATTGGGCTACCCAGGTATCCCCGTCCTTGAACGCGACAACACGTAGTGTCTTGCTCTCAATGGCCACTTTTCGCTCCTTTGCCCCTCAGCCGATAGCCCGGCGCAACTTGAGACGCCGTTAAAAATGACCGGCATATGGGAGATTATGCCCTATTTGGACAACCATTTCCAATTTGGCAAGCCGCTTCGCTGCGCATGACCGCCATGCAGTTATGTGGTATCAGGCATCCATGAGCGATATGAAGACGGTACGAAAGCATCCGCCGCTAACTGACGCAGAGCGCCACAAGCGGTTCATCGATACAGCACGTGAAGTCGGCGCGGACGAAAGCCACGATGCCTTTGACCGCGCTTTTGGCAAAGTCGTAACGGCCAAACCCAAGGCCTGACCCCAGCCTTCCAAGCGGTGGCCATACTACACATTGCGTATGGTATGGGAAGTGTAACATCGCCTTTTCTTTCAGCGTGACCCCGCGATCGTGCAGGCGGCAGGATCGACCCGGCAAAACTTGCCGGTCTTTACGCGTTGTTCACCATAGCGGCCGTAGCGTGCGCCATCACAACGGGTCGGGGGCACGCGCCGCGTGGAGCAGTTTCGCACCTTTCTGGGACAGATCGGCACGCAGCGGCTGCTGATGATGATCGCCGTCGCCGCGGCTACAGTCGTCGCGCTGGCGTTCATCGCCTGGCGCGGTGCCAGCGGGCCGATGACCTATCTTTACACCGACCTCGACCCGGCCGGTGTGCAGACAATCACCGACAGGCTCAAGGCCGACGGCGTGCCGTTCGAGGTTGGCGCCGACGGCGCCTCGGTGCGCGTCCCCGAAAGCAACGTCGCCGAACTGCGCATGGCGTTCGCCGGCGAACAGCTTGGCGGCAGTCTCGGCTATGAAATCCTCGACCGCGAGGATGCCTTCGGCACGTCCGCCGCAAAGGCGAAGATGAACCGCACGCGCGCCATCGAAGGCGAGCTTGCCCGTTCGATCGAATCGTTGAATGCCGTCACCAAGGCGCGCGTCCACATCGTCATGCCTGAACGCGCGCTGTTCGCCGACGAGCAGCAGCCGGCGTCGGCGTCGGTCCAGCTCAAGACCGGCGGCAGGCTTGCCACCGGCCAGGTCGACGCCATCCGCTACCTCGTCGCGTCGGCTGTCCCAGGACTCGCGCCCGAACGCATTTCGGTTGTCGACCAGACCGGCACCCTGCTCGCCCGCGCCGGCGACGGCGCCAGCGCGGGCGGCGGCGCGCTCGAGGAGCGGCAGGCAGCCGTTGAGGCACGGCTAGCTGAACAGATCGAAACGCTGCTCGGCGCCATCGTTGGCCCCGGCCACGTCCGCGCGCGCGTCGCTGCCGAGCTCAATCTCGACCAGACGCGCCGGGAAGCAGAGGTTTATGATCCCGACGCACAGGTCATCGCCAAGACGACCACCGTCGAGCGCGAGGATACCAACAGCGAATCGAACGTCGAGGGCGGCTTTGTTTCCGTCGCCAACGCGCTTCCCGAAAACACGCCCGCCGAACAGGGTCGCGACACGCGCAGCGCGTCGGCCAACGAGACGTCGGAGGAAACGCTCTACGCCAACTCGTCGACCAAGACGCTGGTCGTGTCGAACGGGGGCGAGATCAAGCGGCTGACGGTTTCGGTCATGGTCGATGGCAGCTATGTCGACGGCCCCGGCAGTGTCGCCGAGTATCGCCCGCGCACCGCCGCCGAGATCGAACGCTTCACGCGTCTCGTCGAGAATGCGATCGGCTTTGACGAGGCGCGCGGCGATTCGGTGATTGTCGAGAACCTGCGCTTCGCCGTCCCCGACAGCGACGAGGCGACCGCGCTTGGCGTCCCGCTCGGCATCGCCAAGGACGAACTGCTGCCGCTGGCGCAGACCGCGATCCTCGGGCTGCTCGGCATCACCGCGCTGGTGCTGACGCTGCGCGCGATCGGCAAGAAAGGCGGTGTTGCAAACCTGCCGGCAGTGCTGAAGCCCCAGCTCAACGTCGATGCGTCGCGCATGGCCGAACTCGTCGAGCGCGCCGCCAACGGCGACGAGGAAGCGATGATCGAACTGAAGGCGATGCGCGAACGCCAGGGCTATCGCCCGGCGATCGAGCAGGAGATCGACATCGCGCAGGTCGAGGGCAGGCTCAAGACGTCCGCGCTGCGCAAGGTCGGCGAGGTCGTCGCCAGCCGTCCCAACGAGGCAACCGCGATCGTTCGCCAGTGGATGTATTCATGAACGCCGTCGCGTCACCCCCCGTCGCCGATCCCGACATCCAGCGGCTGTCGGGACTCGAGCGCGCTGCCGTGCTGATGCTGGCGCTCGGTCGCGAGCATGGCGAGGCGATCTGGGCGCAGCTCACCGAGGACGAGATCAAGGAACTCTCGTCGGCAATGGCCAAGCTCGGCACCGTATCGGCGGCTCTGGTCGAGCGGCTGTTCGTCGACTTTTCGGGTCAGGTATCGAACGTCGCCTCGCTGCATGGCTCGTTCGATACGACCGAAAAGCTGCTCAGCTCGATGCTGCCGGCCGATCGCGTCGCCGGCATCATGGACGAGATCCGCGGTCCCGCCGGGCGCACGATGTGGGACAAGCTGGGCAACGTCAACGAGGAGGTGCTCGCCGCCTACCTCAAGAACGAGTATCCGCAGACGGTCGCCGTCGTGCTCGGCAAGATCCGGCCCGACCACGCTGCGCGTGTGCTCGCGAAACTGCCCGAGGACTTCGCGATGGAAGTCGTCATGCGCATGCTGCGCATGGAGACGGTGCAGAAGGACATTCTCGAGAAGGTCGAGCAGACCTTGCGCACCGAGTTAATGTCGAACCTGGCGCGCACCACGCGCCGCGACGCGCACGAAACGATGGCGGAGATCTTCAACCATCTCGACCGTGCCACCGAGGAACGCTTCATGCTCGCGCTGGAGGATCGCGCCATCGACGCCGCCGAGCGGATCCGCACGCTGATGTTCACGTTCGAGGATCTCGCGAAGCTCGACCCGGGCAGCATCCAGACGCTGCTGCGCAACGTCGACAAGGGCCGCCTTGCCGTCGCACTCAAGGGGGCCACCGAATCGCTGCGCGAATTTTTCTTCGGCAACATGTCGGAGCGCGCCGCGCGCATCATGCGCGAGGACATGGAGATCATGGGACCCGTGCGCGTGCGCGAGGTCGACGAGGCACAGCAGACGATCGTCGGCATCGCCAAGAGCCTCGCCGAAACCGGCGAGATCATGCTCGTCGACACGCGCGACGCCGACGATGAGCTGGTGTTCTGATGACCGCCGTCCGCAAATTCCTGTTCGAGGACAGCTTCGACGCCGCCGAGACGATCATTCGCGCGACGCCGCCCGCCGAGGATGAGGCCGAGCAGCGCGCGCGCGAGGATCGTGCCCGCGCCGACGGCTTCGAAGCCGGACGTTCACTGGCGCTGCAGGACGCGGCGACGCGCTCGGCCGACGCGATCCAGTCGATCGCCGGCCGCCTGGCGATGGCGCTCGCCGATGCCGACGCGCTGACCGCGATGCTGTCCGAAGACGCCGCCGAGCTTGCCATCGCGGCGGCGAACCATCTTGCCGGACCGGTGGCACCGCCCGTTTTCGCGGCGCACGCCCGCGCCCGGCTGCAGGCGATCATCGCCGACCAGCTTGGCGCGCCGCGCATCAGCGTCAGCGTGTCGCCGGCGATGCAGCCGCATGTCCAGGCCGCCGCCGACCATGTCGTCGCCACAACCGACTATGCCGGCCGCGTCAATATCGTCGCCGACGCTTCGCTCGCCGACGGCGATCTTGTCGTCGACTGGACCTCGGGCGCGCTCGCCGAGCGCCGCCGCGACCGGCTCGACGCGCTCGCCGCGCGCATTGACGACTACTTCAGCCAAGGAGAGGGATGATGGACGACCTTCGCTCCGACTTCGAACCGGGACGCGCCTTCGCCGCCGAAGCGGCGTTCGACGAGACCCCGGAGGCGTTGAAGGGCGCCGCCGAACTCGAATCGGTGTTCGACGTGCCGGTCAGGGTGCAGGCCGTGCTCGGTCGCGCCTCGGTCGAGGTCAGCCAGCTCTTGAAACTCGCCCCCGGCGCCGTCGTCGAACTCGACCGCCGCGTCGGCGAGGCGATCGATATCTACGTCAACGACCGCCTCGTCGCGCGCGGCGAGGTCGTGCTCGTCGAAGAGCACCTCGGCGTGACGATGACCGAGATCGTCAAGCAGGACCGCTGAGGGCGCCGCAGGTTACGGGGGACAGGATCATGCGTTTGTTGATGGTTGGACAACTGAACGGCCAGCTTGCACTTGCCTCGCGCCTGGCGACCGACGCCGGCGCCAAGGTGACGCACGCCAGCGCCGCCGGCGAAGGGCTCGCCGTTCTGCGCGAGCGCGGCGCCGACCTCGTCATGATCGATGTCGCGCTCGACGTCGCCGGCTTCATCAGCCAGCTGCGCTCCGAGCGCATCGCCACCGACGTCGTTGCCTGCGGCATCGGTTCCGATGCGCGCGCTGCCGTCGCCGCAATCCAGGCCGGAGCCAAGGAGTATGTGCCGTTACCACCCGACGCCGAACTGATTGCAGCGGTCATCAAGGCGGTCGCTGCGGATGCCGCCGACCTCGTCTGGCGCGATCCGGCGATGGCGCGCGTGCTCGACCTCGTCAAGACCGTCGCGCGCTCCGAAGCGTCGATCCTCATCACCGGCGAAAGCGGCACCGGCAAGGAAGTCATCGCCCGCGCCATCCACCGCGCGTCGGCGCGCGCGCGCCAGCCGTTCGTCGCCATCAACTGCGCGGCGATCCCCGACAACCTCCTCGAATCGGAGCTGTTCGGCCACGAGAAGGGCGCCTTCACCGGCGCCGTCGCGCGCCGCGTCGGCAAGTTCGAGGAAGCCGACGGCGGCACCCTGCTGCTCGACGAGATTTCCGAAATGGATATCCGCCTGCAGGCGAAGCTGCTGCGCGTCATCCAGGAACGCGTCGTCGACCGCGTCGGCGGCAGTGCGCCGGTGCCGGTCAACATCCGCATCCTCGCAACCTCCAACCGCGACCTACAGAAGGCGGTCAGGACTGGCGATTTCCGCGAGGATCTGCTGTTCCGCCTCAATGTCGTCAACGTGCGCGTACCGCCGCTGCGCGACCGGCCGGCCGACGTCAAGGTGCTTGCCGACCATTTCGCCGCAAAGTTCGCCGACATGAACGGCGTCGCGCCGCGCCCCGTCGACGATACAGCACTGCGCGCGCTGCTTGCGCACGACTGGCCGGGCAACGTCCGCGAGCTCGAGAACACCATGCACCGCGCCGTGCTGCTGGCGTCGGGCGACAGCATCTCGGCGGCGGCAATCGTGCTTCCCGATGGCAGCCGCCCGGCGCCGGGCAGCGCCGGTGGTGCCGCGCAGTCGACCGACGCACAGCAAGCCGAAGGCGGCAGGCCGCTGGTCGGCCGCACCGTCGCCGACGTCGAGCAGGATCTGATCATCGACACGCTGAAGCACTGCCTCGGCAACCGCACGCACGCCGCCAACATCCTTGGCATTTCGATCCGCACGCTCAGGAACAAGCTCAACGAGTATACGGCAAAGGGTGTTTCAGTGCCGCAGCCGGGGCTTGGCAGCGAACGGTCGGCGGCGTGAGCCACAGCGTTTCCGTTCGGCGGGATGACGCAGGGCAATGACCGCCGCCACGCTGACCCAGCGCTTCGGCCTCAACGGCTTGTGGAGCCGCGACCTCGGCCTTGCCACCGGCGTCATCGCGATCATCGCGATGCTGATCGTGCCGCTGCCGCCAGTGCTGCTCGACTTCGGCCTCGCTATCTCGATCACGCTGTCGGTGATGATCATGATGACGGCGCTATTCATCGAAAAGCCGCTGCAGCTCTCCGCGTTCCCGACCATCCTGCTGATCGCGACGATGCTCAGGCTTGGCCTCAACCTCGCTTCGACGCGCCTCATCCTTTCCGAAGGCCACACCGGCACCGGCGCCGCCGGCGGCATCATCGAGGCGTTCGGCACCTTCCTGATGGGCGGCAACGCCATCATCGGCGTCACCATCTTCCTGATCCTCGTCGTCATCAACTTCGTCGTCATCACCAAGGGCGCCGGCCGCATCGCCGAGGTCGCCGCGCGCTTCACCCTCGACGCCATGCCCGGCAAGCAGATGGCGATCGACGCCGACCTGTCGTCGGGCCTGATCGACGAGAAGGAAGCGCGCCGCCGCCGCGCCGAACTCGAGTCGGAGAGCGGCTTTTATGGCGCCATGGACGGTGCCTCCAAGTTCGTGCGCGGCGACGCCGTTGCCGGCCTCGTCATCACCGCGATCAACATCATCGTCGGGCTCATCGTCGGCGCCGTCAGTCACGGTGTCGACATCGCGAGCGCACTTACCAGCTACACCACGCTCACCGTCGGCGACGGACTCGTCACGCAGATCCCGGCGCTCGTCGTCTCGACCGCCGCCGGCATCCTCGTCACCAAGGGCGGCGATACCGGCAAGACCGAGGCGCAGCTCGTCGACCAACTGACTCGCTATCCGAAGGCGATTGGCATGGCGTCGGGCCTGCTCGGCGCGCTGGCGCTGCTCCCCGGCCTTCCGTTCCTGCCCTTCGCGGCGCTGGCCGGTCTGTCGGGCTACACCGCCTGGAGCCTTGCCGAACGCGCCAAACGGGCGCGCGTCGCCGAAGCGACAAGCATCGCCGAGGAAGCCGCGCGCCGAGTCGAGGAGCCGATCCAGACCGCGCTCGCCATCGACCAGGTTCGCATCGAGCTTGGACTCGGCCTGCTCCGCCTTGTTTCCGACGACAAGGCCGAGGTCCGCGTCACCGACCAGATTCGGGCGCTGCGCCGCCAGCTCGCCAGCGACTACGGCTTTGTCATGCCGTCGGTGCGCATCCTCGACAACCTGGCGCTGCCGACCAACGCCTATCGCATCTACGTCAAGGAAACCGAGGCCGGACGCGGCGAACTGCGCCCCGAGCGCCTGCTCGTCATGCACCCGCAGGGCAAGCCGATCCCGATCCCGGGCGAGGACACGCAGGAACCGGCGTTCGGCATGGCGGCGAAGTGGATCGACAGGTCGGCGCGCGACGAGGCCAACCTGATGGGCCTTACCGTGGTTGACGCAGCCACGGTCGTCACCACGCACCTGACCGAGATCATTCGCGACAACATCGCCGACCTGCTCTCCTATGGCGAGACGCAGAAGCTGCTCGACGATCTGCCGCAGGACGCACAGAAGCTGGTCGCCGACGTCATCCCCAACCGCGCGACGGTATCAACGGTCCAGCGCATCCTGCAGAATCTCCTCGCCGAAGGCGTGTCGATCCGTGACCTTGCCGGGATCCTCGAGGGCATTGCCGAGGCGACCGGCTTCACCTCGAACGTCGTCAGCATGACCGAGCACGTCCGCGCCCGCCTTGCCCGGCAGATATGCGCCGCCAACAGCGTCGGCGGCGTCCTGCCCATCGCCACGCTGTCGCCCGACTGGGAAGCGCGCTTCGCCGACAGCCTGGTCGGTCAGGGCGAGGACCGCCAGCTGGCGATGGCCCCGTCCGACCTGCAACGCTTCATCGGGGCGCTGCGCGACGCCTACGACCGCTTCGCCGAGGCAGGCGACGCGCCCGCGCTGCTCACCTCACCCGGCATCCGTCCCTTCGTCCGCTCGATCGTCGAACGCTTCCGTCCGGCGACCGTCGTGCTCAGCCAGAGCGAGATCCATCCCAAGGTGCGGCTGCGGGCGCTGGGCAGCGTCTGACATGCCGACAAGCGCCCGGAGCGCGCGCGTCATCCTGTCGGGGATTGCTCTCGCGCTCCCGCGGCACCGGCGCTGCGCGGCAGGTGGACGCCGCAGTAGCGCCACGGTACAGCGCTCGCGGTCAGTGTGCTTTCGAGGAACCATGTATGACGTTGCGTAACGACTGGACCCGTGCCGAAATCGCGGCGCTGTTCGATCTTCGTTTCGACGACCTCGTCTATCGCGCGCAAAGCGTGCACCGCGAATGGCATGCCGCGGGCGAGGTGCAGCTGTGCACGCTGCTCTCCGTCAAGACCGGCGGCTGTCCGGAGGACTGCGGCTATTGCAGCCAGTCGGCGCATGCAAAGACCGGCCTCAAGGCGGGGAAACTGCTGGACGTGGACAGCGTGCTCGACGCCGCGCGCGCGGCCAAGTCGGCGGGTTCGCAGCGCTTCTGCATGGGCGCCGCCTGGCGCGAGCTCAAGGACCGCGACATCGACGCGCTCACCGACATGATCGCGGGTGTGAAGGCGCTCGGCCTTGAGACCTGCATGACGCTCGGCATGTTGACCGCGACGCAGGCGCAGCGCCTCGCCGATGCCGGTCTCGACTACTACAACCACAACATCGACACCTCGCCCGAGTACTATGAACGGATCGTCACGACGCGGACGTTCGGGGAGCGGCTCGATACGCTCGAGCATGTGCGCAGCGCCGGCATCGCCGTCTGCTGCGGCGGCATCGTCGGCATGGGCGAGACGCGCGACGACCGCATTGGCTTCATCCATGCGCTCGCCACCCTGCCCCGTCACCCCGAAAGCGTACCGATCAATGCGCTGGTGCCGATCAGGGGAACCGCGCTTGGCGACATGCTCGCCGACACGCCACTGGCGCGCATCGACGACATCGAGTTCGTTCGCACTGTCGCGGCCGCGCGCATCACCATGCCGCGGTCGATGGTGCGTCTTTCCGCCGGGCGCGAGAGCATGAGCGTGGCGACGCAGGCGCTCGCGTTCCTAGCCGGTGCCAACTCGATCTTCACCGGCGACAAGCTGCTGACCGCGGGCAACGCCGGCGCAGCAGCCGATGCGGCGCTGTTTGCGCAGTTGGGGCTGGTGCCCTTGCAGGCGGCGGAGCCGGCCCGCGCCGCATGACGGCGCAGCGTTTCATGTATCGTTCAGCTATGTGCGGCTAGAATCTGATCGTTTCAGGTGGAAGCGCTGTGCGCGTACACCTGAAACGTGAATCAGTCTGTATTCATAATCTTAGATAGCGATTCACGGTTCAGATTGAGTCATTCTGAACCGATCGCGGTCTAGGCCGGCGTGCGCGGGGGTGGTCAGCATCGCGGCCTCGACGGCGGCCGCACGAACGGAAAGGACCACGACCATGATCACGGCGACTGGCTGGCGGGCGTTGGCATTGTCCACGGTCGTACTCGCCGCAGCATCGGCGCCGGCAGACGCCGCCGACAAGCCGCGGCGCGACTGTTTCTGGGCGAACGACGTGAACGGCTATACCGTCGTCGACGACCGCACCGTCGACGTCAGTGTCGGCGCCAACCGTGTCTATCGGCTGACGCTGTTCAGCGATGCGCACGACATCGACTTCGGCCATACGATCGCGATCGAATCGCGCGGTGGCCTGTCGATCTGTTCGGGACTCGACGCGACGATCATCGTGCCGTCGACGATCGGCCCGCGCCGCTACCCGGTCACCAAGGTGCGGCGGCTGAGCAAGGAAGAGATCGCCGCCAGGAAAGCTGCGGCGACGGACAAGCCGAAGGTCGAATAGCCGCCGGCGCTACGACAGCTTCCAGGCGATCGGCACGATGCGCACCGTCGTGGTACCGGCGTCCATCCCTCT
>CAYVVV010000053.1:655-4158 GCA_964455325.1 uncultured Sphingosinicella sp. | reverse complement strand
GTTTCGCGTTGGGCGGCGGCGGCACCTGGCCGATTTTCGTTGGAATGCGCACCGCCTCGCGGTCGAGAATGTCCGAACCCGTCTTCTCGAGCAGCTCGACGTTCGAAATCTTGCCGGTCGCGTCGATGCTGATGCGGATCTTCGCGGTGCCCTCTTCGCCGCGAATCTGCGCGCTCCTCGGATAACTGTGCTGCGCCGCGATCAGCCCGGCGACTTTCGCCGACCAGTCGCTCGCGCGCGCCTGTCCGGCACCCGTTGACGCCAGCACCGCGGCCAGCACCGCAAACCCCCACATTTTCATCCACGCACTCCATATGAGCGCCGCGCCCCGTCGCGGCGATCTGGTCAGCGGAAGAATTATGTCCGATCTGGTTGAAAAAGGGTTAGCGGGTCCGAAACGACTTCAAGCGACGTCACAGCTGCCGTTCGATCATCATCGTCTTGATCTCGGCGATCGCCTTCGCCGGGTTGAGCCCCTTTGGACAGACGTTGGCGCAGTTCATGATCGTGTGGCAGCGGTACAGGCGGAACGGATCCTCGAGCGCATCGAGCCGCTCGCCGGTCATCTCGTCGCGGCTGTCAGCGAGCCAGCGGTAAGCCTGCAACAGAATCGCCGGACCCAGGAACCTGTCGCTGTTCCACCAATAGCTCGGGCAGCCGGTCGAACAGCAGGCGCACAGAATGCACTCGTAAAGCCCGTCGAGCTTCTCGCGATCCTCGGGCGACTGCAGCCGCTCCTTGCCCGACGGCGTCGTCGACACCGTCTGCAGCCACGGCTTGATCGAGGCGTATTGCGCGTAGAAGTGCTTGAAGTCGGGGACGAGGTCCTTGACCACTGCCATGTGCGGCAGCGGCGTGATGGCGACGTCGCCCTTTACCTCGTCGATCGGCTTGGTGCAGGCGAGCGTATTCGACCCGTCGATGTTCATCGAGCACGAGCCGCAGATGCCCTCGCGGCACGAGCGGCGGAAGGTCAGCGTGGGGTCGACCTCGTTCTTGATCTTGATGAGCGCGTCGAGGACCATCGGCCCGCAGTCGTCGAGGTCGATTTCGTAGCGGTCCATGCGCGGGTTGGCGCCGTCGTCGGGCGACCAGCGGTAGATGCTGAACGCCTTGACGCGTTTAGCCCCCGCCGGCGCTTTGTGCACCTTGCCGTTCTTGTTGACCCGGCTGTTCCTGGGCAGGCGGAATTCGGCCATCGCTGCGATTGACTCCGGTCGGTTGGCGGCGCCGTGCTAGCGCATCGCCCGCCGCAATGCCAGAGCCATGCCCCCGAATGCAACCAGCGCACCCGCCAGCATGACCCAGGCGACGCCCTGTGCGCCAAAATCACGCACCACGACGAACATGCCGCCGACGATGACCGCGTTCGACAGCAGCCGGATACGGAATGCCGCGACGGCGCGGTCGGCCGCGGTCAATGCTGGCTCGAAGGTGACGCCGACAAGCTCGACGATGGCGGCAAGGCCGAGCACGAGCAGCATCGGATAGGCGAAGGCGAACGCCTCGCCGGCGATCAGCACCAGCAGCGTCTCGCCGGCGAACACGAGGATGGCGAGCAGCACCAGACCAGCCGCCAGCGACATCAGGAAGGTCTTGCGGAACAGCGCCCCGAACTCGCGCGCGTGCGCGCCGAATTCGCGCGCACGCATCAGCTCGGGGAAGATCGCGCGCGTCGTCAGCTGCGACACCTTGGCCATCGCCTGCCCGAGCTGGCTCGCCAGCCGGAAGCCGCCCGCGGCGACCGGCGCGACGAACATGCCGACGACAAGCACCGGCAGCTGCTTGCCAATGAGGTGGAACGTCTGGGTGACGTTGGTGATGCCCGCGAATGCCGCGAGGCCAGCATTCTCCGCAAGCGTCCAGCGCAGGTCGCCGCGCGTTGCCCGCCACGGCAGGCCTTGCGTGGCGCCCATTGCCGACCACCAGAAGACGATTGCCGATGCCGCCTCTGCCGCCGCCCAAACCGCGACGTACGCGACGAGCGACGACAGCCCCGACAGCCAAACCGCGATGGCACCGACGAAGCGCACCAGCGTCACCACCGTCTCGGCGAACGCAGCCGACGCGAAGCGGTCGTAGAGCCGCAGGATTCCTGCCGGGGTGAAGCGGATGGTGAGCAGCGCCGCGGCGGCAAACGCGATGGTCAGCCGCGCATCGCCGTCGTCCCAGCCGAAGCGCGGCGCCAACAGCAGCACGGCGGGAACCGCGAGCACGGTGCCGACGATGGCGCCGCCAAGCTCGATCGCCAGCGCGAACTTGATCAGCCGCACCAGCGGCTCCAGCCGGCCCGACCCGAGGTAGCCAAGCCCGTATCGCACGATGAGCTGCCAGGTCTGGAAGCCGACGAACGCGCGGATCGCCTGCGCGATACTGACGATGATCGCGAACACCCCGAACACCTCGGGGCCGAGCGTGCGCGTCAGGATGGCGATATAGGCGAGGCTGAAGATCGCCGAGGCGGTCCGCCCGCCGAGCAGCAGCCCAGCGTTCTGCAGCACCGCCCGGAGGCTGCCGCTGCGGGCGTGCACGGGATCGGCGTCGGTCGACGGTGTCATCGCAGACGCGCACTAGCCGATGCGGTCCGCCGACGCCATATCGCTTGGCGTCGCGCGCGGCGGGCGATATGACGCTGCGCAGCATGGCCGACGCCCCGCCTCCGCCCGTCCGATCGCCCGTCATCGTCGGCAGCAATCCGACCCTGATCTGGGGCATGACGTCGGCAGAGCGCATCCGCCGCATCGCCGCGGCAAGCAAGGCGAAGCCCGACGGCGTCATCGTTGCCAACGATGCGTTTGCCTTCGATCCGCAGTGGTATGCCTTCATTGCCGCGCGTCCGCAGACAGTGCTGACACTGGGCGGCACGCCGGTGCTCGCCTGCACGGCCGATGCCGACGTGGTACGGCGAGCGATCAAGGCCGGCGGACTGCCCACCAGTCATGACACGATCGCCTACGAGGACGGCGTCACCATCTACAACGCCGCGCTGCGCAAGCGCGAGCGGCCGTTCATCGAAGCGCTGCGCCCGGATACGGTGCGCACGATCGAGCGGGCAAGCTACTTCGGCGCATACAAGGGTGTCACCGACATTCTCACCAAGTATCTCTGGCCCGAATGGGCGCTGGTGCTCACCCGGCTGGCCGCGCGCCTGCACCTCACGCCCAACATGGTGACCGCGGTCGGCGCCGCGCTCTGCGTGTCAGCGACCTTCCTGTTCGCTGACGGCCGCTACTGGGCGGGCATGGCGGCGGGTCTCGTCTTCATGGTGCTCGACACCGTCGATGGCAAGCTCGCGCGCTGCACGATCACCTCATCGTGGTGGGGCAACATCTTCGACCACGGTATCGACCTCGTGCATCCGCCGTTCTGGTGGTACGCATGGGGTGTCGGCCTTGGCACTTGGGGGCTCGCACTCGGCGGCACAACGTTCGCCGCGGTGATGGCGATCTTGGTCGGCGGCTATGTCCTGCAGCGGCTGATCGAGGGCTATTTCATCCACCGCG
>CAYVVV010000053.1:0-645 GCA_964455325.1 uncultured Sphingosinicella sp. | reverse complement strand
CATGGTCATCCTGTTTGCCAGCGTCGTCGCCGGGCGGCCCGATATCGGCCTGCTCGCCATCACTGCCTGGACGGTCGTCAGCCTCGTCTTCCATTTCGTCCGCCTGTGCCAGGCGATCATCCGGCGCCGGCGCGGCGAGACGCTGGTGTCGTGGCTGTCGGATGGCACTGCGGCATGAACGCGACGATCGCGCGCTTCGGCTACCCGGCGACCCTGATCCGCACCTATGCGCACTGGCTCGTGCTGCTGCGCCCGTCGCAGCCGACGCTCGGCAGCCTCGTCCTTGCCGCGCGATCGGAAGCGACCAGCTTCGCTGCGCTCGACCCCGCCGCCTACGCCGAGCTGGCCACGATCAGCCGCGACATCGAAGGCGCGCTGCGCGCCGCGGTCGACCATGCCAGGCTCAACTACCTGATGCTGATGATGGTCGACCCGCACGTGCATTTCCACGTCATTCCGCGCTACGAGGAACCGCGCGAGTTCGCCGGAACGCGCTTCGTCGACGCTGGCTGGCCGAAACTGCCCGCGCTTGGCGAGGCGGTCGATCTGTCGGCCGACGCGATCGCTGCCGCGCGTGACTGGCTCAGCGGCCTTTGGCCAGCCAGCTAGCGGTCAGCCGTTCGCCGACCGGCACGTCCTCAGGAA
>CAYVVV010000052.1:0-14578 GCA_964455325.1 uncultured Sphingosinicella sp. | reverse complement strand
TGCGCCGCCGCGTCGCCGATCGCCGACGACAGATGGTCGGCGTTGCGCGCGGCATCGATGCCGGCGGTCGTCTGGACGATCGCGATTCGGGTCATGGTCACGCCGCTGTCGGTTCAGGCCGTCGCCAGCAGCGCGTCGAGCTTGCCCGCCGCCTCGAGCGCGGCGAGATCGTCCGAGCCTCCGACATGCGTCGCGCCGATGAAAATCTGCGGCACGGTGACACGCCCCCCCGAACGCTCGATCATTTCGGCCCGCCGCGCGCTGCACAGGGTGATGTCGATTTCCTCGAACACCGCGCCCTTCGCCTTCAGCAGCGATTTCGCCCGCGTGCAGTACGGGCACAGGAACTTGGTATAAATCTCGATCTTCGGCAACGTCAGTCCCTCGCGCGCCCGCCGCGCGACGCGGCTGCGGCGGGTTTCTGACTAATGATGGGTTACACGCGCAAAAGTTACAATATCTACAAGCGAGGCGCCGGCGCGGCGCAGGGCCCGGGCGCAGGCCTCGACCGTCGCGCCGGTCGTCATCACGTCGTCGACGACGAGCACATGGCGGCCGGCGATCGTGCCACGACGGCGCGCGGAGACACGAATCGTGCCGCGCACGTTGTCGGCGCGCGCCGCGCGCGACAGGCCGCGGCTCGGCGGCGAATCGCGCGTGCGCTCGAGCGCGTCGACGGCAAGCTCGGCGCCGCTGAGCCGCGCCAGCGCGCGCGCGATCAGCGCCGACTGGTTGAACCGTCGCGCGCGCAGCCGGCGCGGATGCAGCGGCACCGGCACGATCAGCGGCCGCGCCGCCAGCGCCGCGCGCGCGGCGCGCGCCATCATCGCCGCCATCACCCGCGCGAGCTGCGTGCGGTCGCCGTACTTGAGCCCGAGCGCAAGCGCCGCGCTGGCGTCGTTGTAGACGACCGCCGCGCGCGCTCGGTGGTATGGCGGCGGCTCCGCCGCGCAGGCGCCGCACAGCGCGCCGTCGCCGACAGCGTAGGGAAACGGCAGGCCGCAACGCGCGCACAGCGGTTCGGTGACGAAGGCGAGCGCCGCCCAGCATGGCCCGCAGAACGCGCCGTCCTCGGCGACGATCGCCCGGCACGACGGACAGCGCGGCGGCAGCAGCACGTCGAACAGGGCGTTGGCGAGGTTGAGCGGCAGCGACCGTCGGGGCATGTCCCATCCTAGACAGCGGCCGCGTCAAGGCAAATCGTGACCGGCCGGCGGCATTCGCCGGTTGCACGGGCGGTCCCGGCGCGTAAAGCGTTGCCGCCGATGGATGCCGCCGAACCCTTCGACCGCGCTGCGCGCCGGCGCGCCCGCGACCGCGCCGCGCCGCGCTTTGCCGCGCACGCCTTCCTCAAGGACGCGCTTGCCGCCGACATCGGCGAGCGGCTTGCCGCGATCGGCCACGGCATCGACCGCGTGCTCGACCTCGGTGCACACGACGGCCGCCTTCGCCGCCATATCGCCGCCGGCACGATCGTCGCCGCCGACGCCGGCTTCCGCTTCGCGCGTGCCGCCGGCGGCGTGCAGTGCGACGAGGATCGCCTGCCGTTCGCCGCCGGCAGCTTCGACGCGGTGCTCTCCGCCGGCAGCCTGCACGGGGTCAACGATCTGCCCGGCGCGCTCATCCAGATTCGCCGCTGCCTGCGCCCCGGCGGCGTGTTCATCGCCAATTTCGTCGGCGGCGCCTCGTTGGCGGCGCTGCGCGCGCGCCTCGTCACCGCCGAGGACGCGGCATTGGGCGGGGTGGCGCCGCGGCTGCTGCCGATGGTCGATCCGCGTCAGGCGCCGGTGCTGCTGCAGCGCGCCGGCTTCGCCGATCCGGTGGTCGATGTTGCCGCGCGCAGCGTCCGCTATGCGGACGCGCGGGCAATGGTCGCCGACCTGCGCGGCATGGGCGAGGGCAATATCCTTGCCACGCGCACGCGGCGGCCAATGTCGCGGACGCTTGCCGAGCGGCTGCTGGCGGCTGCCGAAGCAGCGGCGGACGCCGATGGCCGCCACGCGGTGGTGCTCGAAATCGTGACGATGACAGGCCGTGTCAGATGAGCGCGGCGAGCACGCCGAGCAGCGGCCGGTCGGCGGGCGGCATGTCGAGCGCGAACAGTCCGGCCGGCGTTTCCCACCGCAGCCGCTGGCCGTCGTGTCCGCACGGCCGGCCGCGCCACTTGCGACAGACGAACAGCAGCAGCACGAGGTGGAACTCGTCATAGTCGTGGCTGGCGAACGCCGCCGGCGCCAGGCATGACGCATCGGTCTCGACGCCGAGCTCCTCGCGCAGCTCGCGGATCAGCGCCGCCTCGGGGGTTTCGCCGGGATCGATCTTGCCGCCGGGAAACTCCCATGTGCCGGCGAGATGCTTGCCGGGGGGCCGCTCGGCGACGAGCACGCGGCCGTCGGCGTCGACCAGCGCCGCCGCGACGACGGTGCGCAGCGGCTTCGGCCGATCGTGGTTAATGTGCTGCTTAGCCCCGCTCATTTCGATTTATTAACGCCTCGCCGCTAGAACGGACGCCAAATTCTGGGAAGTTATGCAGAAGGTACTGGCCATGCCGTCGAAGATTCGCAAGCTCCTCCGCAACGTCGATGGAGCGACCGCCATTGAATACGGGCTGCTCGCCGCGCTGATCTCGGTCGCCGCCATCGGCGCCTTCCAGGGGTTTGGCAACGGGCTGAGCAATATGTGGAACAAGGTATCCAACACGGTCGCGTCGAGCCGCGCCTGATTCGGCGCCAAAGTATCGCAAAAGAAACAGGCCTCCGGGCCTGTTTTTTTTGGCGCCATAACGCCTTTGATGGTTAATTGCGTTTCACCACCGGGATTAAGCAATTGGCAAGAGCCAGCCTCTATACCTCATCGTGCTGACCCACTTGGACGGGACAGAGGATCAACCGGGTACGTACGAACTTGGTACAGGAGAGAAGAAATGTCGTTCATTCGTAAGCTTCGCAAGAGCGAGAAGGGCGCCACCGCCATCGAATACGGTCTCATCGCGGCTCTGATCGCGGTTGCGGCGATCGGTGCGATGGGCGCGCTTGGCAACGCGATCGGCAACACGCTGAACAACGCTGCCAACGAGATGGAAGGCGCCTAAGCCGGACATCGCGCAAGCGAACCATGCGAAGGGCGGCGAGGCGACTCGCCGCCCTTCTTCTTTGCCGCCATCGGCGTCAGCCGTGGACGACCAGTTTCACCTTCTCGCCGCTGCGCAGCGTGGGATCCGCCTCGCGGTCGTTGAGCATCAAGAAACGCTCGAGCCGGTAGTCGTCGAACGCCATCCGACCGGCAAGCGATTCGGCGGTGTCGCCCGGCCGGACGGTGACGACGCGGATGACGCGCTTGCGCAACTGCCCGGCCTCCGCGTCGGACAGGCGCCGGAACGAGCGCGAGGTTTCGCTGATCACGCGCGACGCGTCGACGGTTGACGGCGACACGAACACAAAGTGATAGCCGCTGCCGCCGCCAGCGCGGTAGGCGACGACGGTGACGTCGCGGCTGCCGCCCTGCGTGGCGACGCGCGCGGTCGCGGTCGCGGCGTCCATGCCGTTGATCGTGGTGGCGCTGACGCGGCTGTATCGCGCCTGGGCATTTCCAATCAGGCCATTGAAAACGTTGGATATATAGGACTCGAGGCTGGCCCCGGGGGGAAGCCCGGCGCCGCTGAACTGGATCTGCACCTGGCCGCCTGTCGAAACGACGGCGGTGGTGCCGTTGTTCAGCCAGTAGCCCCGCGGCGTCTCGAACGCGATCTTGAGCACGGGGTGCGCGAACCGGTTGCCGTCAACGAAGCCCTGCGCGGGGTCGTCGCCGAACAGCATGCCATCGACGGCGGCGAAATAGTCGGCGGCGTCGCGCCGTCGCTCGCCCGGCTTCAGCCCGGTCGCCGCCGCCTTGGCACTGGCACGGCGCACGCGGTCGGCAGTCAGCGGATGGCTGCGCGCCCACGACGGGATCGCCGCCGCCTCGTCGCGGCCGCGGATTCGCGCTTCGAGCGCGGCTTGCGCGCCAAGCGATTCGAGCATGTCGGCGGCGGCATGGGGGTCGTAGCCGGCGGCGGTCATGTAGCGGATGCCGAGGTCGTCGGACTGATACTCCTGGTCACGCGAGTATTTCAGCGTCGCCACCTGTCCGATCTGGCCGGCGAGCTGGCCAAGCTGGCCGCTGCCGGTCAGCACCGCCGTCAACACCGACAGCAGTCCGGCGCCGAGCGCGGCGTTCTGCCGCTTCTTCGAATGGCGCGCGTCGACATGGCCGATCTCATGGCCAAGAACCGAGGCGAGCTCGGCCTCGTCGTTCATGATCGCGAGCAGCCCGCGCGTCATGTAGATGTAGCAGCCGGGGATCGCGAAGGCGTTGACCACCGTGGTGTTGAGCAGCGTCACCGTGCATTCGCTTTCCGCCGCGGCGATGCGCGAACGGACGGCGATGTCCTTGCCGACCTGCTTGACCAGCGCCGTCCCCGGCCCTTCGTAGGCGCCGCCGAATTCGGCGAGGATTTCGGGGTGGGCCCTTGCCGCCTGCGCGCGCTCGCTGGCGCTGATCGGCCGCGGCGTGTCGGGGGCGGCTGCCGTCGCGCACGCGCCGACGGCGACAATGGCGGCCGAATAGGCCAGCCTGGTCCATGCGGTTCGCATCATTGAGTCCTCCACCGCGAGTCAATCCGTGGCGGCCGGCGCGGTTCCATTCAGACGCGCGGCGCGACGATCCAGTCGCTGACCTGGCGGGCTACGTCGTTGGCCGCCGCATTGAGCGCCGCCGCTACCTCGGGTCCGGTCTCCACCGCGACCGGTGCGGTCGCCTCGAAGCTGCGGCTGGCGACGAAGCCACCGTCGGCTGTCGTCAGCACTGTGTCGTAGCGCACGCGGACCATGCGCCCGTCGCGGACGTCGAGCCCGAATTCGGCGAGTCGCCCCGACAGCCGGAGCGTGGCGCCGGCGTCGGTGCGTTCGTCGACGACCGGACGGCCTGTGCGCGCCTGGACGACGTCCGCGAGCAGCCGCTGGAACAGCTGATTGGGCTGTTCGACCCACGTCGCCGCCCGCAGATAGGTGATCTCGGTCGCTGTCGTCGTCACCGCGAGGCGCAGCGTCCGCAGCGCGCCGGGCAGCGCCGGCAGGGCGATCAGGATCGGCGCGCCGCCGACCGTTGCCGGCGCCGGGCCATCGGCGCGCAGCGTCAGCAGCGAATCGGGCGGCGCGGCATTGCCGCCGATCTGCACGAGCGGGCCGCACGCGCCAAGCGCCAGGCACAGGGCAACTGCGTGTCTCATTTCTTCTCCCCTGCGGGCCGATAATCGGGAAGCTGCCGGCCGCCGACGATGGCACCGGCTGGATCCTCGTCAAGCTTGGCGGCGATCGCGCCGACTGACCGGGTGACGTCGCGCAGGTCGGCGATGAGCTGGTTGACCTCGGGCAGCGTCTGCGCGTTGAGCGTGGCAAGGCCACCGCGCGCTGCCTTCGACGTTTGTTCGACCTCGGCGAGCGTCGTCTCGGCGCGCTGCAGCGTTCGCCTGAGGTCGGCGGCGAGTGGCCGTCCCTGTTCGTCGACGATTGCGTTGACATTGCCGGCGAGCTCGGCGACCGCGGCAACCGCGCGCCGCGCATCGACCAATGTCGTCGCGATCTCGTCCGACCGGTTGGCGAGCGCGCCCGACAGCGCCTCGGCGTTGTTGAGGATGCCCTTGATCGACTCCTGGTTTTCCGGGTCAAGTACGGCGTTGAGCCGCGCCACCAGAACGTTGATGCGCTCGAGCAGCTGCGGCGCCGAATCGAGCAGCTGACCGATCGCGCCCGGCTTCGTCGGGATCACCGGCACCCCGAACGGTCCAGGCTCGTCGATCGGCGGCGCGCCCTTGATCGCACCTTCCAGCTCGACCAGCGAAACGCCAGTGAAGCCGACGCCTTCGATCGTCGCGACCGTCCCCTGCAGGACCGGCACGTCCTCGGCGATCTCGATGCGCACGCGGACGAACTCGGGCGCCTCGGGCAGCAGCTTGATCTCCTCGACGGTGCCGACGGGCACCCCCGAATAGTTGACCGCGCTTCCCCGGGCGAGGCCCGAGACCGACCGGAAGAAGATGTCGAACCGCTGCCGGTCGGAGGTGTCGACGCGGGCGATCCACAGCACGAACAGGAACGCCGCGATGAACAGGACAATTGCAACGGCGCCGACGAGAACATGGTTGCTGCGCGATTCCACGTCTCATGTCTCCTTCTTGTGCGTGTGCAGCACGGCGCGGCCGCGGGGCCCACGGAAATAGTCCTGCACCCAGGGGTGGTCAAAATCGAGCATCTGCTCGACAGTTCCCACCGTCAGCACGCGCCGGTCGGCGAGCACCGCGATGCGGTCGCAGATCGTATGCAGCGTGTCGAGATCGTGCGTGATGAGGAACACGGTCAGGTCGAGCGTGTCGCGCAAGGTCAGGATCAGCTGGTCGAACGCCGCCGCGCCGATCGGATCGAGTCCCGCCGTCGGCTCGTCGAGGAACAGCAGCCGCGGGTCGAGCGCGAGCGCACGGGCGAGCCCGGCGCGCTTCTTCATGCCGCCCGACAGCTCGCTCGGATACTTCGGTCCGGCTTCCGGCGGCAGGCCGACCATGGCGATCTTGTAGGCGGCAATCTCGTCCATCAGCCGCTCGTCGATGTCGTAGAACTCGCGCATCGGAACTTCGATATTCTCGGCGACAGTCAGCGTCGAGAACAGCGCGCCGGCCTGGAACAGCACGCCGAACTGGCGGCGCAGCTCAAGCTCCTCCAGCTCGCCGAGGCCGGAGACGCGCTTGCCGAAGATCTCGACCTCGCCGGCGTCATAGCAGTGCAGGCCGATGATTGACCGCATCAGCACCGTCTTGCCCGTGCCTGAGCCGCCGACGACGCCGATGATCTCGCCGCGCGCCACGTCGAGGTCGAGGCCCTCGTGGATGACCTGATCGTTGAAGCGGTTGCAAAGGCCGCGCACCCGGATCACCGGGCCGCGCCGATCCCCTTCGGTTTCGACCATCAGTCCCACCCGATTGCCGAGAAGAACAACGCGTAGAATGCGTCGAGCACGATGACGAGGAAGATCGCCTGCACCACGGCGGCGGTGGTCCTGAGGCCGACCTCCTCTGCGTTGCCGCGCACCTGCATGCCCTGGAAGCAGCCGGTGACGGCGATGATCAGCCCGAACACCGGCGCCTTGATCAGCCCGACCCAGACGTCGGTGATCGGCACCACCTCCTGCAGCCGCTGGATGAAGATCGCCGGCGGCATATCGAGCACCGGCCAGCTGAGCAGCATGCCGCCGAGGATGCCGAGCATCGAACCGTAGAAGGCCAGCAGCGGCATCGCGACCACCGCCGCGACCAGCCGCGGCAGCACGAGCACCTCGATGGGCGGCATGCCGATCGTCCGCATTGCGTCGACTTCCTCGGCAAGCCGCATCGAGCCGATCTGCGCAGCAAAGGCACTGCCCGAGCGGCCGGCGACCATGATTGCAGTCATCAGCACGCCAAGCTCACGGAAGGTGATGCGGCCGACGAGGTTGACGACAAAGACCTCGGCGCCGAACTGGCGCAGCTGCACCGCGCCCTGCTGCGCGACGACGATGCCGACGAGGAAGCTCATCAGCCCGACGATGCCGAGCGCCGAGACGCCGACGGCCTCGCCCTGGCGTACCACCGCCTTCCAGCGGAACGTGCGCGGCGTCAGCATGACCCGGCCGAAGGTGACCAGCGTCAGCCCCAGAAAGGCAAGGAAGCTGCCGAAGGTGCGGAACGCATAGTCGACCCAGCGCCCCAGCGCTGCCAGTGTCCGCAGCAGAAGCGATTCGGCGTCGGGGCGGATCAGAACCGGCTGGCTGTGCTCGCAGATCTGCGCGATCAGCTCTTCGGCGCGCTCGCTGGCGCCGGTCAGCCGGAATTCCAGCCCGGCGGCGCGCCTTGCCATGCGCGTGCGGTGCAGGATCCAGGCGCCGGCGGTGTCGATGCGCTCGATGTCGGCAAGGTCGACGCACAGCGGCTCCGGCACTGATTCAAGTTCGCGCAAGCGGTCGGACACGGCTTGCGCGAAGCGCGTGGTGACGCGCCCCGACAGACGCACGACCCGCTCGCCACTGGCAAGGCTTTCTTCGATGTGGACGCTTTCGGCCATGCGTCAGGCGTAATGCGCCAGCCGCAACCCGGGCCGGTCCCAGCGCGTCTTCACCAGCCTGCCGGTGGTCGACAGGCAGACCCAGGCGTCCATCATGTCGGCGCCGCCGAAAGCGATGTTGGTGGTGAGCAGGTCGGGGAAGTCGCGCCAGGACTTGGCGCCGCTCGCCGGATCGACCGAGGCGATGCCGGGCCGATCGACCAGCGTCGCGACGCAGACGTTGCCATCGGCATCGACGGCAAGCGAATCGAGCAGGACGCGGCCATCGAACGACGCCACCACGCGGCCCGGCATCGCCGCCAGCGCCGATGGCGCGACTTCACCCACGCCGACGATGTCGAACGCCAGCAGCAGGCGCTCGCTGGTCAGCGCGGTATAGACCGTACGGCCGTCGGGTGACAGGCCGACACCGTTCATGTTGGGGCCGAACACGGCACGCCGGATCGCCGAGCCGTCCGCCCGCGCATAATAGAGGCCGCCATAGTCGGTGCCGTAATCGTGGTGCTTGCCGAGGTCGGTGAACCAGAAGCCGCCGTGCGCATCGAAGACGATGTCATTGGGCCCGGACAGCTTGTAGCCGTCGCAATGGTCGTACAGACGTTCGACCTTGCCGGTGGCCAGGTCGACGCGCTCGATGCGGCCGGTCGTGTAGTCCCTCGCCGCCTTGCCCGGGATCAGCAGCCCGCTCGACTCGTCCCACTCAAAGCCGCCGTTGTTGCACACATAGAGCGCGCCGTCGGGACCGATGGCGGCGCCGTTGGGGCCGCCGCCCGGCGTCGCCACGACCTCGCAGCGGCCGTCGGGACACACGCGCGTGATGCGGCCGGCGGCGATCTCGACGACGATGACGCTGCCGTCGAGCATCCACACCGGTCCTTCCGGGAAACGCAGATGCTCGGCAACGATCTCGAACGCGGTCATCCTGCTCTCCTCCCATCGGCGCGGCAGCGCGCATCCTGTCGCCCCGACGCTGGCTTGCCAAGCGCTTTGCAGGCAGGCGCAAAGTGCGCTAGCAACAAAGTTCCTGATCTGTTCGCACTGGAGCGCCCGGCCATGACGCCAGAGCTGATCCTTGCCGCGCTTGTCGCGCTGATTGCCGGCGCTGCCGTCGGCTGGCTGGTGTGGGGCCGCGCGGCGGCGCGCCTGCGCGACAAGTTCGTCGCCGCCATCCGCGACGTCGAAGCGCTGACGCCGCTCAAGGCCGAGAACGAGCGCCTGCGCGCCATCGAGATCGAGCATGCCCGCTTCCGGGCGGCAGCGGAGGAACGCGACCGCCAGCACGGCGAACAGCTCGCTGCGCTCGAAACGCGCTTCGCCGGCGTTGCGCAACAGGTGCTCGACCGCAGCCAGTCGGCGTTCGTCGAACGCGCCGAGGAGACGCTGAAGCGCCATCGCGAGGCGGCGGCCGAGGGTCTGGCGCAGAACAAGGCGGCGCTCGGCGAACTGATTGCGCCGATGAAGGACACGCTCGACAAGTACGAGAAGAAGCTGGGCGAGATCGAGGCGGCGCGACAGACGGCCTATGGCGCCATCGCCAATGCCATTGCCGACGTTCGCGCCGGACAGGAGCGTGTGCAGGGCGAGGCGGCGAAGCTGGTCAGTGCGCTGCGCAACGCGCCCAAGGCGCGCGGCCGCTGGGGGGAGCATCAGCTGCGCCGTGTGCTCGAGATGGCCGGCCTGTCGCGCCACGTCGATTTCACCGAGGAGGTTTCGGTGACCGCCGACGATGGCCGCCTGCGTCCCGACGCGATCGTGCGCCTGCCCGGCGACCGGGTGCTGGTCATCGACGCCAAGTGCTCGCTCGCCAGCTACCAGGATGCCGTCGCCGCCGCCGACGAGGACGAGCGGCGCGCGCACATGCTCGCACACGCGAAAGCCTTGCGCGCGCACGTCGAGACGCTTGGGCGCAAGAGCTATGCCGAACAGTTCGACGACACGCTCGACTTCGTCATCATGTTCGTGCCCGGCGAGAACTTCCTTGCCGCCGCGCTCGAAGTCGACGACGGCCTGTTCGAGGCGGCGTTCGACCGCAAGGTGCTGCTCGCCTCGCCGACCAACCTCATCGCCATCGCGCGCACCGTCGCGCTGGTCTGGCAGCAGGAAAAGGCCGCCGACGATGCCAGGCAGATCGCCGCGCTCGGCAAGGAACTGCACGACCGCATCGCCACGCTGAACGAGCACGTGGCGAAGCTTGGCAGGCACCTCGGGACTGCTGCGGCGGCCTACAACGATTTTATCGGCAGCCTCGATCGCAACGTGCTGACCACCGCGCAGCGCTTCCGCGACCTTGCCATCGAAGCACCGGCGAAGACGATCGAGCCGCCGACGCCGGTCGCCGCCGACCTCAGGGCGTCATCGAAACTGCCGCCGCCGGCCGAAGCCGCCGAATAGCTAGACAAGCGCGCGCAGCACCGCGAGCAGCCGTTCGGCGTCCGCGTCGTCGTTGTAGAGGTGCGGCGTCACGCGCAGCGAATCGCCGCGGACCGACACGAAGACATTGGCTTCAGCCAGCCGCTCGACCAGTCCGGCGGGCAGCCCGTCCGGAAAGCCGAGCCCGAGGAAGTGCGGCGCACGTATCGCGGCGTCGGGCGACACCAGCCCCAGATCGCGTGCCGCAGCGGCAATGCGCCCGGTCTTTTCAGCGAGCGTCGCGGCGATGTCGGCGACGCCCCAGTCGCAGAGCATGTCGATCGCCGCCGACGCGCCCATCAGCAGCGTCGGATTGGCCTTTTCGCCCATGTCGAAACGGCGCGCGCCGGGCTGGAAATCTTCAGTGTAGTCGACGAGCCGGGCGAAGTCCTCGGCGCCGGCGCGGTTGATCCAGGCCTGCTCGATCGGCGTGCCGCCATGGTATTTCGGCGCAGCGTAGAGCATGGCGCAGCCATAGGGCCCCATCAGCCACTTGTAGGTGGCGGCGACCATAAAGTCGGGGGCGACCGCGCCGACGTCGAACGGCAGCGCGCCGAGCGACTGCGTCAGGTCGAGCACCAGCGCCGCGCCGACGCGGCGGCAGGCGGCACCGACCGCGACAAGGTCGACGAGATGCCCGTCCGCCCAGTGACAGTTGGGCACCGCGACGATTGCCGTGTCGGCGTCGATCGCATCGAGCACCGCTGGCGTCCAGGCGGCGCCGGCTTCGCGCCGGGCGGTGACGACGCGCGCGCCCGCCGCCTTCGCCTTCTCGCGCCAGACATAGTAGTTCGACGGGAACTGGTCGGCGAGCATCACGACCCGCTGGCCAGCGGCGAGTGGCAGGTTGGCGGCGGCGACGGCAAGGCCATAGCTCGCCGACGGCACGATCGCGACCTCGTCGGCGTGCCCGCCGATCATGGCGGCAAAGCGGGCGCGCAGCGCCTCGGGATAGCGGAAGAAGTCCGCCGGGCGGTACGCCCATGGCGACGCCTTGAGCGCGGCGCCGGCGTTCATCGCGGCGAGCACGTCGTTTGCCAGCGGCGCCATGTAGGCGCAGTTGAGGTAATGGACGTCGCGCGGCATCGCGAAACGGTGGCGCTGGTTGGGGATCGCTGACATGGTAGCGCGTCCAGCATATGGCGCGACGGCGCGCAAGCCGCTAGCGTTGCGCCATGGCCGAAGCCGATCCCAGCGCCAGCGATCCATCGGGCCATCGCGCGCGGCTGCGCGCCAGGATGCTGCAGGGCGGCGGCGAGGCGTTCCACGACTACGAGTTGCTCGAATATCTGCTCGGCCTCGCCATTCCCAGGCGCGACACCAAGCCGCTTGCCAAGGCGCTGATCGCCCATTTCCGTTCGTTCGCCGCGGTGATCTCGGCACCGGCGAAGGATCTTGCCCGCGTCGACGGCGCCGGTGACGCTGCGATCGCCGCGCTGAAGTTCGTCCACGCCGCGGCGATGCGGCTGCAGCGCGCGAACGTCTATGGGCGGCCCGTGCTCGCCGGATGGCAGGCGCTCATCGACTATCTGCATGCCGACATGGCGCACCTCGGGCGCGAGCGTTTCCGCGTGCTGTTTCTCGATTCGCGCAACGTGCTCATCGCCGACGAGGCGATGTCGGACGGCACCGTCAACCAGACTGCCGTGCATGTCCGCGAAGTCATCCACCGCGCGCTCGATCACGGCGCGACGGCGCTGATCCTCGTCCACAACCACCCGTCAGGCGACCCGAAGCCGAGCCGCGACGACATCCTGCTGACCAACCAGATCCGCGATGCGGCGCGCGTGCTCGGCATCGTCCTGCACGACCATGTCGTGATCGGCAGCGAAGGCCACGCCAGCTTCAAGGCGCTCGGTCTGCTCTAGGCGAGCGCCAGGCGCGCCTCGAGCACGTCGGCAAACCGCGACAGAAGCCGATTGCCGTCGCCCGAATGGGATGCGCCGTGCATGATCGCGAGCGTTCGCGGCGCGAGCGCGGCAAGTCGGCGCAACGTTGCGACCGACCGCGCCGTCACCTGCATCGATTCGAACATCGCTTCAGCCTCAATGGCGCGCTCGACGATCTCGTCGCCGCCAAGCGCAGGGACGTTGCCGATCTGGCCCAAGAGGTCGCTGCACAGCAGCGTGCCACCGGTTTCCTCGAACATCAGTCCGGCGTCCCAGCCGTGCGGCACGTGCGGCGTGGCCAGGAAGCGCACGCGCTTGCCGCCGATGTCGAGCACCGCATTGTCCTCGAGCGCGCGGGGCGGCCGGTCGGCAAGGTCGTTGAGCGACACGTCGCAGGCGAGCGTCCCGTGCGCGACCGTGGCGTGCGGTGCGGCGGCGAGCCACCGGTTCATCGCGCCGCTCTCGTCGGCTTCCAGATGGCTGAACGAGATCCAGCGCAGCGTTTCGACCGGAATGATGCGCGAAACGGCCTGGCGAATCTGCTCGAACATGGCGCGGTGTCCGCAATGGAACAGCAGCGGCTCGTCTGCGGTCAGCAGGAACTGGTTGAACAAGAAGCCCGCCGGCGCCGCGACCTCGGGAACGAAGGTCGACAGGCGAAAGACGCCGTCGGCGATTTCGGTGATCTTGGTTTCCATGTTCAGATCCTGCTGGCGCTTGGTTGGGGAAGGGTGTCGAGCCACGCGTTGGCGATGGCGGCGACCGCCGAAGCCGCAACGTCGGCGGTGAAACCCTGACGCGTGAACGCTGCCGCGACGTCGAGGTCGACGAGAGCGGCGAGCGTCGCGGTTTCAGCGGATTGCGCCTCCCGACCCAGTGCCGACGCACAGAGCTCGACGCGCCCTGCAGTTTCGGCATCGGCGTATTCGGAGAGCGAGCGCGCTAGGTCGCGGTCACGCCGGATCGATGCAAGCGCGGGCAAGCGCCGGTAGAAATCGAACAGCGCGAGGGTCAACCGCTCAACGCGCTCGCGCCGCGTTTCGGCGCCGTCGAAGATGCGCGCATCGGGGGCGGGAACGGCAACCGAAGCGTGCGCGCCGCAGGCGTCGATGGCATCGGCATAGGTCGGGAAGTGATGGTAGACGGTGCCGACGCTGACCCCGGCGCGTGCTGCAATCTGCTGCATCGTGGTGTCCCGGATTCCCTGCTCGGCGTGCAGGTCGAACGTCGCCTGCACGATGCGCCGTCGCGTTTCCGCCGCGGCCTCGCCGCGCCGGCCGAGCGTGTATTGACGTCGCTCCGTCGATTTCATCGAGCTATATATATATTGATTAAATAAACTGTCAATGAAATTACGTCGAGCGCGTTCGCTGGGCGCGCGAAGCACGCCGCGTTGCGGGGCGCTGTCGGCTCTGTTAGGCGCTGCTGCTGTACAGGAGCCCGCACATGATCCCCCGTTACAGCCGCCCCGAAATGGTCCGCATCTGGGAGCCGGAGACGAGGTTCCGCATCTGGTTCGAGATCGAGGCGCACGCGACGGAAGCGCTCGGCGAGCTTGGCGTCGTGCCGACGACGGCGGCGAAGGCGCTGTGGGACTGGTGGGCGACGAACCCGGCCATCGACGTTGCCGCCATCGATGCCATCGAGGCGGTAACCAGGCACGACGTCATCGCCTTCCTGACCTGGGTCGCCGAGCAGGTGGGCGATGAGGCACGCTTCATGCACCAGGGCATGACGTCCTCCGACGTGCTCGACACCTGCCTTGCCGTGCAGCTCGCGCGCGCTGCCGACATCCTCATCGCCGACCTCGACGCGCTGCTTGCAGTCATCAAGCGGCGTGCGTTCGAACACAGGCTGACGCCCTGCATCGGCCGCAGCCATGGCATCCACGCCGAGCCCGTCACCTTCGGGCTGAAGCTTACCGAAGCCTACGCCGAGTTCAGTCGCTGCCGCGCCCGTCTCGTCGCCGCGCGCGCCGAGGTTGCCACCTGCGCGATTTCGGGCGCGGTCGGCACCTTCGCCAACATCGACCCGCGGGTCGAAGCGCATGTCGCCGCAAAGCTCGGCCTGACGCCCGAACCCGTGTCAACGCAGGTCATCCCGCGCGACCGCCACGCGATGTTCTTTGCAACGCTTGCCGTCATCGCCTCGTCG
>CAYVVV010000051.1:0-14602 GCA_964455325.1 uncultured Sphingosinicella sp. | reverse complement strand
GCTCAACCTCGACGCCATCGAGGCGTGGGGGGTCGAGGCCAGCGCACGGGCGACGCTGGGACGCTGGCGGCTGGCGGCGTCCTATGCGTTCAGCGACAGCAAGGTCGAGGCAAGCGGCGTCGCCGCCGCGCTCGATGGTCGCCGCCCGGCGCAGTCACCGCGGCACCAGGCGAGCGGCTCGGTCAGGTACGACGGTGGCGGCTGGCGCGCCGGCGTCGACGCTCGCTACGACGGTGCGCGCTTCGACGACGACCTGGAACGGCTGCGGCTGGTATCGGCGTTCACCGTCGACGCCTCGGCCGAAGCCGCCATCGGCGCCGGCCTCAGCGTGCGGCTGACAGCCGAAAACCTGTTCAACGAGACGGTCGTGGCTGGACTGACCAACGACGGCATCATCGACCGCGGCCAGCCGCGCACGATCTGGATCGGCATCGGCTGGACGCACTGACCGACGACGAAACATTCTTTCAAAGGCGCTAAAGCCCCGCTAGTGTCCGCCGCCATCTGGGGAGTGCGCAGCGGCCGTCGACGCCGCGCGTCGAGGGAAAAAGGGTGTTCCATGGTACACGTCGCCGCCGATCCGCTTGCGGGTGACACGGGCAAGCAGTGGTTCGGCCATCCGCGCCAGCTGGCACGGCTATTCACCACCGAAATGTGGGAACGTTTTGGCTATTACGGCATGCGCGCACTGCTCGTGCTGTTCCTTGCCGACCATTTCCTGTTCCGCGACACCGTGGCCAACGGCATGTACGGGGCGTTCACCAGCCTCGTCTACCTGACGCCGCTGTTCGGCGGACTGCTCGCCGACCGCTATCTCGGCTCGAAGCGGTCGGTGAAGCTGGGCGCGATCCTGATGAGCCTCGGCTATCTCGGGCTGTGCTTCCACGGTCCGGCGGCTAAGCCGTACTTTGAATATAACGGCCAGCGCTACGAGGTTGCGGTCGACAAGACCGGCGAATCGTCGACGCAGTATGTGCTCGCCGGCGGCCAGCGGCTGCAGATCACGGGCAACGACGACGGCTCGATCAACCTTGAGGGATCGGATGGCTCGGTGCTGCCGGCAACGATCGGCAAGGGCGAGTTCCGCACCGACGGCGAGCGGCAGCCGTTCTGGGTCGCCATCATGCTCCTGTCGCTGTCGTCGGTCATCATCGGCAACGGCTTCTTCAAGCCCAACATCTCGACGATTGTCGGCAGTCTCTACCCGCCGGGCGACGCACGCCGCGACGCCGGCTTCACCATCTTCTACATGGGCATCAACCTCGGCTCGGTGATCAGCCAGTTCCTGGCGCCGCTGCTGGCGGTCTGGTACGGCTGGTGGGCGGGCTTTGGTCTCGCCGCCGCCGGCATGTTCATCGCCTGGATGCTGTTTCAGTTCGACGGCGGCCGGCTTGCCGGCTATGGCGAGCCGCCAGCGGACGTCGGCGGCAGCACGCGGACGCTGGTAACGATCGGTGCGCTTGTGGCAATCCCGGTCGCCTGGTTCCTGCTCAACAACACCATGCTGAACGCGGAGGCAGCCGCCGCCGCCGCGTCGGCGGGGACGGGCATCATCGGTTATCTCGCGTCGCTGCCGCTGCTCGGCAAGGTGCTGTTCACGGTGTTCGTGGTCGCCGTCATTGGCATTCCGATCTGGGCATGGCGTGCCGGTACCCGGCAAGAGTTCCACATGATGGTGGTGGCGGTGATTCTCACCGTCTTTTCGGTGGTATTCTGGACGCTGTTCGAGCAGGCCGGATCGAGCCTGACGCTGTTCGCCGACCGCAACACCGACCGCGAGATCGGCAGCTATGTCATGCCGGCGGGGCAGGCGCAGATCTTCAACCCGCTGTTCATCGTCATGCTGGCGCCGCTGTTCAGCGCGATGTGGGTGGCACTGGCGAAAAAGGGGCTGGAGCCGTCGATCCCGGTCAAGTTCGCGATCGGCCTCGTCCTCGTCGGCGTCGGTTTCCTCGCGCTGGTCTTCGGCACCGAGTTTGCCGATGCCGACTACCGCGTGCCGCTGTTCTGGCTGGCGCTCGCCTATCTGCTGCATTCGGTCGGTGAGCTGTGCCTGTCGCCGGTGGGCCTGTCGATGATCACCAAGCTGTCGATCGCGCGCGTCGTCGGGCTGATGATGGGCGTCTGGTTCCTGTCGTCGTCGATGGCGCAGTACGTCGGCGGCATCGTCGCGCAGTTCGCCAGCGTCGAGACGGTGGGCGGCGAGGTTACCAATCCCAAGCTCAGCCTCGACACCTATGTCGGCGTGTTCAACGCCATTGGCTGGATCGCGGTCGGCATCGGCATCTTCCTGCTGCTGATCTCGCCGCTGCTCAAACGCTGGATGCACGGAGTCAACTAATGCGTCATTTCGTTGCAGGGCTGGCGCTCGCGCTTGCCCTGTCCGCCTGTGCTACCAGGCTCGCCGAACGCGCCAAGCCGCTGTCGGCGACCGACCGGGCGGCGCTGCCGGCGATCAACAAGGACCCGTACCCGTCGACGTACAAGCCATTGCCTTCGGTGCCGACGCTGATCACCAACGTCAACATCTACGACGGTGCCGGCGGCAAGATCGTCGGCGGCGCCTTGCTGATGCAGGACGGCAGGGTCGCCGCCATAGGCACGACGGTCGAAGCGCCGGCCGGGGCGACCGTCATCGACGGCGCCGGCAAGTGGGTGACGCCAGGCATCATCGACGTGCACAGCCACCTTGGTAACTATCCCTCGCCGTCGGTCGTCGCGCACCAGGACGGCAACGAGGTGACCGGACCGGTCACCGCCGGCGTCTGGGCCGAACACGGCGTGTGGCCGCAGGATCCCGGCTTCAGCCGCGCGCTCGCCGGCGGCATAACCAGCCTGCATATTCTGCCCGGATCGGCGAACCTTTTTGGCGGGCGCGGCGTGACGCTGCGCAACGTGCCGGCGCGCACGGTGCAGGAAATGAAGTTCCCCGGTGCGCCCTACACGCTCAAGATGGCGTGCGGCGAAAATCCCAAGCGCGTCTACGGCAACCGCAACCAGAAGCCGGGCAGCCGCATGGGCAATGTCGCGCTCAATCGCCAGACCTGGGCGCGTGCCCACGAGTACCGGCACAAGTGGAAGACCTACGCCGGCAAGATCGACAATGGCTCGGCCAAGGCGAATGACGCGCCGGCGCGCGACCTCGACATGGACACGCTGATGGGCGTGCTCGACGGCGAGATCCTGGTGCAGAACCATTGCTACCGCGCCGACGAGATGGCGCTGGTGCTCGATATGGCGAAGGAGTTCGGCTACAAGGTGGCGACCTTCCATCATGCAGTGGAAGCTTACAAGATTCCCGATCTTTTAAAGGCGAACGGCACCTGCGCGGCGATGTGGGCCGACTGGTGGGGGTTCAAGATGGAAGCCTATGACGGCATCCGCGAGAACCTGCCGTTCGTGCATGCCGCCGGTGCCTGCGCGGTGACGCACTCCGACGACGATCTCGGCATCCAGCGGCTCAATCAGGAAACCGCGAAGGCGCTTGCCGACGGCAATCGCGCCGGACTCGACATCAAGCCCGAGCAGGCATGGACCTGGATCGGCATCAACGCCGCGAGGGCGATCGGCATCGACAGGGAGACCGGCAGTCTCGAACCCGGCAAGCGTGCCGACGTCGTGCTGTGGACCGCCGACCCGCTGTCGGTCTACGCCAAGGCCGAAAAGGTGTGGATCGACGGCGCGCTGATGTTCGACGCGACGAGCCGGCTGCGGCCGGTGAGCGATTTCGAGCTTGGCCAGCCAGGCGAGGGAGACGTGAAGTGAAGCTGTTGCCGCTGCTGCTGGCCGCGATCGCTGCGGCCGCTCCCGTCGCTCACGCCGTCGCCGAGACGGTCGCCATCGTCGGCGGCAGGGTCGCCACGGCCGCCGGCGGCGAGCCGATCGAGGGTGGCACCGTCGTCATTCGCGACGGCCGCATCGCCGCGGTAGGTGCCGGTGTCGCGGTGCCCGCCGGCGCGCGCGTCATCGACGCCACCGGCCAGTGGGTGACACCGGGCATCTTCGCCGGCTTCAGCCGGCTTGGCATCGTCGAGGTCGATGCCGTCGACGGCGCCAACGACACCCGCGCCGAAAAGGCGAACTACTCGGCGGCGATCGATGTCGCCAGCGGGCTCAATCCGCTGACCACGGCGATCGCGGTGACGCGTATCGAGGGCGTGACGCGGGCGGCGGTCATGCCCGACGCGGCAACCGATATCTTCGGTGGCGAGGGGTTCGTCATGTCGCTGGCCGATGGGGCGCCGGTGGTGCGCAACCGCGCCTTCCAGTACATCAAGATGGGCGAGGACGGCGCACAGCTTGCCGGCGGATCCCGCGGCGCGCTGTTCACGCGACTTGCCGATGCGTTCGCCGAGGCGACCACCTATGCCCGCAATCCGGCCGCTTATGGTTTCGGGCGCGACAAGGGTTCGCTGCTCACCCGCGCCGACGCGGCGGCGCTGGCGCGCGTCGTGTCGGGAGCGACGCCGGCCGTCATCAAGGTCGACCGGGCCAGCGACATCCTCGCGGTGCTGGCGCTGAAGCGCGATTACCCGCGGCTGCGCATGATCCTTGCCGGAGCCGCCGAAGGCTGGATGGTCGCCGACCGCATCGCCGCAGCCGGCGTGCCCGTGCTGGCCTCGGTTGCGCCGAACCTGCCCGAGACCTTCGAGATGCTGGCGGCAACGCAGTCGAACGCCGGCCGCATGATCCGCGCCGGCGTCAAGGTGGCGCTGGTTCCGATCGGCCGTGACTTCAACCATCAGGTCCGCCTGATCCCGCAGCAGGCCGGCAACTTGGTCGCACAGGGCGCGGTCCCGGGCGGTGTCGCGGTCAGTCACGCCGAGGCGCTCGCCGCGATCACGCGGGTGCCGGCCGAAATCTTCGGCCTGGGCAGCGAACTCGGCACGTTGGAGCCGGGCAAGCGCGCCGACGTCGTCGTCTGGTCGGGCGATCCGATCGACCTTGCCGCGGCGCCGACGGCGGTGTTCATTGACGGCAGGCAGGTCGCGCTCGAATCGCGCCAGACGAAGCTGCGCGACCGCTACAATCCGCTGCGGCAGGACGGCATGCCGAAGCAATATGGTCATTAGCGTGTGCGTGCCTCGCCTTCGCTCGGGATGGGCGGGGTCTGTGCAGCAGACAGTTCCACCCAAACCGCTCATCCCGAGCGAAGTCGAGGGACGCACGTCGAAAGGGGCAGGCCATGACCGAACTAACATTGTTCATCTCCGCGTTCGTGCTCACCCACTTCCTACTGTCGCACCCGCTGCGCGCGCTGCTCGTCGGCAAGCTTGGTGAGCCGGGCTTCCTCGCGCTTTACTCAGTGGTCGCGTTCGCGACGCTGATCCCAGCGGTGCTGGCGTACAACGAGGCGCCGGCGGTGCAGCTGTGGACGCCGCCCGCGTGGGCGCTGCCGGTCGGCCAGGCGGTGATGCTGTTTGCCAGCATTCTGCTTGCCGGCGCGTTGCTGTCGCCAGGCCCGACGATGCCGATGATGGGCGGCCAGATCACCAGGAGCAGCGATCCCAAGGGCGTCGCCGTGATCACGCGGCACCCGATGATGTGGGCATTCGCACTGTGGGGTATCGTCCACATTCTGGTCAGCGGGCGGCAGGCGACGCTGATCCTTGCCGGCGGCATCGTCTTGCTCGCGCTCGTCGGTGCGCGGCTGCAGGACAGCAAGAAACGCGCCCAGCTCGGCGTCGGCTGGGATGACTACACGGCGAAGACCAGCTTCGTTCCGTTCGGCAAGGGGCGTATATGGCCGGGGGTTGTGCCGGTCGTTGCCGGGGCGGCGCTGTTCGCGCTGCTCGTCTGGGCGCACCCGCGCGTCATCGGCGTGTCGACGGGGCTGCTGTAATGGACTTCGCCGGCAAGACGATCTGGATCACCGGCGCCTCCTCGGGGATCGGCGCCGCGCTCGCCGAAGCCTTCGCCAGCACCGGCGCCGGCATCATCCTGTCCGGGCGGCGGCAGGCCGCGCTCGATGATGTGGCGGCGCGGCTGCCGGCCGAACGCCTGGTGCTGCCGTTTGAGGCGACCGACTATGCCGCGTTGCCTGGCATTGTGGAGCAGGCGTGGGGCTGGCGCGGCGGTGTCGACATCCTCGTCAACAATGCCGGCGTCTCGCAGCGGTCGATGGCGCTCGACACCGATTTCGACGTCTATCGCCAGCTGATGGAGGTCGACTTTTTCGCGCCGCTGCGGCTGACGCAGCTCATCCTGCCGAAGATGGTCGAACGCGGATCGGGTCATTTTGTGCAGATCGCCAGCGTCGCCGGCAAGCTCGGCGCGCCGCTCCGGACCGGCTACTGCGCCGCCAAGCACGCACTCGTCGGTTTCTCGGACGCCTTGCGCGCGGAGGTGGCACAGCACTGCATCGGCGTCACCGTGGTGACCCCGGGCTTCGTGCAGACCAACATCGCCGCCAACGCGCTCGACGGCCACGGCAACCGCTTCGGCCCCAATGAAGATCCTGTCAACCACGGCATTCCGGCGAGCGAGGCGGCGGCGACGATCCTTGCCGGCCTGCGCCGGGGCCGGCGCGAGATTCCGGTCGGCAAGGGTCGGGAGATGCAGGCGCTCTGGCTGAAGCGGCTGTTCCCCGACATGGTGTTCGACCGCACGGCGAAAATGGCGCCCAGGCGCGCCTGACCGGACGGCCCGCCGCGCTTAGCGTTTCTGGCGCAGTCGTGGTAGACTGCCGTGGCGTCCGCGAAGGTCGCACGTTGCAGTCACAGGGGGCACTGTGTGGCGACGCGCGTATTGCTGAGCTTCGACGTCGAGATGAGTCCCGGCGCGCACCGCCGCGGCGTCAGCGTCGACGAGAATCTAGACTGGTTCGTGTTCGGCTGCTGCCGGCACGGCAGCTTCGGCCTTACCCATGAACTGCGCCGGCTCAACGAGCATGGCCTCAACGGCGTCTTCTTCGTCGATGCGCTGTGCGCCGAGGTGTTCGGCCTCGACGTGCTGAAGCGCATGGTGCAGCCCATTCTCAGCCTTGGCCACGAGGTGCAGCTGCACGTGCACACCGAATGGCTCGACCATGCCGAACGGAATCCCGTGGCGCCGCAGCGCGGGCCGAACATCGCCGACTTCAGCCTCGAAGCGCAGGTCGCGCTGATCGAGCGTGCGCGCGACAAGCTGATCGCCGCGGGGGCGCCGCCGCCAACCGCATTCCGTGCCGGCAATTTCGGCGCCAATGACGATACGCTGCGCGCGCTGGCGCGGTCCGGCATCCGCTTCGACGCAAGTTTCGACCCGGCATGGGTCGGGCATACCTGCCGGATCGATCTGCCGCGAACGCAGATCGATCCTGTCGAACAGCATGGGGTCACCGAGATACCGGTCAGCTGCATCCTTGTCGGTGACGCGACCCCGCGCCACGCGCAGCTGTGTGCGCTGTCACGGCGCGAGATGCGCGACGCGCTCGAACACGCCGAACGCTGTCGGCAGACACTGTTCTGCGTGGTGTTGCACAGCGTCGAGCTGATCAGCCATCGCGGCCATGCCGCCAACCGCATCGTGATCGGCCGCTTCGAGGCTCTGCTCGACTTCCTTGCCAGCAACCGCGAGCGTTTTTCGACGGTCAACTTCGCTGAGCTCGCCGTGGCCGATCTGACGCCGGCCGGCACCGCGACGATGCTGCCAGCCAATGCCTTGCGATCGGCCCGGCGCATGGCGGTGCAGGGGCTGTCCAACCTGCTTTACGAGCACATCGGCCGCCGCCGGCTGCCGCGCCGCGTGCCGGCCCGGCCACAAGGCCGGCCGGTGACTGCATGAGCGACGCCGGCGGCGGCGCCGCGGCCGGTATCGACATCGTCGAACAGCCGCTCCGGCTCAACTTCCGCATCGGCGACTGGCGGATCGCGCAGGCCCGCGTCGCCGCCGCATTCCAGACGACGCATGTAAGTGCCCTGCCGGATGATCCCGCCGCTGCGATCGCGAGCGCCGACGCGCTGCCGGCGCGGATCAGCGTGCTGGTGCTGCCGTCGCACCCGGTTCCCGCCGGCTGGCGGCGACTGTTCCGGACGCCGACGGCGATCGTCTATTCGCCGTCGCTGCACGCGCACAGCCTCGTCGACCTTGCCGAGAGCATCGACGCCTACATGGCGGCGCGACCACGCAAGCACCGCCACGAGATCACGCGCAAGCTGAAACGCTTCGCCGCGCTGACCGGCGACGATGCAACGATCGAGGTCTGTTCGACGCCCGATGCAATCGACCGCTTCTTCGATGCGGTGGCGCCGCTCGCCGCAGCGACCTACCAGTCGCGACTGTTGCAGGCCGGGCTGCCGCTTGACGCCGCGTTTCGCGCCGAATGCCGCACCGCGGCGGCGGCGGATCGCATCCGCGGCTTCTTGCTCCGCGCACGTGGTGCTGCCATCGCCTTTGGGTTCTGCCGCGTGCATGGCGACCGCGTCGATTATGTTCATACCGGCTACGCGGCATCGGCGCGCGATCTCGCGCCCGGATATGTGCTGCTGCATGCAATGATCGAGTGGCTGATCGGCGAGCGGCGGTTCGCGCTGCTTGATCTCGGCTATGGCGACGCGCAGTACAAGCGCTGCTTCGCGACACGCAGCCTCGACTGCGCGACGATCCAGATCTGGCGCCGAGGGCCGCGTGCCGCGCTGCTGATCGGCGCGCACCGTGCCTGCGATGCCGTGTCGAACAGGCTCGCCGCGCTGCTCGACCGGCTTGGCGTCAAGCCGGCATTGAAACGGCTGCTGCGCGGCTGACCGCGTTCAGGCGAGGGCGGCGCCGCCGTTGCTGCGATAGTCGACGCCGTCGTCGCCGGCGACCATCGCCAGCAGCGCGTCAAGGTCGGCCCAGCGGTCGAGCTGGGCGATCTCCGACGACCGCGCGGTGACATGAAACACGCCGCCGGTGCTGCGTGCATGCGCGTACAGCCGCCGCGCGAGCGACAGTGGGTCGGCGGCAAGCCCGCCGCGCAGCCAGCCGAGCGCGCCGGCGACGTCGAGGTCGCGGACGATGTGACGCGCATAGAGCGCGCGCGGGTGCGGGTAGAACTCGACGCTGACCGGCATCTGCATCGGGTCGGCGACGCGGCCGGTGCGGAAACGGTCCTGCGTGCGGCCGACACGATAGCCGCAGCGCCGCGCGGTTTCGACGATGTGGCGGTTGCGATAGCCCAGCGGGTAGCTGAGCGCGATCACCGGGCCGCCGACGATGTCCTCCAGCCGCGCGCGGCTGTCGGCGAGCTCGGGCGCGATGGCTGCGGGCGGCAGGCGCACGAGCACGCGGTGCGACAGCGTGTGTGACCCGATCTCGTGCCCCATGGCGGCAAGCTCGCTGATTTCGCCGTTGGTAATCTGCGGTGTGCCGGGAACGTTGAAGGCGACGTAGAAGGTCGCCTTGAGGCCATGCCGCGCCAACCGTTCGGCGACCCTGAGGTCGTCGTGGTGGCCGTCGTCAAAGCTGAGCGTGACGACGGGGCGTTTGTGAGCCACCGGCATGGCACGACAATGCTGCACTTCGCGCCCGCGGGGAAGGGGTGAGTTTACTCCCGCCAAGCCTACTCCGCCGGCGCGATTACCGCCGCACCATCGCCATCATCGCCGGGTTGCCATAGCGTTCCCCGGCGGTGCCGCCGATGGGGGCGGCCGCGTCGAGCGCGGCGAGATCGGTCGCGGTCAGCGCGACGTCGACGGCAGCCGCATTCTCCTCGACGCGCGCGACCTTCTTGGTGCCGGGAATCGGGATGACGTCCTCGCCTTGCGCCAGCAGCCAGGCGAGCGCGACCTGCGCTGGGGTGGCGTCGTGCCCGTCGGCGATGCGGCGAACCTCCGCGACCAGCGCCATGTTGGCGTCGAAGTTCGCGCCCTGGTAGCGCGGGTCGGTGCGGCGGAAGTCGGTTTCGGGATAATCCTCGGCGCGCTTGACCGCGCCGGTCAGGAAGCCGCGGCCGAGCGGCGAATAGGGCACGACGGCGATGCCGTGCGCGCGGCACAGCGGCAGTATGTCGGTTTCGACGGTCCGCTCCCACAGCGAATATTCGGATTGCAGCGCGTCGATCGTGTGCGTCCTCGCGGCGCGTTCGAGCGTCTCCGGCCCGGCTTCGGACAGGCCGATGAAGCGGATCTTTCCCTCGCGTTGCAAGGCAGCCATGGCGCCGACGACCTCCTCGATCGGCACATCGGGGTCGACGCGGTGCTGGTAGAACAGGTCGATGACGTCGGTCTGCAGTCGCCGCAGCGAGGCTTCGCAGACGGCGCGGATGTTGTCAGGCCGGCTGTTGACGCCACGGGCGCGGACGCCTTCGATGTTGAAGCCGAACTTGGTGGCGATGAAGACCTCGTGCCGGCGGCCCTTCAGCACGCGGCCGAGGAACTCCTCGTTGGTGTACGGGCCATAGATCTCGGCCGTGTCGAGGAAGTCGATGCCAAGGTCGAGCGCGCGGTGGACGGTGCGCTCCGCCTCCGCCATGTCGACCTCGCCGTACATCGCCGCGCCGCTGACGCCGGCAATGCCCATGCAGCCGAGGCCGATCGCCGAGACGTCAGTGGTGCCGAGCTTGCGCCGTTTCATCGATCGTCTCCCCAAGGCCGCCGCTGCGCGCGGCAACGGTCGCCGTCACCGCGATATCCATGGTAACATTGCCGACGGTGCGGACGATATCGGGAATGGTCTCCACTGCGATCAGCAGCGCGAGCGGTTCGATCGGCGCGCCGATGGCAAGCGCGATCGGGGCGATCGAGGTGAAGAAGCTGACGCTGCCGGGCAGCGACACCGCGCCCATCGTGGTGATCGCCGCCGCGGCGATCCCGAGCGCGATCTCGGCGGGTCCGAGGTCGATGCCGAACCAGTGTGCGATATAGAGCGCGACGGCAAGGTTCATCGCCGGCCCGGTGGCGCGGAACAGCGCGATGGCGAGCGGCAGCACGATGTCGGCGGTTGCCGGCGGAACGCCCAGCCGCGCCGCGCCGCCGAGCATCGCCGGCAGCGACGCGAGCGACGACTGCGTGCTGACCGCCACCGCCTGCGCCTGAACGGCAGCGCGCGCGAACGCCGAAAGCGGCACGCGGCCGCCAACGACGGCGACGGCATAGGCGGCAAGCGTGATCACCACGCCGACCGCCGAGACGGTGAGAATATAGTGCAGCAGCGCTCCGAACGCACCGGCGCCGGCGCGCGCACCGACGACGAAGGCGAGCGCGGCGACGCCGATCGGCGCCAGCGCCAGCACCCAGCCGATGACGACGAGCATGGCATCGCCGATCGCCTTGAACAGGTCGGTGAGCGTCGCGCGCGGGCGCTCGGGAAGGCGCGTGATGGCAAACGCGAAGACCAGCGTGAAGACGATGACGCCGAGGATGTTGCTCTCGGCGGCGGCGGCGACGGGATTGGTCGGGATGATGCCCAGCACGAAATCGCCGATGCCCGGCGATTCGCCGAGCGGCCGGGTGCCGGCAAGCGCGGCGCGCAGCGCTGCGGCCGATTCGCGCGGCAGTGGCACCAGGTCGAACAGCAGCGGCATCACCAGCGCGGCGGTCAGCGATGACGACCACAGGATGGTGATGAACGTGGCGATGGCGCGCGCCGCGAGCCTGCCTGCCTTCGCCGTCGCCGCGGCCATGGTGACGCCGGTGATGAGCAGCGCGACGACGAGCGGCACGATCGTCATCTGTAGCGCGCGCAGCCACAGCGCGCCGACGGGCTCGACCACGCTGACCGCGCCGTCGACCCAGGCAGCACCCGTCGCCGCCGCGCCAATGCCGGCCAGCAGCCCCGCCACCAGCGCAAGCAGAATCGCCGTTGCGCCGCCAATTCGCGGCATCCCCCCCACCATCGCGCTCTCCACGCTTCACCTTAACGATTAAGCGGCATAAAGAACGCCTGGCGGGGGCAAGCGCAAGCCAGGACACGCAAAGGGGACGACAATGGGCCGACGCTATTTCGGCACCGACGGAATCAGGGGCCTGACCAACACCACGCCGATGACGCCCGAGATCGCGATGAAGGTCGGCCAGGCGGCAGGCGCCAGGTTCCTGCGCGGCGATCACAAGCACCGCGTCGTCATTGGCAAGGACACAAGACTGTCGGGCTATATGGTGGAATCGGCGCTGATCGCCGGCTTCACGTCGGTCGGCATGGATGTCGTCATGGTCGGCCCGGTGCCGACGCCCGCCGTCGCCATGCTGACGCGCTCGATGCGCGCCGACCTTGGCGTCATGATCTCGGCGAGCCACAACGCCTATCACGACAATGGCATCAAGCTGTTCGGACCCGACGGCTACAAGCTGTCGGACGAGGACGAGGCGGAGATCGAGGCGCTGCTCGAGGTGCCGCCCAGGCTCGCCGATCCCGCGCACATCGGCCGGTCGAAGAAGATCGAGGACGCGCGCGGCCGCTACATCCATTTCGCCAAGTCGACCTTTCCCGACCATCTGCGGCTCGACGGGCTTAAGCTCGTCGTCGACTGCGCCAACGGCGCCGCCTACAATGTCGCGCCGTCGGCGCTGTGGGAGCTTGGCGCCGACGTCGAGGTGATCGGCGTCAGCCCCGACGGCTTCAACATCAACGACGGCGTCGGGTCGACCAAACCCGAGACGCTGCAAAGGACGGTCGTCGACACCGGTGCCCACATCGGCATCGCGCTCGACGGCGACGCCGACCGGCTGATCGTTGTCGACGAGGCCGGACGCATCGTCGACGGCGACCAGCTGATGGCCCTCGTCACGCAAAACTGGGCAAGCGCGGGCCGGTTGAAGGGGGGCGGGCTGGTCGCGACGGTGATGTCGAACCTCGGTCTCGAACGCTTCATCGAAGGCCTGGGCCTCCGGCTGGTGCGCACCAAGGTCGGCGACCGCTACGTGCTTGAGACGATGCGCGCGACCGGCATCAATGTCGGCGGCGAGCAGTCGGGCCATATCATTCTTGGCGATTACGCCACGACCGGCGACGGGCTGGTCGCGGCGCTACAGATCCTCGCCGCGCTCGTCGAGACCGGCAAGCCGGCGTCCCAGCTGCTGCATCTGTTCGACCCGTTGCCGCAGCTGCTGAAGAACGTGCGCTTCAACGGCGGTCAGCCGCTCGAATGCGAAGGGGTCAAGCACGCCATCGCCGCCGCCGAGGCGAAGCTGTCGGGCAGCGGCCGTCTCGTCATCAGGAAGTCGGGCACCGAGCCGCTGATTCGCGTTATGGCGGAGGGTGAGGACATGACGCTTGTCAAAAGCCTTGTCGAGGAAATCTGCGACGCGGTAGCGAAGGCCTCATGACCAAGCCAAGGCCAGCACGCGTCCTTGTCATCGCGGGATCGGATTCGGGTGGCGGCGCCGGCATCCAGGCCGACATCAAGACGGTCGCCATGCTCGGCGGCTACGCAACGACCGCGGTGACCGCGGTAACGGTGCAGGACACCACCGGCGTCCACGACGTGCATCCGGTGCCGGTGAATACCATTGTCGCGCAGGTCGAGACGGTGCTCGCCGACATCGGCGCCGACGCTGTCAAGCTCGGAATGCTCGGCAGCCGCGCGGTGATCGAGGCGGTCGCCGGCGCGCTGACCGATTTCGCCGGGCCGATCGTGCTCGATCCGGTGATGGTCGCGAAGGGCGGCGCGCACCTGCTGCAGCCCGAGGCGGTCGAGGCGCTGATGTCGCTGCTGGTGCCGATGGCGGACGTGGTGACGCCCAACATCGTCGAGGCCGAAGCGCTGGCGGGCCGCAGGATCAAGTCGCCCGAGGAGGCGAAGGCTGCGGGCGAGGCAATCCTCGGCCTCGGCGCCAAGGCGGTGCTGGTCAAGGGCGCGCATCTGAAGGGCGACATGATCACCGACTGGCTGGTGACGCCGGACAAGGCCAAGGAATGGCTCGACGCGCGCATCAAGACGCAGCACACGCATGGCACCGGCTGCACGATGGCGTCGGCGCTGGCGACCGGTCTTGCCCAGAAAATGCCGCTCGAACAGGCCGCGTGGCGTGCGCGCGACTATGTGCGGCAGGCGATCATGGCGGCGCCTGGCTTCGGCCACGGCCACGGCCCGCTCGGCCACAGCTGGCCGCTGGCGCGGTGAGCCGGGGCCGGTGCCGCCCGACTACAGTCACGAACGGCGGTGCGGCGGTATCGTCGCCGGCGTCGACGAGGCAGGGCGGGGTCCGCTGGCGGGGCCGGTGGTGGCGGCCGCGGTGATCCTCGACCCCGACGCCATTCCCGACGGCATCGACGACAGCAAGAAACTGACCGAGGCGCAACGCGAACGGCTGTTCGAGGCAATCGTGGCGCACGCGGCGGTCGGCGTCGGCGAGGCGTCGCCGCGCGAGATCGATCGGCACAACGTCCTGCGGGCAACGCTGCTGGCGATGACCCGCGCCGTGGCGGCGCTGCCGCAAGCGCCGACGGTGGTCCTTGTCGACGGCAACCGGGCACCCGCATGGCGCTATCGTTCCGAGACGCTTGTCGGTGGTGACGCGCGGTGCCTTTCGATCGCGGCGGCGTCGATCGTCGCCAAGGTGACGCGCGACCGGCTGATGCGCGCGCTTGCGGCCGAACATCCCGAATATGGCTGGTGCCGCAACAAGGGCTATCCCACCCCCGACCATCTCGCCGCGGTCGAACGCGCCGGTGTCACCGTGCACCATCGCCGCAGCTTCGCTCC
>CAYVVV010000050.1:0-14660 GCA_964455325.1 uncultured Sphingosinicella sp. | reverse complement strand
CGAGCAGCTTGTTGTCGGCCGCCATCTCGCGCTCGCCCTGGAAGACGCGGATGGTGACCGCGGACTGGTTGTCCTCGGCCGTCGAATAGACCTGGCTCTTCTTGGTCGGGATCGTCGTGTTGCGGTCGATCATGCGCGTAAACACGCCGCCCAGCGTCTCGATGCCAAGCGACAGCGGCGTCACGTCGAGCAGCAGCACGTCCTTGACGTCGCCCTGCAGCACGCCGGCCTGGATCGCCGCGCCCATAGCGACGACCTCGTCGGGGTTGACGCCGGTATGCGGTTCCTTGCCGAAGAACTTCTTCACTTCCTCGCGCACCAGCGGCATGCGTGTCATGCCGCCGACCAGCACAACCTCGTCGATCGCGGCCTTGTCGATGCCGGCGTCCTTCAGTGCCTTGCGGCACGGTTCCATGGTGCGCGCGACAAGATCGGCGACGAGCTTTTCAAGGTCGGCGCGGGTGATTGTCTTGACGAGATGCTTGGGGCCGTTCTGGTCAGCGGTGATGAACGGCAGGTTGACGTCGGTCGACGCCGCCGACGACAGTTCGATCTTCGCCTTCTCGGCGGCTTCCTTAAGACGCTGCAGCGCCAGCCGGTCGTTGCGAAGGTCGATGCCCTCGTCCTTCTTGAAGCCGTCGGCGAGATGGTCGACGAGCTTGGCGTCGAAATCCTCACCGCCGAGGAAGGTGTCACCGTTCGTTGACTTTACCTCGAACACGCCATCGCCGATCTCGAGGATCGAGATGTCGAAGGTGCCGCCGCCAAGGTCGTAGACGGCAATGGTCTTGCCGTCCTGCTTTTCAAGCCCGTAGGCGAGCGCCGCCGCGGTCGGCTCGTTGATGATGCGCAGCACTTCAAGGCCAGCGATCTTACCGGCGTCCTTGGTCGCCTGGCGCTGCGCGTCGTTGAAATAGGCAGGAACCGTGATGACCGCCTGCGTCACCGTCTCGCCAAGATATTTCTCGGCGGTTTCCTTCATCTTCTGGAGGACGAAGGCGGAAATCTGCGACGGGCTGTAATCCTCGCCGCCCGCCTTCACCCAGGCGTCGCCGTTCGGTCCCTTGACGATGTGGTAGGGGACGAGCTCGGTGTCCTTCTTAGTGACCGGGTCGTCGAAGCGGCGACCGATGAGACGCTTCACCGCGAACACGGTGTTGTCGGGATTGGTCACGGCCTGACGCTTCGCCGGCTGGCCGACCAGCCGTTCGCCGTCCTTCGCGAATGCCACCATCGACGGCGTCGTGCGCGCGCCTTCGACATTCTCGATCACCTTCGGCGTACTGCCCTCCATGACGGCAACGCAGCTGTTCGTCGTGCCAAGGTCGATCCCGATTACCTTCGCCATAGTCGTCCTCTTCAAAATCCCGGCAGGAACATATGGTTGAACGTCCGCCTGCGCGATTTCGCCGCAACGCGGAACCGTTGCGAGGCGATGTAGGGAGCCGCACGCGGTGGTACAAGACCGACAAACTTGGCCTGCGGACGCCTTGACGCATGGTGTTGCCCGCTGCGATCTGGCAGCAACAGGCCAATGCAACGACGGGAATCAATGCCATGCCGGGGAAAATGACACGCATGCTGGCGGTTGCCGCCGGCCTCGCAGCGCTGATGCTGCTCGCCGCCGCCATCCTCAGCGGCGCCGCGCGTGCAGCCGCCGCGACTCCGAGCGTTACCGCTGCGTGGATCCGTCTGCCGCTGCTGGCGGGCCGACCGGCGGCCGCCTACGCGACGATCCGCGGTGGCGACCGCGCCGACCGCCTGATCGCCGTCGAGGGACCGAAGCCGGCGCGGTTCGAACTGCACGCCACGCGCAACGAGGCCGGCGTCATCCGCATGATCCCGCAAGGCGAGGTCGTGGTGCCTGCGCGCGGAACCGTCCAGATGAAACCCGGCGGCCTGCACGTCATGATCTTCGGCCTGCCCGAGACGAAGCCCGGCGCGACGGTTCCGCTGACCTTCGTGTTCGCCAGCGCAGGGCGCATGCCGGTCCTGGCGCGGGCAATGGCGGCCACCGACGAAGGCCACGCGCATCACTAGCAGCGCCCGGCCGCTGACCGCCGGCGAGCGCGCCGTGGCGCGGCGCGCCTTTGGCGACGCGATCGACCTCGACGCGGTCACGCTGCGCCGGGAGAAGTGGTGGTGGCTGCAACCGGCCTGGGCGGTGATGGCGCCCGACGGCCACATCTGGTTTCACCCCAATCACCGCGCCTGGCACGATGATTTCAGCACCGCGTCGCTGTTCCTGCAGGGACTGCTGGTGCACGAGCTCGTGCATGTCTGGCAGCACCAGCAGGGCGTCAACCTCATCGTCCGGCGCGGTATCTGGGCGCGCTACGACTATCTGCCCATGAAGCCCGGCCGGCCGTTCACCGACTATGGCATCGAGCAGCAGGCCGAAATGGTCCGCGACGCGTACGTGAAACGCATGGGCGGAACCGTCGCGGGCACGCCGGCGCTTGCCGTCTACGACGCGATCCTGCCGTTCCGGCCGGACAGGGCGGACGGCGCAGCGGTGGCATAGAGCGCGATCCGGTCGACGTCCAGCTGGCCTGCAACCATAACCACCCGTGCGCCGTATCCTGTCAGGGATCAGGAAAGTTCGGGGATGGCACGGCGACGGACAGGGGTGATTGTTGCAGCATCGCTGCTCGCAGCGATGGCGAATCCGTCGACGATTCCGTTCGACGACGACTGGCGACCCCTCACCTTTCCGCGCATCGCCGCGACTCGCTTCACGTTTCGCTCCGATACCGCGGGAATCGTTGCGGACAGCAGTTCCTCCGCGATCGTACGCGGTGTGCCCGAGGCGCTGCAGGACAGCCGGTCGGCCAGGTGGCGATGGCGCGTTGCGCGTTCGGTTCCAGCAACCGACCTCGCCGTCAAGGGCGGCGATGACCGCAACATCGCGGTTTACTTCGTCTTCCTCGACCGGGCAGGCGGCAAGCGTGCCCAAATGAGTGCGCGTCGCATGCTGACGTCGCCCGATGCGCGGCTGCTCATCTACAGCTGGGGAGGCCGGCACACGGTGGGGAGCCTGCTGCCCAGCCCCTATTTCAAGGGGCGCGGCATCACCATTGTTCGGCGCACGGCCGGCACCGGCGCCTTCGCCGAGATGGTCGATCTTGCCCGCGATCACGCCGCCGCGTTTGGCGTTCCCCTCGGCCGTCTGGTCGGCATCGGCGTGTCGGCTGATTCGGACGACACCCGCAGCACGATCCACGCCGAGATCAGCGAAATCGCGCTCGACTGAGCGAGACAGCGCGCGCCCTAGCGCCACTGCGCGCGCACCGCTATGAGCCCCCTCAAAATGTAGGGGAAGCGTTGATGTCGGTGTTTCCGTCGCTGTCCGAATTCGATGTCACCGCCGAGCGCGGCTATCTGTCGGCGTTCGAACTCGATGAGGTCCGCCTGCCCGGCGACTTCGCCGCGGTCGAAGATGCGGCGGATGGGCTGTCCGGGCTGCTGACCAGCGGCCGGGTGCGCCGCTGGCTGGAGGCGCTGCCGCCCGTCGATGCCGCAGCGTTCGCCGCCGACGCGCCCGAGATCGAGGTGCGCAAGGCAATGGTGCGCTACAGCTTCCTGGTCCAGGCCTATGTCTGGGGCGAGCCGGCACCGCCGGCACGGCTGCCGGCCAACCTCGCGGTTCCCATCGTCCACATTGCCGACCGGCTGGGGCAGGCGCCACTCCTCCCCTATTCCGCCTATGTGCTCGACAACTGGGCGCGCATCGACAAGACGGGGCCGATCGCGCTCGACAATATCCGCATGGTGCAGAACTTCCTTGGCGGACAGGACGAGAACTGGTTCGTGCTCGTCCACGTCGCGATCGAGGCGCGGGCGGGCGCAGCGCTCGCAATCGCGCGCGACCTCGTCATCGCGTCGGATGCGGGTGATGCGGACGCCTGCGAGGCGCTGCTGACGCAGATGAACGGCGTCTGGGACGATATCAACGCCATCTTCGACCGCATGCCCGAGCGCTGCGACCCCTATATCTATTTCCACCGCGTGCGGCCCTATATCCACGGCTGGAAGAACAATCCGGCGCTTGGGCAAGGCCTCGTCTACGAGGACGTCGCGAAATTCGGCGGCAGGCCACAGGCTTTCCGCGGCCAGACGGGGTCGCAGTCGTCGATCGTGCCGGCGATGGACGCGCTCTATGGCGTACGCCACGCCAACGATCCGCTGCGCGAGTATCTCGCCGAGCTGCACGCCTACCGGCCGGTGCCGCACCGCCGCTTCATCGAGATGATCGAGGCGCAGAGCGGACTGTGCGCGTTCGTCGAGCGGACCAAGCGGCGTGCGCTCGGCGACGCCTTCGACGCCTGCGTCGAGCAGACCGCGCGCTTCCGAACGCGCCATCTCGAATACGCCGCCAACTACATCAACAGGCAGGCGGGCAGCGGCGGCAACGACAGCGAGGTCGGCACCGGCGGCACCCCGTTCATGAAGTATCTGAAGAAGCACCGCGACGAGAACCGGGCGCAGAAAATCGGCGGCTGAATGTCACAAGGCCGCGTCGGCGCTCGTCCTGGCCGCTGAAGGGAGACGGCCGATGACGATGACCGGACGACTGACCGCGGGCGTGGCGGCAGTGCTGGGCGTTGCCATGCTGGCAAACGGCATCGCCATGCTGGCGGTGCCGCAGGACTGGTACTGGCGCGTGCCCGGCGTGGCAGCGACCGGCGGCTTCAACCAGCACTTCATCCGTGACATCGGCCTTATGTACGCGCTGATCGGTGCGAGCTTCCTGCTCGGGCTGAAGCTGCATGCCGGCCGCGCGGCGCTGTGGTCGTTCGCTGCCGCCTGGCTCGCCGGCCATGCGCTGTTCCATTTCTGGGAGGTTGCCGTCGGCATCTGCGGCAGCGCGGCGATCCCGCGCGACTTCATGGGCGTGACCCTGCCGCGATCGTCGCGGTGCTGCTCGCCGCCAGCGCGTGGAAGGCGGCGGCGATGATGGCGCAGGCGAGGACGGCATGATCGCCAACCTGATGATCGGCGCCTTCGAGCGCTCGCTTGGCGAGGACGCCGGCTACATGCGTGACATCGCCGCGGTATCGGGCAAGGCGTTGCGTGGCTTCGTGCGGCTGTCGCGCTTGGCCATCTATCGCCGCCATGCCGCCGGCGACCTCGTTCATCTCGCCCGTCTCGGCGCCATGACCGGCGAGGATTGCGGCCCCTGCCTGCGCATCGCCTTCAAGCTGGCGAAGCGCGACGGCGTCGCCGAACCGCTGCTGCGCGCGGCGCTCGCCGGCGGCGCGGCGCTGTCGGGCGATCAGGCGCGGGCATTCTTCTTCGGCCGCGCGATCAGCACCGGCGACGTCGTTGCGGCGGACGAACACGGCGACGCGATCGAGGAAAGGCATGGCCGCAAGGTACGCACCGAGCTGGCGCTCGCATCGGCAACGACGCGCGTGTTTCCGGCGGTGAAGCGCGCCTTGGCTACGCGAGATCGTGTGCGTTGACCCAGTTCGAGGATCTGTGAGCGACCCGCTCACCCTCCACCGCCGGCGGCTGTTCGGCCTGGCCTACCGTATGCTCGGCAGCCGCGCCGATGCGGAGGACGTCGTGCAGGAAGCAGCGGTGCGCTGGGCGCGCGCCGACCGCCCGGCGATCGCCGACCCCGAAGCCTGGCTGGTGCGCGTGACCTGCCGGCTCGCCATCGACGCACTGCGTGCCCGCTCGCGCGAGCGCGCGCACTACGTCGGTCCGTGGCTGCCCGAACCGGTCGACGAGCCCGCCGACACGCCGGCACTCGCCGAGAGCCTGCGGCTCGCCTTCCTGTTGATGCTCGAACGGCTGACCCCGACCGAGCGCGCCGCCTTCCTGATGCGCGAGGTGTTCGACAGCGACTATGCCGACATCGCCGAGGCGATCGGCTGTTCGGCCGACGCGGCGCGCCAATACGTCAGCCGCGCGAAAAAGCACATCGCCGCGGGCCGCAGCCGCTTCGTGCCGGCGCCCGAGGCGGAGGCGCGGCTGATGGGGCAGTTCAGCGCCGCCATCGCGTCGGGCGACTACACGGCCATGCTCGCCATCCTCGCCCCCGATGCCGAGGCGTGGAGCGATGGCGGCGGCAAGGTGCGCGCGGCGCCGAACGTCGTCAGCGGCGCCGATCGCGTCGCGCGCCTGCTGCTCGGCATCGCCGCCAAGACCGGGCCGATGACGATCGCATGGACCGAGGCGAACGGCGCCCCGGCACTGCTTGCGCGCGGCGCCGACGGCAACAAGACGCTGGTCAGCCTCGCCACCGACGGCGAGCGGGTAACGCGCGTACTGATGCAGCGGAATCCCGACAAGCTGGCGGGGTTCACTGCCCACTGACGGCGAGCGCCGCAACTGGCCGGCATCGGAACCGCATCCGGCGGCGTGTCGGCGATAAGTCCGGGCGTCTCGATCGACCTTACACCGCCCTTACCCAGATCAGATCCTGCACATACTCCGCGCCGGAGCGGCTTTTTTCGGGCGGGGTGCGCAGCAGCAGGCGTCCGTCGGGGCCAGGGGTGAATTCGACGATCTCGCGGACGAGCGTCGTGCCGACCCAGCGCTGGAAGGTCGCGTGCTCGACGTCGTGGCGGACCGTGCTGCCGTCCTTGGTCCAGCGGCCAGCGTAGGCGATGACCGTCGGCCCGTCGTCGCCCTGCCGCGTCAGGATCGCCGACATGTGGCCGTCGGGATGGTAGAACAGATGGCCGCCGGCATCGAGCACGCACGGGTCACCGTCGCGGAATTCGACCCACTGCTCCAGCTGCCAGACACCGCAGATGGGGTCGGGTGCGGACGCCTGGGAAGCCATCACAGGCCGAGCCCGCGTTCGCCCGACGCGTCGTACATCCTGACGTCGAGCCGCTTCACCCTGCCCGCGATCGCCTGGTTGAACGCTGCCATGTGCGGCGCGGCAAAATGCGCCTTCAGCGCCGCCTCGTCGGCCCAGCGTTCGGAAATCGACATGATGCCGCGGTCGGCATCCTCGATGGCGAGGCTGTAGTGGAGACAGCCGCGTTCCCTGCGCGTTTCGGCCATCATCGTCGCTGCCGCCGCGACCAGCACATCGATGGCGGCCGGATCGACGGTCGCAGTGCCCTGGACGATGATCATTTGCCCCTCCCCTGCTGTCGTTGCTACCTGGCGACGCTGACCATCGCAGGACGCAGCAACCGGTCGCGCAGCATGTAGCCCGACTGCAGCTCGGCAACAATGGTGCCGGGTTCGGCGCCGTCGGCGTCGACCTCGAGCATCGCCTGGTGCCGGTGCGGGTCGAGCTTCTGCCCGACCGACTCGATGCGGGTGATGCCGTGCCGGTCGAACGCCTTCAGCAGTTCCTTCTCGGTCATCTCGACGCCGGCGAGCAGCGGCGACGCCTCGCCGGCAGCCGCATCGAGCGCGCGGCGGAGGTTGTCGGCGACGGCGAGCAGGTCGCGCGCGAAGCCGGTGACCGCGTAGGCCGAGGCTTCCTGCTTCTCGCGCTCGAGCCGGCGGCGAACATTCTCGACCTCGGCCACCGCGCGCAGCATGCGGTCCTTGATCTCGGCGATCTCGGCATCCTTGGCCGCTAGCACGTCTTCAACGGTCGGCTCGGCCGGCTGCTCGGCGCCGGCGATCTCGTCCTCGGTCAGCTTTTCGTCCTGGTCGTTCATCCAATCAGCCTGCTCAGCGTTCGTGCGGTATAGTCCACCATCGGGACAATCCGCGCATAGTTGAGGCGCGTCGGCCCGATGACGCCGACAACGCCGACAATGCGGTCATCGCCGCCGCCATACGGCGCGGCGATAACCGATGATCCCGACAGCGAGAAGAGCTTGTTCTCAGACCCGATGAAGATTTTCATCGCGCCGGCGGTACGGACAAGGTCGAGCACGCGCAGCATATCCGACTTTTCGTCGAGGTCTGCGAGCAGCGAGCGGACGCGGGCGAGATCGGCCTCCGCCGCGTCGTCGAGCAGATGCGCCTGGCCGCGCACGATGAGCACGTCGCGGTCGCTGCCGTCGGCCGACCAGCTGGCGATACCGCGCGCGATGAGGTCACGCGTCTCGGCATCGACGAGCGCGCGTTCCGCCTCGATCTCGCACTGCAATCGTTCGGCGGCGTCGGCGAGCGTCGTGCCGGCGAGGCGCGCGGTCAGGAAATTGCCCGCCTCTGCCAGTGCCGTGGCGCCGATCGGCTGCGGCAGGTCGATGATGCGGTTCTCGACGGTACCATCGCTGGCGACGAGAATGGCGAGTACGCGCGTCGGGCCGAGCGCGGTGAAGCTCGCCTGCCGCAGGACGCGGTCGGCCTTGGGCACCATGACGACGGCGGCGCACGACGACAGGCCGGCAAGCACCGCCGTCGTCCGTGCGAGCACGTCCTCGACGGTGCGGTCCTGCATGCCGAGGCCCGATTCGATCGCCGCGCGCTCCTCGGGTCCGGTCTCGCTTACCTGCATCATCCCGTCGACGAACAGCCGCAGCCCGGTTTCGGTGGGCACGCGCCCGGCCGAGGTGTGCGGGCTGCCGAGCAGACCGATCATTTCGAGGTCGTGCAGCACCGAACGGATCGACGCAGGCGAGATGCCGAGCGCGTCGGGGCGCCGCGCCAACGCCATCGACCCCACCGGCGAACCCGAATCGAGGTACGATTCGACGACCTGCCGGAACACTTCGCGGGCACGGTCGCTGAGTTCGGCAATGGTCGGGCTGGCGGTCATGGCGGCTGAATGTAGGGAGGCGGGCCGTCCACCTCAAGCGTGTGGACCCGGCGGCGGCGCTTCGCTAAACCGCGGCCACCTCATCCCCAAGGAGCCGCCATGCGACCGTCCGGCCGTGCCCCCGACGAAATGCGCAGCATCGAAATGATACCCGGCTGCTCGCGCCATGCCGAAGGATCGTGCCTCGTCAAGTTCGGCGATACCCACGTGCTGGTGACGGCAAGCGTCGAGGAGCGGCTGCCGCCATGGCTGCGCGGCAAGGGCGAAGGCTGGGTGACCGCCGAATACGGCATGCTGCCGCGCGCGACGCACACGCGCGGCAACCGCGAGGCAGCGAAGGGTAAGCAGTCGGGGCGCACGCAGGAGATCCAGCGGCTGATCGGGCGGTCGCTGCGCGCCGTCGTCGACCTCGCCAAGCTCGGCGAGCGGCAGATCACCATCGACTGCGACGTGCTGCAAGCCGACGGCGGCACCCGCACCGCGGCGATTTCGGGCGGGTGGGTGGCGCTGCGGCAGGCCGTCGACGGCATCATCGCCGCGAACGCGGGCATGGAAGATCCGATCCTGGCGCAGGTCGCCGCGATCAGCTGCGGCGTCTACGCGGGCGCCGCCGTGCTCGACCTTGATTACCCCGAGGATTCGGCAGCGGCGACCGACGCCAATTTTGTGATGACCGACAGCGGCGGCATCGTCGAGGTGCAGGGGACCGCCGAAAAGGATCCGTTCGACGAGGAGATGCTGCTGCGGATGCTCCGCCTTGCCCGCATCGGCTGCGGCCAGGTGTTCGCCGCGCAACGCCGTGCGGTGGGGCGCTGATGGCGCGTCGCCTGCTTCCGGGTCCGCTGATCGTCGCCAGCCACAATCCCGGCAAGGTGCGTGAGATTCGCGCCCTGCTCGCACCCTTCGGGGTGGAGACGGTGACAGCCGCGGACGCCGGGCTCGGCGAGCCCGAGGAGACCGGGACGACATTTCGCGAGAATGCGGAGTTGAAGGCGCTGGCCGCCGCGCGCGGCACCGGCGTGCCGGCGCTTGCCGACGATTCGGGGCTCTGCGTCGATGCGCTCGGTGGCGCGCCCGGTGTCTACACCGCCGACTGGGCGGAGAAGACTCCGAAGGAAGGCGGTCCGGGGCGCGACTGGTACATGGCTATGGGCAAGGTCGAGGGGAGGCTCGCCGAGATCGGTCCCGATGCGCCACGCGGTGCCGCCTTCGTCTGCACGCTGTCGCTCGCCTGGCCCGACGGGCATGTCGAAACGTTCGAGGGTCGCGTGCCCGGCACACTCGTCTGGCCGCCACGGGGACGGCACGGCTTCGGCTATGATCCCATGTTCCTGCCCGACGGCCACACACGAACGTTCGGCGAAATGAGCTTTGACGAGAAGCAGCCGCTGACCCACCGGGCGCGGGCATTTGACAAGCTGATCGAGGCGTGCCTGCGCTGAACGACACGCTTGCGCTTTACGTGCACTGGCCGTTCTGCGTGTCGAAGTGCCCCTATTGCGACTTCAACAGCCACGTGCGCGCGTCGATCGACGAGGCGGCGTGGCTGGCGGCGCTGGTCGCGGATCTCGACTACGAGGCGGAGCGGACCGCGGGGCGACGGCTCGCGTCGATCTTCTTCGGCGGCGGCACGCCAAGCCTGATGCAGCCGGCGACGGTGGGTACGGTGATCGCCGCGGCGGAGCGGCTGTGGGGCTTTGACGACGGTATCGAGGTGACGATCGAGGCGAACCCGTCGAGCGTCGAGGCGGCGCGCTTTTCGGGCTATGCGGCGGCGGGGGTGAACCGGGTGTCGCTCGGGCAGCCGGCGCTGGACGACGACGACCTCCGCGCGCTTGGGCGGGCGCATGACGTGGCGACGGGGCTTTCAGCGCTCGACATCGCGCAGCGGACGTTTCCGCGGGTGTCGTTCGACCTCATCTACGCGCGCGCGGGACAGACGGTGGACGCGTGGGAGGCTGAGCTTCGGCGTGCGCTGGGTTTCGGTACCGAGCATCTGTCGCTCTACCAGCTCACCATCGAGCCCGGCACCGCGTTTGCGACGCGGGCGCGGCGGGGCGAACTCGTCGTGCCGAACGAGGACACCGCGTTCGAACTGTTCGCACGGACGCGGGCGCTGACCGCGGTCGCGGGCCTTCCCGCCTACGAGGTGTCGAACCACGCCCGCCCTGGAGCGGAAAGCCGGCACAATCTCAGCTACTGGCGTTACGGTGACTATGTCGGCGTCGGTCCCGGCGCGCACGGCCGCCGCAACGGCGTCGCAACGGTGCGCGCGCGGCTGCCCGAAGCATGGCTCAAGGCGGCGCTGGCGAACGAGACGCCGCTCGACACACCGACGCGGGCCGAAGAGGCGCTGATGATGGGACTGCGGCTGCGCGAGGGAATCGACGCAGCGCGCTTCGCGGCGCGCACCGGCGCTGCGCTGACCGAGGCGGTCAACACCGACCGCCTGGCGGAAGTGGTCGGGCTTGGCCTTGCCGAGTGGGACGGGACGCGGCTGCGGCTGACCGAGCGCGGCGAACCGCTGCTGAATGCCATCATCGGCCGATTGGTGCGCTAGCGCCTGTCCTGTTCAGGTTGCAGCCCTCATCAGATCCCGCTCATCCCAACGGGTGGTTGGAACCGGTTCCACCTGAAATGGACAAACGCTAGCACGGTCTGCGTGAAGGGCGTCAAGGCGTCCCGCCAGACAATGCTACCACCATCGCTCCGGTCTTGCCACAAACCCCGCCGCGCGCTCGATGGCGTAGCCGGCGTTCAGCACGCCTTCCTCGTCCAGCGGCCTGCCGATGATCTGAAGGCCAAGCGGCAGGCCGTCCGCCGACAGGCCGGCCGGCACCGACATGGCGGGAAGGCCGGCGAGCGACGCGGGCACGCAGAACACGTCGTTGAGATACATGGCGATGGGATCGTCCGCCTTGTCGCCGATCGCGAAGGCGGCGGAAGGCGCCGTCGGGGCGAGGATGACGTCGCAGCTTGCCCACGCCTCGGCGAAGTCGCGGGCGATGAGCGCGCGCACCTTCTGTGCCTTCAGGTAATAGGCGTCGTAATAGCCGGCGGAGAGCACATAGGTGCCGATCATGATACGTCGCTGCACCTCGGCGCCGAATCCCGCCGAACGCGTCGCCTCGTACATGTCGATGAGGCTGCCACCCTCCGGCGCCACACGGAGACCGTAGCGGACGCCATCGTAGCGCGCGAGGTTGGACGAGGCTTCGGCTGGCGCGATGATGTAATAGGTCGGCAGCGCGTACCTGGTGTGCGGCAGGCTGATCGGCACGATATCCGCGCCCGCATCGCGCAGCATGGCGGCGCCCTTCGTCCACAGCGCGTCGATTTCAGCGGGAATGCCGTCGATCGTGTATTCCTTCGGGATGCCGATGCGCTTGCCGCGCATGTCGCCGGTCAGCGCCGCCTCGAAATCCGGAACGGCAACGTCGAGGCTGGTCGAATCCTTCGGATCGAAACCGCACATCGACTTCAACAGGATGGCGCAATCGCGCACGTCGCGCGCCATCGGCCCGGCCTGGTCAAGGCTCGACGCAAAGGCAACGATGCCCCAGCGCGAGCAGCGGCCATAGGTCGGCTTGATGCCGGCGATGCCGGTGAACGCCGCCGGCTGGCGGATCGAGCCGCCGGTGTCGGTGCCGGTCGCGCCTGCGCAGAGGCGCGCCGCCACCGCCGCCGACGAACCGCCCGACGAGCCGCCGGGCACGAGGCTTTCGTTGCCCTTGCCGCGCCAGGGATTGACGACGTTGCCCCACGCGCTCGTCTCGTTCGACGAGCCCATGGCGAACTCGTCCATGTTGAGCTTGCCGAGCATGCCGGCGCCATCGGCGAACAGGCGGGCGGTGACGGTGGACTCGTAGGGCGGCCTGAAGCCCTTCAATATGTTGGAGCCGGCGGTCGTCTCGACGCCTTCGGTCGCGAACAGGTCCTTGATGCCGAGCGGGATGCCGCCGAGCGGCTTCGCCTCGCCCTTCGCCAGCGCTTCGTCAGCCACCTTCGCAGCGGCGAGTGCATGTTCCGGCGTTTCGACAGCGAAGGCATTCAATGCGCGCGCGTCTGCGACCGCCTGCACGTGCGCCTCGGCCAGTTCCCTGGCGGAAAAGGACTTGGCGCGCAGCCCATCGCGCATCGCGGCAAGCGAAAGATCGTTAAGGTCGGTCATCGCAGAGCCTCACATCGTCTGCCCAACCCGCTCATCCCGAGCGAAGTCGAGGGACGCAAGCCCCCTGCTGCGTCCCTCGACTTCGCTCGGGATGAGCGGCGGAGGAGAAGCTCCATTCGACCGGACGGCATCATTCGATCACCTTCGGAACGGCGAAGAAGCCGTATTCGGCGCGCGGGGCATTCGCCAGCACCTTGTCCTGGACGTTGCCGTCGGTGACGACATCCTCGCGCCAGCGCAGGGTACTGGGGATCACCGCCGACAAGGGCTCGACGCCATCGGTGTCGACCTCGCCGAGCTGCTCGACCCAGCCGAGGATCTTCGACAGCTCGCCAGCCATCTGGTCGGCGCGCGCGTCGTCGATCCTGATACGCGCAAGGTGCGCGACGCGTTTCACGGTGGCGGCGTCAACAGACATGCATGAAAATCCTGAAAATCTGCGTGGCCGGCGCGTTAGCACGCCCTGTTACGCGGCGGCAAGCCGGCTATGAAGAGCAGCGCCCAGCCCCTGGCCCTTTCAGGAATCGCCCTGGCCGCGCCGCCGTCGGCTCGCCGTCCTTGAGCACCTGCAAGCCGTTGACGAACACGTCGCGGACGCCGACGGCGTACTGGTGCGGCTTTTCGAACGTTGCCCTGTCGGCGATGGTGGCGGGATCGAAGACGACGACATCGGCGGCATAGCCCGGTGCAAGCCGCCCCCTGCCCGCAAGCCCCATCTGCCGCGCCGCGAAGTCCGACAGCTGGTGCACCGCCTGCTCGAGCGGCAGCCGATTCTCCTCGCGCACGTACTTGCCAAGCAGCCGCGCGAAATTGCCGTAGGCGCGCGGGTGTGGATTCGATTTCAGGAACACGCCCTCCGCCGCCGGCGCCTCGCCGTCGGAGCCGAAGCTCATCCAGGGGAGCGCCGTCTGCCGCGCGACATTCTCCTCGCTCATCAGGAAGTAGATGGTGCCGACGCGGCTGCCGTCCTCGACGACAAGGTCCATTGCGGTTTCTTCCGGACTCTTGCCGCGCATTGCCGCCACCTCGGCAAGTGTCTTGCCAGTAAGCGGTTTCAGCGCGTCATTCTTGAAGCCGACGAGGACGATCCGGTCCGCCGAGCCGGCGTGGAAATAGAGATTTTCCCAGCCGTTGCCTGGCGCCTTCATTTCGGCGGCGACCCTGGCGCGCAGCACCGGATCCTTCAGCCGCTCGATCCATGCCTCGGTGCCGCCCGCCTGCACCCACGTTGGCATCGCAGCGTCAAGACCGGTGGCGCCTGCGGGATAGGTGTACATGTTCGCCGAAATGTCGAGACCGCCGGCCCGCGCCGCTTCGATCCTGGCAAGGACGGCGGCCTGCTTGCCCCAATTTTCGTGCCCCGCCTGCTTCAGATGGTAGATGATCGCCGGCGCGCTGGACCGTTCGGCAATCTCAATCAGTTCATCGACAGCAGCTTCGATCGCATCGCCTTCGGAACGCATGTGGCTGATGTAGCGACCGCCGCATGGTGCCGCCGCCTGCATCAGCGCCACGAGTTCTCCGGTCTCAGCAAAACTGGCCGGCGCGTAAATGAGCGACGAGCCGACACCCAGTGCGCCCTCGTTCATCGCCTGCCGAACCAGCGCCTGCATCCGGGCGAGCTGTTCAGGGTCCGGATCGACGTCGCCCTCGCCCAGTTCGTGAACGCGCACGGTCGCCGCGCCGACAAAGCTTGCAACGTTGACTGAGATGCCGCGCCGTTCGAGATAGGCAAGATACTCGCCGAGCGTCGTCCATTCGATGGCGTATTTTATGTCGCCCTGTCGCGTGGTTTCGATCCGC
>CAYVVV010000049.1:0-14684 GCA_964455325.1 uncultured Sphingosinicella sp. | reverse complement strand
CGCCATCGCCTGCGGCAACGCCTTCATCCTGAAACCGTCGGAGCGCGATCCATCGGTGCCGGTCGAGCTGGCCAAGCTGATGATGGAGGCGGGACTGCCCGCCGGCATTCTGAACGTCGTCCACGGCGACAAGGTCGCGGTCGATGCCATTCTCGACCACCCCGACATCCATGCGGTCAGCTTCGTCGGGTCAAGCGACATCGCCCACTATGTCTACCAGCGCGGTGCTGCCGCAGGCAAACGCGTGCAGGCGATGGGCGGTGCCAAGAACCACGGCATCGTCATGCCCGACGCCGACCTCGACCAGGTGGTTGGCGACCTTGCCGGCGCCGCCTTCGGCTCGGCCGGCGAACGCTGCATGGCGCTGCCCGTCGTCGTGCCCGTCGGTGAGAAGACGGCGAACAACCTTCGCGAAAAGCTGATCCCGGCGATCGAGGCGTTAAAGGTCGGTATCTCGACCGACCCCGCGGCCCATTATGGCCCCGTCGTCACGGCGGCACACAAGGCGAAGGTCGAAGGCTGGATCGAGACCGGCGTCAGGGAAGGCGCCGAGCTTGTCGTCGACGGCCGCGGTTTCACGCTGCAGGGCTACGAGAACGGCTTCTTCATCGGCCCGTCGCTGTTCGATCATGTCAAGCCGACGATGCATGCCTACAAGGAAGAGATTTTCGGCCCGGTGCTGCAGATCGTCCGTGCCGACAGCTTCGAGGACGCGGCAGCGCTCCCCACGCGGCACCAGTACGGCAATGGCGTCGCCATCTTCACGAGGAACGGCCACGCCGCGCGCGAGTTCGCCGCGCGCGTCAATGTCGGCATGGTCGGCATTAACGTACCGATCCCGGTGCCGGTTGCCTATCATACGTTCGGCGGCTGGAAACGCAGTGCCTTCGGCGACACCAACCAGCACGGCATGGAAGGCGTCCGCTTCTGGACCAAGGTCAAGACGGTGACGCAGCGCTGGCCGGACGGCAGCGCGACGGGCGATAACGCCTTCGTCATCCCGACGATGGGTTGAGGATGAAGCTTGCCTACTCCGCGCTCCTCGTCCGCGACTATGACGAGGCGATCGACTGGTTCACGCGCGTCCTTGGCTTCCGGCTGGTCGAGGACGACGACCGGGGCGACGGCAAACGCTGGGTCGTCGTCGAAGCCGATGGCGGCGGCGCGCTGCTGCTTGCCCGCGCCAAGAACGATGTCGAACGCGCCGCCGTTGGCAACCAGCATGGCGGCCGCGTCGCCTTTTTCCTGCATGTTGCCGATTTCGATGCAACATACACCCATCTCAAGGCCTGCGGCGTCGCCTTCGACGAGGCGCCGCGGCACGAGGACTATGGCAGCGTCGTTGTCTTCCGTGATCTTTACGGCAACCGCTGGGATCTGGTCCAGCGGCCCGCTGCAGCGTCACGATAGCGCCAAAACGGACGCGATTGGCGGGCAAGACAACTCAGCCTTAACCAAGCATGCGCCAAATCGTAACGAAACGGAGGGTGCATGGACCAGACACAGCGATGGACGCGGACCCCGCCAAGCGCCGCAACGGCAGAAGCGCTGCGCGCCGAGCTCGATCATGTCCGTATCTGCAGCGAGGCGGCGATCTCGCGCAGGGAGAACGAGCTGGTACGGCTTCGCGCCGAGATTGCCTGCCTTGAGATCATCAAGTACCGCTTCGAGGCGATCGTCGACAACGTGCCGAACTGGCTGTTCGCCTGCAGCCCGGCAGGCAAGGTCGTGTTCATGAACAGCGGCTTCACGCGCTTCACCGGCGAACCGCCCGAGGCGGCGCTTGGCGATGGCTGGCTGTCGTTCGTGCATCCCGACGACGCGCAGCCGGTGCGTCGCGCGCTGGCCGAAGCGATGACGACGGGCATCTCTCGCGGCGTTACCATGCGCGTCCGCTCGAAGACCGGCGAGTATCGTCAGCACCTCGCCACGGGCAGCGCCGTGCGCGACGGCAATGGCCGCATAGTCGAATGGTACGGTTCGCTGGTACCGGTCGATGGCAGCCACGGCAGCAATTAGGCTTTCGCTTGTAAATCAAGACATTACGGATCCGGATCGAATCCATTCTGTCCCGAAATGGGGCATAGCAGCCAGATTTTTTTACAGCGGCGTCTGCCGTTAACCATGCGTCCTGCACGAAAACAGCGGGTTGGACAATCTGGCATGCAGCTTGCTTTTCATCGACAAGGCGCCCTTTTTCAGCGCCGAGTTGTGACGACGAAGGGTTATGACCATGCTCGACACACGTGCCTACGATGGCTCGAAGCACGGCTACCGGCTGGTGTACAGGCCGGCGAAGGTCAACTGCTGCCCGGGCTGCGGCCACACCAACTGGTACATCGGCCGCTGGACGGCGGAGTGCGCGTTCTGCGCGACGGTACTGCCGCTGCAGCAGACCGGCGGCGCCGACTACATGACCGAAACGGGCGCGCTGGTCGCGGCCTAAGGCTAAGCCGCCGCCCTTTTCGCCTCCCGCTTGCGCTCGTGCGGGTCGAGGTGGCGCTTGCGGACGCGGATCGACTTTGGCGTCACTTCGACCAGTTCGTCGTCATCGATATAGGCGATCGCCTGCTCCAAGGTCATGCGTTTGGGCGGCGTCAGGCGGATGGCGTCGTCCTTGCCGCTCGCGCGGAAGTTGGTGAGCTGCTTTGATTTCAGCGGATTGACCTCAAGATCCTGCGGCTTCGCGTTCTCGCCGATCACCATGCCCTGGTACAGTGGTTCGCCCGGCGCGATGAACAAGATGCCGCGCTCCTCGAGCGCATTCAGCGCATAGGCCACCGCTTCGCCCTGCTCCATCGAGATAAGGACGCCGTTCTGCCGGCCCGAGATCGGCCCCTTGTGCGGGCCGTAGCGGTCGAAGACGCGGTTCATGATGCCAGTGCCGCGCGTGTCCGACAGGAACTCGCCGTGATAGCCGATAAGGCCGCGCGACGGCGCGATGAAGGTCAGCCGCGTCTTGCCGCCGCCCGACGGGCGCATGTCGGTGAGCTCGCCCTTGCGCAGCGCCATCTTCTCGACGACGGTGCCCGAATATTCGTCGTCGACGTCGATGACGACATTCTCGTAGGGTTCCTCGCGGCCGTTCGGGCCGTCGCGAAAGAGGACGCGCGGGCGGCTGATCGAAAGCTCGAAGCCCTCGCGGCGCATCGTTTCGATGAGGACGCCGAGCTGCAGTTCGCCGCGCCCCGCCACCTCGAACGCGTCCTTGCCGGCGCTTTCGGTGACGCGGATGGCGACGTTGCCCTCGGCCTCGCGTAACAGGCGGTCACGGATCATGCGGCTCGTCACCTTGCTGCCTTCGCGCCCGGCAAAGGGGCTGTCGTTGACGGCAAAGGTCATGGCGAGTGTCGGCGGGTCGATCGGCTGCGCCGGCAGCGCCTCGGTCACCGCCGGGTCGGCGATGGTGTTGGCGACGGTGGCGTTGGTGAGCCCGGCGATGGCGACGATGTCGCCGGCTTCGGCGGTGTCGACCGGAACGCGCTCGAGGCCGCGGAAGGCAAACACCTTGGTGGCGCGGCCGTCCTCGACCACCTTGCCCGTTTCGTCGATCGCGCGGATCGGCATGTTGGCCGAGAGCTTGCCGCTAACGATGCGGCCAGTGAGGATGCGGCCGAGGAAATTGTCGCGGTCGAGCAGCGTTGCCAGCATTTTGAACGGCCCGTCGACATCGACGGTCGGCGCCGGGACGTGCTCGACGATCGTTTCGAAGAGCGGCGTCAGGTCGCCCGAGCGGACGTCCGCCGAGAGCCCCGCGTAGCCGCCGCGGCCGCTGGCGAACAGCGCTGGGAAGTCGAGCTGCTCGTCGGTCGCGTCGAGCGCCATGAACAGCTCGAACACCTCGTCGAGCACTGCGTCGGCGCGGGCGTCGGAGCGATCGACCTTGTTGACGACGACGATGGGGCGAAGGCCAAGCGCGAGTGCCTTGTGGCAAACGAACTTGGTCTGCGGCATCGGTCCTTCGGCGGCGTCGACGAGCAGGATGACGCCGTCGACCATGCTGAGGATACGTTCCACCTCGCCGCCGAAGTCGGCATGGCCCGGCGTATCGACGATGTTGATGCGGGTACCCCGCCAGTCGACCGAGGTGCACTTGGCGAGGATGGTGATGCCCCGCTCCTTCTCGAGGTCGTTCGAGTCCATCGCGCGTTCCTCGACGCGCTGGTTGTCGCGGAACGTCCCCGACTGGCGGAACAGCTGGTCGACGAGCGTCGTCTTGCCATGGTCGACGTGCGCAATGATGGCCACGTTGCGGAGGCGCATGGGGGTCTTTCGAATTGTCCGAAATCAAGCTGCAGGCGCCTATACAGGCGTTGCTGCATCGCAGCAAGCATTCAGGCCATTGCGAACCGCGCGGCGTCACGGCAGAGGAAGACTATGGACGACGTCGAACTCGCCGATGCGCTGCGCCGAACCGCCGCGGGTGACCGCGCCGCGCTGCGGCAGGTCTATGAAGCGACCAGCGCGAAACTATTCGGCGTCGTGCTGCGTATCCTCACTGAGCGGGCCGAAGCCGAGGATGTCTTGCAGTCCGTCTATCTCACCGTCTGGCAGCGTGCCGCAAGCTATGACCCCGCGCGCGCCAGCCCAACGACCTGGTTGGTGACCATCGCGCGCAACCGCGCCATCGACCGGTTGCGCGCGCGTCCGCGAGCAACGGTCGACATCGAGGCGGCGAACGACATCGCCGACCCGGCACCGATTGCCAGCGAGGTGGCCGCGGCGGCGAGCGACGCGCGCGCGCTCGATGGCTGCATCGGCGAGCTTGGCGCGCAGCAGGCGCTGGCGATCCGCGCCGCCTATTTCGAGGGGCTGACGCACGAGGCGCTGGCGACGCGCATGGCGGTACCGCTCGGCACAGTGAAGAGCTGGATCCGCCGGTCGCTCCAGCGGCTGCGGGAGTGTCTTGAACGATGAGCGCCAGATCACCCTTCCCTCCCGGCGACGAGCGCGACCTCGACGCGGGCGAATATGCGCTCGGGCTTGGCAGCGCCGACGAGCGGGCGGCCGCGGCGGCGCGTGTCGCCAGCGATCCCGCGTTCGCGGCCGCGGTCGACGCCTGGCACGCGCGGCTGGCGCCGCTCGCCGACGAAATCGCCCCGGTCGAGGCACCCGAGCGCGTCTGGACTGGCGTGCTCAGGGCGCTGGGCGTGGAGGACGGCGTCGTCGTCGACCTCAGCCGCCGGCTGCGGCGATGGAAACATGCCGCCGTCGGCGCGACGGCGGTGGCGGCGTCGCTGCTGGCGATCCTGATCATGCGCCCGCAGACGGCGGTCGAGGTGCCGGTGCCGGCGGCGCCGGCCCCTGTGCTGATGACGGCGAGCCTGGTATCGCCGACAGGCGCGGCGGTCGCCGTCGTCAGCCATGACGCCGGCAGCGGCAGGCTGGTGGTCACGCCGGTCGCGGTGGAGACCGGCGCCGACCGCAGTGCCGAACTGTGGCTGATCGCGCCGGGCGCGGCGCCAAGGTCGCTTGGCCTCGTCAGCAGCGTCGCGGCGACACCGGTGGCGCTGCCCGACGACTTCAACGCCGCCGGCACGCTTGCCATCACCATCGAGCCGCGCGGCGGTTCGCCGACCGGTCAGCCGACATCGGCACCGATCGGCGCGGGAACGCTCGCGCGCATCTGAGCGGCTGTAACCCGGGCCACCTTGCCAACGTAAAGCTGATCGCGCGCCATGTGACGCGCCCGATCAAAGCAATGAGGGCAATCATGAACGCATCCCCCCGCATCGCGCTTGCAATCGCGACCGCCGCCGTCGCCGCGCTCGGCATCAACGCCGCCAGCGCCGCCGAAGACAAGGGCAAGAACGAGAAGTGCTTCGGCGTCGCGCTGAAGGGCCAGAACGACTGCGCCGCCGGTCCGGGCACGAGCTGCGCCGGCACGTCGACCAAGGACTACCAGGGCAACGCCTGGAAGTACGTTCCCGCCGGTACCTGCCTGAAGATCGGCGGCTCGCTGACTGCAAAGGCCGGCAACGCAAAGCCGGTGCCGCAGAAGAGCTGACGCCATTCCGGCGATGGCCGTACTTCAGCCCCCTCCTGCGGCTGCGCCGGCAGGACCCACCCCGGTTGGCATCATCCCGAACCGGGCCGGGGTGGGTCTCAAGCCCGAACATTTCGACGCGATCGCCGCGGCGCCAGACAGCGCCCCGGCATGGTTCGAAATCCATCCCGAAAACTACATGGGCGCGGGCGGCGCCCGTCATGCGTGGCTGACGCGCATGGCGGCGCTGCGCCCGCTGTCGATGCATGGCGTCGGCATGTCGCTGGGGTCGGCCGATGGGCTCGACACCGACCATCTCGAACGGCTGGCGGTGCTCGTCGACCGCTACGAGCCGGCGCTCGTCTCCGAACACCTGTCCTGGTCGCGCGCCGGCGACATCTTCGTCCCCGACCTGCTGCCGTTGCCGCTGACCGACGAGGCGCTCGACGTCATGACGGCGAACGTCGACGCGATGCAGTCGTGGCTGCGCCGTCGCATTCTGATTGAAAACCCGTCGACCTACCTTGAAGCCGCGCGTGCGGACTATGACGAGCCGGGCTTCATCGCCGAGCTGTGCCGGCGTACCGGCTGCGGCTGGCTGCTCGACGTCAACAACGTCGTCGTCGGCTGCAGCAACCACGGCCGCGACGCCGACGCCTATATCGACGCCGTCGACGGAGCACTCGTCGGCGAGATTCACCTCGCCGGCCATGCCGTCGAGCAGCATGCGTCCGGTCCGTTGCTGATCGACGATCACGGCAGCCGCGTCGGCAACCGCGCGTGGCAGCTTTTCGACCGGCTCGTCACGCGCATCGGCCCGCGGCCGACGCTGATCGAATGGGATACTGACATCCCCGAATGGCCGATATTGCGCGACGAGGCGACGATCGCCGACCGCCGGCTTGGCTGGGCCGAGGCGCGCCGTGCTGCATGACTTCCAGCGCGCGCTGGCCGGCGCGATCGTGGCGGCGCCAGCTGCCGCACCCGAGCCGCCGGGCGCCTGCGCCGGCAGCGCTGAGCGGCGCGCGCTCGGCCTTGGCGTCTATCGCAACAATCACGCGCACGCGCGCGTCGAAACGCTGACCGCCTGCTACCCGGCGGTCAGGCAGCTGCTCGGCGAGGCCTGCTTCACCATGCTGGCGCTCGACATGGCCGCACGCGCACCGGTCGCCGTCGCCGACCCGGTCGCCTGGTCGCGGCAAGTTCCGGCGTTCATCGCAGCAACGCCCCTTGCCGCCGAACTGCCCTATCTCGCCGACGTCGCCCGCATCGAGGCCGCGATTGTCGACGCTGCCAGCGCCGCTGACCCGACGCCGCCCGACCCGGCGCTGCTTGCCGACGCAGAGCGACTGGCGTGCTGCACGATCAGCCTGGCGTCGGGAACAGCGGTGCTGCGATCGGAATGGCCCGCGCTCGCAATCTGGCAGGCGCAGCACGACGGCAGCGACACGATCGGCGATGCCGCCGACTGCGTCGTGTTCCGCGACGGTCTGGCGGTCGAGACGGTCGCGCTGCGTCGTGCCGACGCCGACGCGCTGGCGCTGCTGGCCTCGCCGTGGCTCGCCGCCGACTGGTTTGGCCGCCTTGCTCCCGATTTCACCAACCTTGCCGGCCGGCTGATCGCCACCGGCGCCATCATTCTCGACCAAGGAGACGCCGCATGACCGCCGCCGATCTTGGCAAGCACCCGCTGGCCTCGCTGAACGCACTGTTCGGCAAGCTGCACTTCGACATCGTCCAGCTGTTCGTGCGCGTCGCCGTCGGCCAAGTGTTCTGGGCATCGGGCCGCACCAAGGTCGATGGCTGGTCGCTGAAGCCGATCACCATCGACCTGTTCCGCGACGAATATGCACTGCCGATCATCCCGCCCGAAATCGCCGCCTATGCCGCGACGGTCGCCGAGCACGTGCTGCCGATCCTGCTGGTTTTTGGGCTGGCCAGCCGCTTCGCCGCGGCCGGTCTCGTCGTGATGACGCTGGTCATCCAGTTCCTGGTCTACCCCGACGCCTGGTGGCCGCAGCACAGCCTGTGGCTGGGGCTGCTGCTGGTGATCGTTGCCAGCGGCCCCGGCCGCCTGTCGCTCGACCACCTGCTGGCACGGCGTGGCTAGCATCGCGAAAGCCTTGCGCCCGACCCCCGCAGCGCCCTATGCGGGCGCGCGGAGGCGCGGATGTCGCGGAGTTTGTCCGATTGGGAGCAGTGGCTTGTCGCCGGCCAGGCCGGCGACCGCGCCGCCTATCGCCGCTTCCTCGACGCCGCGCGCGGACACCTGACGCGCTACTTCCAACGCCGCGCGGCCCCCGCCGACGCCGCCGATCTGGTACAGGAAACGCTGATCGCGCTGCACAACAAGCGCGCCACCTACAACCCGGCGTACCCGCTGTTGCCGTGGCTCAACACCATCGCGCGTTACAAGTGGATCGACTGGCTGCGCAGTAACCGACGCGGCCAGTTCGACGAACTCGATGAAGGACTGCACGGTGCTGTCACGCTGGACCCTGCCGCCGGCCATGCCCTTGGCCTGCTGCTCCAGCGCTTGTCGCCGGCGCAGGCAACGGTGATCCGCCTCGTCAAGATCGAAGGGCTGTCGATCGAGGAGGCGGCAGCGGCGACAGGTCAGAGCCAGTCGCTTGTTAAAGTCAACATTCATCGCGGGATCAAGCGATTGTCCGCGTTTGTTGATGAGGAGGGTGATTGAGGTGGGCGGGGTGAACGATGATCTTCTCGACCGGCTGGCGGCAGGCGCTACACCGGTCAGACGCGTCGACCAGCGGCAGTTTCTGGCGCTTGTCGGCATCGCTTGCCTGCTGTCGGCACTGACCATTCTGCTGTTCATCGGACCGCGGGCCGACCTTGGCGCCGTGCTGATGGCGCCAGTATTTTTGTGGAAGCTCGGCGCCATGATGCTGGTCGCGGCGGTCGCGCTGCCGATGCTGGTGGCGGTGGGCCGGCCCGGTGCTCCGCCGGCGCGCATCGGCCGCGTCGTGCTGGCGACGCTGGCAACGCTCGGCCTGCCGCTCGTCTATGCCGTGACGACGCAGCCGGTGGCCGAATCGATGCGCGGGCTTGAGGCGACGCGCGGGCTGGCCTGCCTCGGCTGGACGATCATCGCGTGCGTGCCGGTGTGGCTTGCCAGTCTGGTCTGGCTGCGCACCGCGGCGCCGACCAACCACGCACGCGCGTCATGGGCGGCAGGACTGGTGAGCGCTGCTGTCGGGGCGAGCTTCTTCGTGCTGCACTGCCCCTATGACGACGTCGTCTACGTTGCGGTGTGGTACGGCGCCGCCATCGCCGGCATCGCTGTGGTGACGCGCCTGGTGATGCCCCGCCTCATCCACTGGTAGCGCCGAACACGCGGGCGATCAGCGCCCGGCTGGAAGCGTCGAACGTCGCGGCCACCTCGCCCGTGGTGGCGGCGCGTGCCATCTCCTTGCCCAGCTCGACGCCCATCTGGTCGAACGCGTTGATGCCGAGCAGCACCGAGGCAACGAAGGTGCGGTGCTCGTAGAAGGCGACGAGCGCGCCGAGCGACGCCGGATCGAGCCGGTCGATGAGCACCGCGATCGACGGCCGGTCGCCAGGAAACGTCTTCGCCGCCGCCAGCGCGCGGTCGCCGCCGGCCAGCGCCAACGCCTCGTCAAAACCGCGCCCGCGCAGCAGAGCCGCGCCTTGCGCGATGGCGTTGGCGAGCAGCTGGCGGTGATGCTCGGCGGCAAGGCGGTGGCCGGGTTCGCGCACCATCACGAACTCGGCGGGGACGAGATGCGTGCCCTGGTGCAGCAGCTGGAACACCGCGTGCTGCGCGTCGGTGCCGGTGCCGCCCCAGGTGATCGCCGCGGTCGGGTGTACGACGGGATCGCCGGCACGGTCGACGCGCTTGCCATTGGATTCCATCTCGAGCTGCTGGAGGAACGGCGGCAGCAGCCGCAGCCGTTCGTCGTAGGCGAACACCGCGCGCGTCTCGGCGCCGACGAACGCCGCATAGTAGACGTCGACCATGGCCGCCAGCGCCGGTGCGTTGGCATCGACCGGCGCGGTCTCGAAATGCCGGTCCATTGCCGCACCGCCGGCGAGCAGCGCCTCGAACGCCGGCCAGCCGAGCGTCAGCGCGGCGGTGACACCGACCGCCGACCACAGCGAATAGCGCCCGCCGACGCTGTCGGCGAAGGCAAGCACGTTGTCGTCGACGACACCCCAGGCGCGCGCCTTCGCCGGCGCCGCGGTGACCGCGACGACACGGCCACGCGGATCGGCGACCCCCGCCGCCTGCATCCAGGCGATCGCACTGTCGGCGTTGACCAAGGTCTCGATCGTCGTGAACGTCTTTGATACGACCACCACCAATGTCCGCGCCGGATCGCAGACGTTGAGCGCGCGCTGAAGCGCGACGCCATCGATGTTGGCGATGACGTGCGTGTCGTAGCGACCGCCGAAATGCGCCAGCGCGTCGATGAGCAGCGCCGGACCCAGCGCCGACCCGCCGATGCCGATGTGCAGCACATGACGGATGTCGCCGAACGCCCCCGCCACGACGCGCTCGACGAGTTGCCGGTGCGCCGCGCGCGCCGCGGCGGCGGTGGCGACCGCCGCGCCGCTGCCCGATCCGCGCTCGGCGGCATGCGTCACGGCGCGGCGTTCGGTCGGGTTGACGACGCCGCCCGCGAACAGCGCGGCGCGCAGCCCGGCAAAGCCGCGCGCATCGAGCAGCGCCGCCAGCGCCGCCTGCACCTCGGCGTCGAGATGCGTCTTCGACAGGTCGATGGCGAGACCGGCGACATCGAGGCAGAGCCGCGCTGCGCGACCCGGCTCGGCATCGAACAGCGCCGCCAGCGTCCGCCACCGCTGTGCGCACCCGGCGGCTTCGTGCCATGCTTGCTCAACGGTCATCGCGCTGCCCCCGACCTGCCCGTCAATCGCAGCACATTCGCTTGACACGCTTGCGCCCCGCCGAATAGTGCCGCCGCTGTGAACGATCCCGATACCGCAACCGAGAAGGTCGAGGCCGAGCGCGTCGTCCATAAGGCGCGCGGCGATGAAATGCTAGCGTCGCTCAAGGAAGGCGCAAAGACGATCGTCGGCGCGGTGCTGATCGCGCTGGTGCTGCGCTCGTTCGGCTACGAACCGTTCAACATCCCGTCCGAATCGATGCTGCCGCGGCTGCTGGTCGGCGACTATCTGTTCGTCGCTAAATGGCCTTATGGCTACAGCCGCTATTCGTTCCCGCTGGGGCCGCCGATCCTCGACGGCCGCATTGCCGGCAGCCCGCCGCAACGCGGCGACATCGCGGTGTTCAAGGATCCGCGCGACAACCGCACCGACTTCATCAAGCGCGTGATCGGCATGCCCGGCGACATCGTGCAGATGCGCGGCGGCGTGCTTTTCCTCAACGGCGTCGAGGTACCCAAGCGGCGCGTCGCTGATTTCATCGTCCCGGTGTCGGAGAACATGCTGTGCCTGACCGGCGAGCGCTTCGTCGACACAGCCGGCACCGAACAGTGCCGATATGTGCAGTTCGAGGAAACGCTGCCCGGCGGCGTCAGCTACCGCGTGCTCGACACGACGCCGGCGAGCCGCGGCGACGACACCGCGCCGTTCGTCGTCCCCGACGGTCACTATTTCATGATGGGCGACAACCGCGACAACAGCGCCGACAGCCGTTTCAGCTTCGCCGAGGACGGCATCAGCTTCGTGCCGGGCGAGAATCTGGTCGGCCGTGCCGAGGTCATGTTCTTCTCGACCGACGGGTCTTCGAGCTGGCTGCTGCCGTGGACCTGGTTCACCGCGGCGCGTTGGGAGCGCATCGGGCGGACGTTCTAGTGGACGCCCCGCTCGACGACTGGGCGCAGGGCGCGCTGGGGCACGAATTCGGCGATCCGAAGCTGCTGGCGGCGGCGCTGACGCATGGCGGCGGCAAGGGCCGCAACTACGAGCGGCTTGAGTTCCTTGGCGACCGCGTGCTCGGCTTCGTCATTGCCGCCTGGCTGTACCGCGATTTCGACGAGCGCGAGGGCGAGCTGGCGCGGCGGCTGGCGGCGCTGGTCGACAAGGCGACCTGTGCGTCCGTCGCCCGCGAGATCGGCGTGCCGTCGGTCGCCCGCATCGACACCGCCGCACGTCAGTCGGGCGCCGGCGAATCCGACAACGTGCTCGGCGACATGTGCGAGGCGTTGATCGGCGCGCTGTACCTCGATGGCGGCATCGACACCGCCGAACGCTTCGTGCGGTCGGCATGGGCGGAGCATGTCGGACGGGCGCCGGCGGCACCCAAGGATCCCAAGTCGGCGCTGCAGGAATGGGCACAGGGCAAGCGCCTGCCGATTCCGGTCTACGAGGTGGTCGGCCGCGACGGTCCCGACCATGCCCCGCGGTTCCGGGTCCGCGTCAGCGTGCGCGGCCATGCCCCGGCCGAGGCGACCGGCAGCAGCAAGCAGGATGCGGAAAAACAGGCCGCGATCGCGTTGCTGGCGCGCGAGGCGGCGCAGTGAAGCCGGGTCCGAGCTGTGGCGTCGTCGCCGTCGTCGGCGCGCCCAACGCCGGCAAGTCGAGCCTCGTCAACGCGCTCGTCGGGCAGAAGGTGGCGATTGTCAGCCCCAAGGTGCAGACGACGCGGACGCGACTGATGGGGGTCGCGCTGGCGGGCACTGTGCAGATCATCCTCGTCGACACGCCGGGCATTTTCGTACCCAGACGGCGCCTTGACCGCGCCATGGTTCACGCGGCGTGGGAAGGCGCCTCGGGCGCCGACATCGTGCTACTCGTCATCGACGGCAAGCGCGGCATTTCCGACGAGACCGATGCCATCCTGGAGGTGCTGGCGAAACGGCCCGAACCGAAGATGCTGGCGATCACCAAGGTCGACATCGCAGCCAAGGAGCGGTTGCTGACGATCGCCGCCGAGGCCAACCGGCGCGTCGACTTCGCGGAGACGCTGATGGTGTCGGCAGTGACCGGCGACGGCATCGACGACCTCAAGGCAACGCTGGCGACCGCCATGCCGGACGGGCCGTGGCATTTCCCCGAGGACCAGGTCAGCGACATCACGACGCGGCTGCTTGCCGCCGAGATCACGCGCGAGCAGCTCTACCGCCAGCTGCACGAGGAGCTGCCCTACGCCTCGACGGTCGAAACCGAGCAGTGGCAGGAACAGAGGAACGGTTCGGTCAGGATCCACCAGCAGATCCTGGTCCAGCGCGACAGCCAGAAGGCGATCGTGCTCGGCAAGCGCGGCGAGCGCATCAAGGCGATCGGATCGGCGGCGCGCGCCGAGCTCGAAGCGATGCTTGGCCGGCGCGTACACCTGTTCCTCAACGTCAAGGTCAAGCCCGACTGGGCCGACGACCGCGAGGTCTATCGCGACATGGGACTCGGCTGGGTCGATTAGGCGGGCAGCGCGTCGGCCACGAAGTGGACGACGTGCGGCTCCATTTCGAGCAGGAAATCGGCGTCGAAGGCATAGGAGCGCGCGCGATCGATGTCGTCGCCAGCGAAGCGCGCGATCGCCGCGGCATCGTCCCAGAGCGTGAACATTTCGAAGTGCACGATGTCGCCCTCGGCGCGCGTCAGGCACCAGGCTCCGCGGTTGCCCCTGGTCGCACGACACTGCGCGAGCGCGACATCGCGCATCAGCCGTGCGTACTCATCGGCCTTCGCCGCCGCAACGCGGCCGTGCCAGCGCCGCGCGATCATTCCACAGCCTTGGTCGGCGGCGTCAGCACAATCGTCGCCGGGCCGCGGCGCAGCCTGTCCCACAGCGCGTCGACGTCGGCTACGGCGATGCCGAAGTCCTCGGCGAGCGTGCGGGCCAGCGCGGTGGCGCCGGCGACGGGCGTCTCGACGACGCCGGCGGCGGTGATCGTCATCCGCGTGCGATTGCGCAGCGCCTCGATGCGGCAAGGATAATGGCGCTGCACGACGAGATTGTTGACGAAGGGCGACCCCGGATCGCCGATGAGGAACGCCTGCGCGGCGGCAAGCGCGGTCTCATCGCTGTGTTCTGGGTGGAAATCGAACGACTGCGCGCCACCCGCCGGGTGGTTGCGAAATCGCCACCAGCCGTCGGCGGCATCGATGGCGAACTGCATGAAGCCCTGCCGATAACGGCCGAAGGCAAGCGGCAGCGGGTCGACGATGGCGTCACCAAGGCCGACGTCGGCGAGCCACGGCGTGTCAAGATCGACGCGCAAGGTGAGGTGATTGCCGATCATCGTATCGCCGCGCTGCTCGCGGCCGACGCCGCCGGCAAGCCGCGTGACGGCAAAGCCGAAGCCGGCGAGCGCCGCGCCCAGCAGGCCGTTCATCTCGTAGCACCAGCCCCCGCGGCCGGCTTCGACCATCTTGGCGAACGCATCACCCGGATCGATGGACGACGGCCAGCCCATGTAGGCGTCGAGATTCTCCCAGGTGAAGGCATGCGCATGCGCGCGGTGGATGGCAGCAAGCGCGGCCGCGTCGGCGCGTGGCGGCCGATCGATACCGATGCGCGCCAGATACAAGCTAAGCTCGTTCGCGCTAAGCCGTTCATGCATTGCAGCCTCCGTTGCCGGCGTTACCTTGGCAGCGGACGCCGATTACCCGCCGGACGTGACATTGGCGATGCATCTTGACACCGAGGCGATCTTGCTGACCGCGCTGCCGCATGGCGAGAACGGCGCGGTGGTGCGTTTCCTGACCGCCGAGCGCGGGCTCGTCGCCGGCTATG
>CAYVVV010000048.1:0-14940 GCA_964455325.1 uncultured Sphingosinicella sp. | reverse complement strand
GCCCAAGCCGCAGCGTCGCCGACTGGCCCGGATGATAGTGCGCGCCCGCCTCGCCCATCGTCTGCAGATTGCCGACCGGCACCCCTGCAGCAGCGAGCAGCGCCAGCACCTCCGCCTTGACGTCGAAGGCGTCGAACCGGTGCGGCTTGCCCGCGCGCCAGTCGCGCGCGCCGCGTGCGCCGGCAAGCACCAGCGCAAGCGTCGGCCGCTCGGCGTCGGCAAGGTAGCGCCGGCCGATCTCGAACAGCCGCACGCCAGATGCGCCGCGGTCGATGTTGCGCGCCGCTGCCGACAGCAGGCCCGGCAGCAGCGACGGGCGCATCACCTTCATGTCCTCGCTGATCGGGTTGTCGAGCGTCCACACGCCGCCGCCGAACGCCGCCGCTTCGCGCTCGGCGATGAACGACCAGGTCACCGCTTCGTGGAGCCCCCGCGCCGCTGCCATCCGCCGCAGCCGCCGCTCGAGCTTCTGCGCCGGCGTCGCCGTCGGCTTCGCCACGCCTTCCGCGCGCGGCAGCGGCGCGGCAGGCACGTTGTCGAAGCCAACGATGCGCGTCACCTCCTCGACGATGTCAGCCGGCCCGTCGATGTCGCGCCGCCACGTCGGGGCAGTCACGCGCCAGTCGGCGGCAACCTCGAAGCCAAGCGAGTCGAGGATCGCCCGCTGCCGCTCCGCCGGGACATCGATGCCGCCGAGCGCATGGCAGCGCGCAGGGTCGTAGTGAACGACCTTCGGCGCCAGCGGGGGCTGTCCGGTACGCGCGACGCGCGACGGAACGCCGCCGCAGTGCGCCACGATCAGCGCGGTCAGGATCAGCGTACCCTCGTCCAGAAAGGCCGGGTCGACACCGCGTTCGAAGCGGCTGCGCGCGTCGGACGTCAGCGCCAGCGCCTGCCCCGTCTTCGCGATGCGCTCGGGCGTGAAGTACGCCACTTCGAGAAAGACATCATGCGTTGTTTCGGAGCAGCCCGAATGCTCGCCGCCCATGATGCCGGCAATGTCGTGGACACCGGCATCGTCGGCGATGACCGTCATCGCCGCGGTCAATGTGTAGGTGCGACCGTTGAGCGCGGTCACCGTCTCTCCCTCTCGCGCGCGGCGGGCCGTCACATTGCCGTTCAGCCGCGCGAGGTCGTAGACATGGCTCGGCCGCCCGAGATCAAGCATGACGAAGTTGGTGATGTCGACGAGCGCCGAGATCGGCCTCTGGCCGGCCGCCTTCAGCTTGCGCTGCAGCCAGGGCGGGCTTTGGCCGTTGCTGACCCCCGTTATGGTTCGCCCCCAGAACGCCGGACAACCTTCGGGATCGTCGATGACGACGTGCACTGCACAGGGCGGCATGGCGGCCTCGTCGGCGAGCGCCGCCAGCGTATCGGCGAGCGCCGCATAGGCAGCGGCATCGCCGGGGCGGCCCGGCAGCAGCGGTTTCAGCGTCCCAAGCCCGGCCGCCGCAAGGTCGCGGGCGATCCCACGCACGCCCATGCAGTCCTGGCGGTTCGGCGTGATGGCGACATCGATGACCGGATCGTCGAGCCCCGCCCAGTCCGCGTAGGACGCGCCGACCGGTGCATCCCCGGGCAATTCGATGATGCCGTCATGGTCGTCGCCCAGTTCGAGCTCGCGCGATGAACACATCATGCCGTTCGATTCAACGCCGCGAATGGCCGCGACCTTCAAGGTGATGCCGCTGCCCGGCACATAGGCGCCCGGCGCGCCGAACACGCCGACGAGCCCAGCGCGCGCGTTGGGTGCGCCGCAGACGACCTGGAGCGGCCCCTCCCCCGCATCCACCGTCAGCACCTGCAGCTTGTCAGCCTGCGGATGCCGTTCGGCGGTGAGCACCCGCGCGATGCGGAACGGTCGCAGTGCCTCGGCCGGGTTTTCAACGCTCTCGACCTCGAGCCCGATGCGCGTCAGCGTCTCGGCGACGGTGTTGACGTCGGCGTCGGTATCGAGGTGCTCCTTGAGCCAGCTCAGCGAGAACTTCATGCGCCAACTCCTCCCGACAGCGTCGGTACGTCGAGCGCCGCAAAGCCGTAGTGCCTCAGCCAGCGGATATCGCCATCGAAGAAGGCGCGAAGGTCGTCCATGCCGTACTTCAGCATCGCCAGCCGGTCGACGCCGGTGCCGAACGCGAAGCCCTGCCAGATGTCGGGGTCGAGCCCGCAGGCGGCAATGACGCGCGGATGCACCATGCCGCTGCCCAGCACCTCCATCCAGCCCTCCGCACCGCCGACGACGCGCTTGCCGCCCACCAGGCTGTAGCCGACATCGACCTCCGCCGACGGTTCGGTGAACGGGAAATAGCTGGGCCGCATGCGCAGCACGACGTCGTCGCGCTCGAAAAACGCCCTGAGGAAAGTCTCCAGCGTCCACTTGAGGTGGCCGAGCGTGATGCCGCGATCGATGACCAGCCCTTCGATCTGGTGGAACATCGGCGTGTGCGTCGCGTCGCTGTCAGAGCGGTAGACCCGGCCCGGCGCGATGATGCGAATGGGCGGCGGCGTCGTCTGCATCGTGCGGATCTGCACCGGCGAGGTGTGCGTGCGGAGCAGCATGCGCCTGCCATCCCTTGCCATCGCTTCGGGAAAATAGAAGGTGTCGTGCATTGCCCGCGCCGGGTGCGTCTCAGGAATGTTGAGCGCGGTGAAATTGTGCCAGTCGTCCTCGATCTCCGGTCCTTCGGCGACGGCGAAGCCCATGTCGGCGAAGATCTCGGCAAGCTCGTCCATGACCTGGCTGACCGGATGCACCGAACCGGCGGCGCCGGGATCGGCAGGAAGCGACAGGTCGATCGCCTCGACGGCGAGCCGCGCGTCGAGCTCGGCCGCGTCAAGCGCTGCCTTGCGCGCGGCAAGCGCCTCGCCCACCGCCTCGCGCAGCACGTTGAGCGCCGCGCCCGCCGCCTTGCGCGCCTCGGCATCCATGCCGCCCAGCGCCTTCAGCTGCTGCGTGATCGCCCCCGACTTGCCGAGTGCGGCGACACGCAGCGCCTCGACCGCCGCCGCATCGGGCGCTGCGGCGATCTTGGCGAGCCAGTCGCGTCGCTGTGTATCAAGGTCGGACATCAACGAACCCCCGAGGAACGGACAAAGGCGCGGTCGCTGCCGGGGCAGCGCCGCGCCTTTCTCATGCTCAAATCGCGTGTTGGTTACGCGGCCTTCGCGAGCGCGGACTCTGCCTGCCTGACGATGGCCCTAAACGCGTCGCTCTCGTGGATCGCAAGGTCGGCGAGGATCTTGCGGTCAAGCTCGACACCGGCGAGCTTCAGCCCGTGCATGAAGCGGCCGTAGGTCAGCCCCTCGGCGCGGACGGCGGCGTTGATGCGCTGGATCCAGAGCGCGCGGAAGTTCCGCTTCTTCACCTTGCGGTCGCGATAGGCGTACTGGCCGGCCTTTTCGACCGCCTGGCGGGCGATGCGGATGGTGTTCTTGCGGCGGCCGTAATAGCCCTTTGCCGCGTCCAGGATCCGCTTCTTCTTGGCGTGCGTGGTGACGCCGCGCTTGATGCGTGCCATGCCCTATCCTCCTAGTTCAGCCCGTACGGCGCCCACTGCTTCAGGACCTTCCTGGTCTCGCAGTCGGCAAGCACGTCAGTGCCGCGGTTCTGGCGGATGTACTTGGCATTGTGGCTGATCAGCCGGTGGCGCTTGCCAGCGACGCCGTGCTTGAGCTTGCCGGTCGCGGTCATCTTGAGCCGCTTCTTGATGCCGCTCTTGGTCTTGAGCTTGGGCATTTCCGTCTCCTTGAAACGTGTGCAGATCGCCCAGGCAGCCCACACTGGCCCGGCGGTCACGTTTTTCGAAGGCGCGCCTATAGCGGCGCCGGGCGCCAAGGGCAAGGCCAAAGCCGCGCGCGCCGCTTCCCATGCCGGGCGCAAGCCCCTATGCCGCCGCCGACCGGCTTCGCTGCGGATGTGGGTAGTTCGTTTGGATTCCGACACCGGTCTTGCTACGTCGACAATGTTTCCGGCGTCTGTCGCCTGGTCGCGTTGGCCCTTTCGGCGTGCACTCCAACAAGCGGGGAAAGTCAATGAAAGCCTTTGTTTGCGCGACAGCGATGCTGCTCGCTTCGTCGGCGCTTGCTGCCCATGTCGACGTCATCCAGTCGAAGCTCAAACCCGACTGCTCGGTGGCGCAGTACGTCCCGATCATGAACGACTTCAATTCGACCTGGGTCGCGGCAACGGCTATCACGCCGAGATGGCGGTGCCGCTGCAAAGCGACAGCTTCGAGGCGGTGTTCCGGATCGGCCGGTCGGCGAACGCGGCGGCCTTCGGCAAGGCATGGGACACGTGGCGCGACGCGCTCGCCAACCCGAACTCGGTGCCGACCAAGCTGCAGGCGCTTCGATGCCTGTATCGTGCGGATAAACCGGAGGGGCTACGACATTTATTGATGCGTTGAACTGACACTGTTCGGAAGGCGGGGCCGGTGCGGCGCTCTACCGCCAGATGGCGACGGGATTAGTGTCAGTCTTCGACATAGAGCCTGTCGCTAATACCGAAGACGACTATCGGACAGCCGCCGCCGGAGCCACCACGCAACCCTCGGCAGCAATTTCCCAATATGGGTCGTCGAATTGCCGTAGCTGCTGCCCTTGCCGAGCGCGTTGAAGATCGACTGCAGGTGTGACGCTCTCGTGATGATGACACCTGCGTCGATAACCTGCAGGTCGAAGAGCAGGCGAAAGTTATTGAGATCACGGTCGTAGAACGGATCCTTGTTGTTCCATTCCACTTCGAGCGCCACCCGTCCCTTGAAGCAGTCAACACTGTGCGTAGGCGATTCCTTGGTCTGGCCATCGACGACAATCGCGGTGGCAAACTGTTTTTCGATCCAGCCGGCCTGCTTCAACGGCCGCTCAAGACGATCAACGATTGAAGATCGATTGCCACCCGCGCTTAAAACTTCGCTGCGCAGCAGCCTGAAGGCGCGCAGTGCCGACTGTATGTCGACCCACTCGGCCACGCAAGCCGTTGAGAGAACGCCGACTGCATTCCGCCATTCGTGAATTTCGTAACGTTCGGCAATGTCGTCTGGAACCAGATGCGCCGTCGTCACCGACTACTCCGCGGCCAGCATCGTCGCCGAGTTATAGGCGTAGGTATCCCATGTCGGTCGATAGGTTTCGTCGGCCTGATTGCCCCAGACCGTCCATCCGCGGCGCTTTCCGCGACTGAACAATTCAAGGCGTGGGCCCCAGCTACAATGCTCGATGATCTGGTACTGCTCGTCAGGCTTGCGACTGTGCTCGCGCTTCATCGTCTGGATCATGTTGACCTGACGCCGGCCTGGCGCGAGCGTTCGCGCGTTCTTGCCCTTGACGCCGAACAGCAAGAGCTCGGTGACATTGCGAAAATAGAATCCCACACCGCGACCATCCGATCCGCCATCCTTGCGGATCTTGTGCCAGACTATGTTGGAAATATAGCGGAAGCCCCACGCTTCCATTACGCGCAGACCATCCGGCAACAGGGCATTCGGCACCCAAAGATAAAGATGCGACGGGTCAGCGGCGATGTCATCCACGGGCAAGGCGCAAATGTCGTCGAGCGTCATTGTGTCGTAGCGCGAAAGGCGTTTGTGCTCAGGCGCAACCTTGCCGGTGCGGTTCTGGAACTGCCACGGCGGGTCGGCAAGAATGGTGCCGAATTGTCGTCCGCGAGTTTCAGCCAGCAGGTCGACAGCAGCATCCGTAGGCAACGACATTCTGCTTACTTCTTGCGATTGTAGGGCGACTGGTTTGTCGGCTTGAGGTCGACACCCAATGCGGACGCCTTCTTGTAGATGGCATCTTCGGTACGGCCGAGCTTCAATCCGATAACTCGCGTCGGTGTGTTGCCGCTTGCCAAGTCACGAAGCTGCTTCACGTCTTGCGGCGTCCATTGCATGCCTGAGTTGCGTGTCGACTTGGTCATCGCGAATCTCCGCTGATATGGCTACCGCTAACATGTTCTCTTTATGTTCGCAATCTACTCCGCCGCGCCCAGCAGTCCCGGTTCGTCGCCGGCTTCGTTCGCCGCCTTCGCGAGACGCGCGTTCTTGCGCTTGTCAAAGGCGTCCCAGACTTCGCCCCAATTGCCGCGGGTTGCCGCCTTTGAATACTCCGTCGCTCGGGTTTCAAAGAAATTGGCGTGCTCGACACCGTTCAGGATCGCCTGCAGCCACGGCACCGGGTGCTCGTCGATCATGTAGACCGGCTTCAGGCCAAGCTGGCCGAGGCGCCAGTCGGCGATGAAGCGGATGTACTTCTTGATCTCCTTCGGGCTCATGCCGTTCACCGGCCCCATCTCGAAGGCAAGGTCGATGAACGCGTCCTCCAGCCGGACGACCTTCTGGCAGACGTCGACGATGTCGTCGCGAACCGCCGGGGTCAGACACTGCCGCTCGGCGCAGAAGGTGTGGAACAGCTTGATGATGCCTTCGCAATGCAGGCTTTCATCGCGCACCGACCACGACACGATCTGGCCCATGCCCTTCATCTTGTTGAAGCGCGGGAAGTTCATCAGCATGGCGAAGCTGGCGAACAGCTGTAGCCCTTCGGTGAAGCCGCCGAACATGGCGAGCGTGCGCGCAATGTCGGCATCGGTGTCGACACCGAACTGGGCGAGATAGTCGTGCTTGTCCTTCATCTCCTTGTACTGGAGGAAGGCGCCATATTCGCTTTCGGGCATGCCGATGGTGTCAAGAAGGTGCGAATAGGCGGCGATGTGCACCGTTTCCATGTTGGAAAAGGCGGCCAGCATCATCTTGATCTCGGTCGGCTTGAACACGCGGCCGTAATGTTCGTGGTAGCAGTCCTGCACCTCGACGTCGGCCTGGGTGAAGAAGCGGAAGATCTGCGTGAGCAGATTGCGCTCGTGGTCCGACAGCTTCTGTGCCCAGTCGCGGCAGTCCTCGCCGAGCGGCACCTCCTCGGGCATCCAGTGGATCTGCTGCTGCCGCTTCCAGAACTCGAACGCCCAAGGGTATTCGAACGGCTTGTACTGCTTGGAGGCTTGCATCAAGGGCATGGGCGTTACTCTTTCTAGCGGCGCGGAAGCCGAGGCGAACCCGAAGGCCGACCGAATTCTATGAGCGTTTCGATGCGAATGAGACGGCGGTCATGATCGGTGATCTGCGCATTCATCGCATCCGTCACCCTGACCAGTCGCGCAACCTCGTTGTCGAGCAGGGTAAGCCTGCGGAAATAGGAAAAGGCGTCCCCAAGCCAGCTCACACTGCAACTCCGGAATTGGGCTTGCGGCCGCCGAACAAAGCCTCCACCGCATCCCAATTGATCGTCGGATCGCTGAGAAGACCCTCGCGAACTTTGGCGCGGTACTCGTCCGAATAGAGATAGGCGCGTTCCTTCTCCGCCTCCTCAAAGCGTGCAACCGCATGGCCAATGTTGGCTTCGATATTCGCCATGGCCGTCGCAAGCGCTGGCATCAGGGCGGCGAGACCCTCCAGCTCCGCCACGTCTTCCGCGTCGATCAGCCCCACGAGCTTCCGCACATACTCGCTCACGCTGACACCAAGTTTGGCTGCGCCGGCGCCAATGCGGGCCTTTTCCTCTGGCGTTACCAGTAGCACGAGACGTTCCGTCTTCATCTGCCACCTCCAGTCGACGTTATTAACATATGCATGCACATGTTAGCAATCGTCACTGACACGCGAGGCACTCGTCGTAGTCCTTCACCTCGACTTCGATCTTCTTGAGGTCGGGGGTGTTGTCCGCCTCGACGCCGCCGGCGAAGCTGGCGCGCTGCACCGACTTCGAGCGGCAGTAGTAGAGCGACTTGATGCCAAGCTCCCACGCCCGGTAGTGCAGCATCAGAAGATCCCACTTTTCGATGTCGGCGGGCAGATAAAGGTTCAGCGACTGCGACTGGTCGATATAGGGCGTGCGGTCGCCGGCGAGCTCCAGCAGCCAGCGCTGGTCGATCTCGAACGCGGTGCGGAACACCGCCTTCTCCTCCTGCGTCAGGAAGTCGAGATGCTGCACGCTGCCGCCGCGCTCGAGGATCGAGTTCCAGGTCGCATCGCTGTTCTTCGCCTTGTCGACGAGCAGCGCCTCCAGATGCGGGTTCTTGACGGCAAAGCTGCCCGACAGCGTCTTGTGCGTGTAGATGTTCGCCGGGATCGGCTCGATGCACGCCGAAGTGCCGCCGCAGATGATCGAGATCGACGCCGTCGGCGCGATCGCCATCTTGCAGCTGAAGCGCTCCATCACCCCCATGTCCTCGGCATCCGGGCAGGCGCCGCGCTCGCTCGCCAGCAGCATCGAGGCTTCGTCGACCTGACTGCGGATGTGACGGAAGATCTTGAGGTTCCACGACTTCGCCATGGCGCTTTCAAAGGGAATGCCGCGCGCCTGCAGGAAGCTGTGGAAGCCCATCACGCCAAGTCCGACCGAGCGTTCGCGCATCGCCGCATATTTGGCGCGCGCCATCTCGGCGGGGGCACGGTCGATGTAGTCGGTGAGCACGTTGTCGAGGAAGCGCATGACGTCCTCGATGAAGCTCTTGTCCTTCGACCAGTCGTCCCAGGTGTCGAGGTTGAGGCTTGACAGGCAGCAGACCGCGGTGCGTTCGCGGCCGTGCTGGTCGACGCCCGTCGGCAGCGTGATCTCCGAGCACAGGTTCGACGTCGTCACCTTCAGCCCGACGTCGCGCTGATGCCGCGGCATCGCGTTGTTCACGTGGTCGATGAAGATGATGTACGGCTCGCCGGTCGCCAGGCGCGTTTCGACCAGCTTCTGGAACAGCGCCCGCGCATCGACCTCGCCACGCTTCGAGCCGTCCCTGGGGCTGATAAGGTCAAAGGGAAGACCATCTCGCACCGCTTCCATGAAGGCGTCGGTTACAAGCACGCCGTGATGGAGATTCAAGGCCTTGCGGTTGAAGTCGCCGGAAGGCTTCCGGATTTCGAGAAACTCTTCGATTTCCGGGTGCGAGATGTCGAGGTAACACGCGGCCGAACCGCGCCTGAGCGAGCCCTGGCTTATCGCCAGTGTTAAACTATCCATTACGCGCACGAACGGAACGATGCCACTCGTCTTGCCGTTCAAACCGACCGGTTCGCCGATTCCGCGCACATGCCCCCAGTAGGTACCGATGCCGCCGCCCCTCGACGCGAGCCAGACGTTCTCGTTCCACGTGCCGACGATGCCTTCGAGACTGTCGGCGACGCTGTTCAGATAGCAGGAAATGGGAAGCCCCCTGCCCGTGCCGCCGTTCGACAGCACCGGCGTCGCCGGCATGAACCACAGCTTCGAAATGTAATCGTAGAGGCGCTGCGCGTGCGCGTCGTCGTCGGCGTAGGCGGCGGCAACGCGCGCGAACAGATCCTGCGGCCTCTCGCCGGGGAGCAGGTAGCGATCCTCGAGCGTCTCGAGCCCGAAATCGGTCAGCAGCGCGTCGCGGCCGTGATCGATCTCGATCGCGTGCGCGCCAACCTTCGGCCGCGCCGCAGTCGTTTCCACATCGCTATCCAAGATCGCCGGTTCCACGCCACTGAAGTCCATTTGCGCCGACTCCCCCATGTTCCCGCTTCGTTCCTGTCTCGTCAAGGGGCTCCGGACATGCGTAGCGGCGCCTGCCGCGCCGGGATACAGCGTTGATGCCGCAGTCCCCGATATTCCCGCAATCCACAGCCCCAGACCGGGGACACGGGGCACAAATCGCCTGTTCGCAAGATGGACATCGCCCCCGCGCTACACAAGCTCTTGTGGTGACCCCCCGGTCCCAAGCCCAGACTTTGTGGTGAAGCCGGGCTTAACGCAAGGGTGTTTTTCAGAAAATTTGCGTTTGCGTGAAGCTCCAGTGGCTTATCGGAATCGCTTTCAGAACCGCCTCAAGCGGCAAGTGGACGCCGGCAAGCCAAGCCGCTAATCAGCCCGGCGATCCGCGCCATTCGAGGAACCGACAATGACCATCATCCGCGAAGCCGACGTCATCGAGTCGGTGGCCGATGCGCTGCAGTTCATCAGCTATTATCACCCGATGGACTATATCCGCGCGCTCGGCCGCGCCTACGCGCTGGAGCAGGGAGCGGCGGCGAAGGACGCGATCGCGCAGATCCTCACCAACAGCCGCATGTGCGCCGAAGGCCACCGGCCGATCTGCCAGGACACCGGCATCGTCGTCGCCTTCGTGAAAATCGGCATGAACGTCCGCTGGGAAACCACGAAAACAGTTCAGGAAATGATCGACGAGGGCGTGCGCCGTGCCTATCTCCATCCCGACAACCGGCTGCGCGCGTCGATCGTCGCCGACCCGGCGTTCGCGCGCACGAACACCAGGGACAACACGCCCGCCGTCGTCCACGTCGAGATGGTACCCGGCGACACGGTCGAGATCACCGTCGCGGCAAAGGGCGGCGGCAGCGAGAACAAGTCGAAGTTCAAGATGCTGAACCCCAGCGATTCGATCGTCGACTGGGTGCTCGAGATGGTGCCGCAGATGGGTGCCGGCTGGTGCCCGCCCGGCATGCTCGGCATCGGCATCGGCGGATCGGCGGAAAAGGCGATGCTGCTTGCCAAGCAGGCGCTGATGGAGCCGATCGACATGGCCGAGCTGAAAGCGCGCGGACCCCGCACCGACATCGAAAAACTGCGCGTCGAAATCTTCGACAAGGTCAACGCGCTCGGCATCGGCGCGCAGGGACTGGGCGGGCTCGCCACCGTGCTCGACGTCAAGATCTACGACACGCCGACGCACGCCGCGTCGAAGCCCGTGGCGATGATCCCCAACTGCGCGGCGACGCGGCATGCACATTTCGTGCTCGACGGCTCGGGGCCGGCGTACCTCGAGGCGCCAAACCTTGCCGAATGGCCCGAGGTCAACTGGACGCCGGACAAGGCGGCGATCCGCGTTGACCTCGACACGCTGACGCCCGAAACCGTCGCCGGCTGGAAGCCGGGCGACCGGCTGCTCCTGAATGGCAGGATGCTGACCGGACGCGATGCCGCGCACAAGCGCATCGCGGACATGCTGGCGAAGGGCGAGCCGCTGCCCGTCGATTTCAGGGGCCGCGTCATCTATTACGTCGGCCCGGTCGATCCGGTCGCGGGTGAGGCGGTCGGCCCCGCCGGCCCGACGACGGCGACGCGCATGGACAAGTTCACGCGGATGATGCTCGAACAGGGCCTGCTCGCCATGATCGGCAAGGCCGAGCGCGGCCCGGCGGCGATCGCGGCGATCAAGGATCACCGATCGGCCTATCTGATGGCCGTCGGCGGCGCCGCCTATCTCGTCTCCAAGGCGATCAAGTCAGCGAAGGTGCTGGCGTTCGCCGACCTCGGCATGGAAGCGATCTACGAGTTCGAGGTGCGCGACATGCCGGTCACCGTTGCCGTCGATGCCGACGGGGCGAGCGTCCACCACCTTGCCCCGCTGGTCTGGCGCGAGAAGATTGCGCGGGAACGGCTGCTTGAGACCGCGAAATAGCATCGGCGCTGTACTGCCGGCGTCCCGTGTCGGCTTGCATTTGCCCGACGGACGTCCGAACGTCTTGCCGTAAGCCTTGCAGAGGAAAGCCGGGGACATGAACGACCGATTCGATCGCCGCGACATCATGCGCGGCGCGGCGTTGCTGGGCGCGGGCGCCATGCTGATGCGGCCGCCGCCGGCGCTGGCGAAAGGCGACATGGCGGCGGTCCGCCGCGCGGCCGAAGCGGGCAAGGACGCGTCGGTCAAGCGCCTGCGCGAGTGGATCGCGCTTCCCTCGATCGCGGCGGAAAACCGCAACATGCAAGAGGGTGCGGCGTACATGGCCGAGCTCGCCCGCGATGCCGGTTTCCAGAATGTCGAAATCGTGCCGACCGACGGCCACCCGGGCGTGTTCGGCAGCATCGACGTCGGTGCCAGGCGCACGCTCGGCATCTATTTCATGTACGATGTCAAGCAGTTCGATCCGGCCGAATGGTCATCGCCACCGCTCGAGGGGCGCATGGTCGAACGCCCCGGCTTCGGCACTGCGATCATGGGCCGCGGCGCCGTCAACCAGAAGGGGCCGCAGGCGACCTTCCTTGCCGCGCTGCATGCGATCCGCGCGGCGGGGCGCAGGCTGCCCGTCAACATCGTGCTTGTCTGCGAGGGCGAGGAGGAGATCGGCTCGCCGAACTTCCGGCAGATCGCCACCAAGCCGAACGTGCTTGCCGCGCTCAGGGCGTGCGAGGGCATCTTCATCCCGGCCGGCTGGCAGGACAGGAACGGCAATGTTTCGGTGAACCTGGGATCGAAAGGCGTCATCGAACTCGAACTCGTCGCCAGCGGCGCAAAATGGGGGCGCGGCCCCAGCGGCGACATCCACTCAAGCCTCAAGGCGATGGTCGACTCGCCTGCCTGGCGGCTGGTTCAGGCGTTGCAGACACTGGTCAGCGCCGATGGCAACACGCCGGCGATCGACGGCTGGTTCGAGAATGTCCGGCCGCTGACCGAACGCGAGAAGATGCTGATCCGCGCGGCGGCAAAGCTTGGCGACGAAGCGCAGCAGAAGGCGATCCTGGGTGTCAACCACTGGATCGACAACCTGGCCTACGAGGACGCGCTCATCCGCCTTGCCGAGCAGCCGACGGTCAATATCGAGGGGCTGGTCGCCGGCTATACCGGCCCCGGCGGCAAGACCATCCTGCCCGGCCGCGCGCTCGCCAAGCTCGACCTGCGCCTGGTGCCCAACCAGACGCGCGCCGAGGCCGAGCGGAAGCTGCGCGCGCATCTCGACAGGCACGGCTTCGCCGACATCGAGATGAACGTCAGCGGCGGCTATGACCCGACCGAAACCGACGAGAACAGCCGGCTGATCCGCACCGAACTTGCCACCTACAGGAAGCTCGGCGTCACCGCGAACCTCAACGCGCGGCTGGCGGGATCCTGGCCGGGCGCCACCTTCACCGCGCCGCCGGTGTCGATTCCCGCCGGCCATTTCGGCATCGGTCACGGCGCCGGCGCGCATGCACCCGACGAATATTACCTCATCGAGTCGACCAATCCCAAGGTCGCCGGCCTGGTCGACGCGACCATGGGCTATGCCGAGTTCCTCTACACGCTGGCGGCCATAAAGTAGCGCCGCGGCAGCGTCGCCGGACGGGAAGTCCGACCGGACACCCTTTTTGATGCTGTTCTGATGCGCTGTTGACGCCTTCATCACCGGCGGCTGACGCGCCCGTGCGATGGTGCGAGCGTCCGGGCCGGCATTGCACCCTCCCCAGCCCGCCGGTCCGGACGCGAAGCCGGCGCACCGTGCGCCGGCCAGCCAGGAAGTGATGACGATGTCTCGAATGATCCCCATCGCCGCCGCGACGCTCGCGACGGCAACGCTGCTCGCCACGGTCGCGCTGCCGGCCAAGACCGAGACCATGTCGGTCCACGTGCCTTACGGCGATCTCAACCTGTCGAGCGAGGCCGGACAGCGCGCGCTCGACCGGCGCATCGGCCGCGCGATCGTGACGATCTGCGGTTCCGGCGCGGTGACGCTGTCGTACCGTCCGGCGCACCGGCGCTGCGCCCGCGAGGCCCGCGCCAGCGCGGCGCCGCAGGTGGTCGCAGCGATTGCCAGGTCGACGAGCGAGGCGTTCGCGTCGCTCGATACCCGGTCGACACGCAAGCGTTGACCGGTCATGCGTTCGAGTCGCACCGCTGCCGGGACGGCCGCTTCGGCGCTGGCCATCCCGGCCTGCTGGCCGGCGTAGGCTGGCACCCATTTTTGACGGATTTCTGACGCGTAAGCCGTCGGCGGCGGTGCTAATCTAGCCGAGCTTCGGCAGGGGGGACGCGATGCCCACGCTCAAGATCGCCAGCTGGAACGTCAAGCTGTTCGGCCAGCTGCTCGCCAAGGACGAGGCGGGCACGCTGTCGCAGCGCGAAGCCGCGCGCCTCGCCGCGATCGCGCAGCAGATGGCGGCAATCGACGCCGACATCTGGTGCATCATCGAAGGCCCGAAACCCGACCAGCTCGTGCGCTTTGGCAAGGTCACGCTGGGCGGCGCCTGGCAGGCGATCACGCGGCCGGCCGGCGATCCCTATCACATGGGTTCGGGTCCCGGCGGCAAGCCGCAGAACATCCTGTTCATGGCGCGTCCGGCGATCGCGGCGGCGTGCCGGATCGATCCGGTCGCGCGCTGGCGGGCGCTGACGCGCGACGCGTCGAGGCGCGCGTTCGAGACCGAGGGCGAGGCGTTCAAGACCGCCGCGGCGATGCTGCACGACGCCAGCTGGTCGGTCAGCCATCCGTTCCTTGCCCCCGCCAACCAGCCGTGGCCGCAGAACCTGATCGTCGGCAGGCACAGGCATCACCGCCACCCGCAGGTGCTGTCGTTCCAGCTGCGCGATGCCGCCAGCGGCGAGACGACGCGCGTCGAGCTGATCGGCCTTCACCTCAAGTCGAAGATCAACCGGACGACGTGGACCGGAACGGTCGAGGGCAGCCCGGCGCACGTGCGCGAGGCGATCGAAGCGCGCATCAAGCTCACCACCGAGGCGATGAATGTCCGCTATTACCTCAACGCACGCTTCGACCAGAACCCCGACGCGGCAATCATGCTGATGGGCGATCTCAATGACGGCCCCGGCCGCGACCTGTGGGAGGAGATCTTCCTGTTCCACGACCTCGTCGGCAATCTGCAGGGCGACATCTTCGCCGCCAGCCGCTTCCTCAACCACGCGCTGTTCGACTTTCCCGGCGAGCTGCGCTGGACCGCCGAGTTCGACGACAGCTACAACCCCGGCCGCACGATCCGCCCGCTCATCGACCACATATTGTTCACACAGCGCTTCGTGCGGCGCGACATGCGCAAGCATCTGTGGGTCGAGCCGTTCGCCGGCAGGGTCGAGCACGAGGTGCACGGCCTCATCAACGCCAGCCTGCACCCCAGCCAGCCGACATCGGACCACGTTCCGGTAAGCTGCGTGGTGACGCTGGCGCCGGGGCTGGGCTTCGAACCAAGCCCGGTTTA
>CAYVVV010000047.1:0-15084 GCA_964455325.1 uncultured Sphingosinicella sp. | reverse complement strand
CGCTCATCCCGAGCGAAGTCGAGGGACGCAGAGAGGATAGTGCGTCCCTCGACTTCGCTCGGGATGAGCGGGATTGGTGATGTTCAGTCATGACCGAACTTGTTGCTGTCATCGTGCCCAAATGGGGGCTGGCCATGGAGGAGGGTACGGTTACGTCGTGGCTCGTTCGCGAGGGCGCGACGGTGACGAAGGGCGAAGAGATCGTCGAGATCGAATCGTCGAAGATCGCCAATGTCGTCGAGGCGCCGGCGACCGGCTCGCTGCTGCGGATCGTGACCGGCGAGGGCGACGTCCGGCCGATCGGGTCGCTGCTTGCCGTCATCGGCCCCGAAGCCACGCCGGCGGCCGAGATTGACGCCTTCGTCGGCGGCTTTGTCGTCGAGGTGCCGGAAACGGAGGAAGCAGCGGCGGCCGCGCCGCTGTCGGTCGAGGTTGGTGGCCGCACGCTCAGCTACATCGAGGCAGGTGACCACGCCAGCGACGCGCTCCCCCTCCTCCTCGTCCACGGCTTTTCGGGCGACAAGGACAACTGGCTGTTCAACATCGCCGATCTGGCGAGCGCGCGGCGCGTCGTGGCGCTGGACCTGCCCGGACATGGCGCGTCGTCGAAGGACGTCGACGATGGCAGCATCGCCGCGCTGACGGACAGCGTTGCCGGCTTCATGGACGCGATCGGCATGAGGCGTGCCGTCGTCGTCGGCCACTCGCTGGGCGGCGGCGTTGCCATCGAGCTTGCCGCTGGCCGTCCCGACAGGATCGCCGGCGTCGTGCTGCTGTCGGCGTTCGGCACGGGCAACCCGGTCAATCGCCAGTTCATCGACGAACTGCTTGCCGCCGACCGCCGCAAGGAGATGAAGGCGGCGTTGCGCTTCCTGTTCGCCGACGAGAGCCTCGTCAGCCGCGACATGGTCGAGGCGCTGCTCGCCTATCGCCGCCTCGACGGCGTGCAGGCCGCGCTCGATGCGCTGGCGCTAAACGCGCTGTCCGATGCGAGCGCCGCCGCGCTCGACGCGAAGCGGCGAACGCTGACGATGCCGGTGATGGTACTGCACGGCGACAAGGACGCGGTGATCGCCGCGCCCGGACACGGCGAGACGCTGCCGACCGGGCACATGCCGCACATGGAGGCGGCGGCTGAGGTGAACCGCCGCATTCGCCAGTTTGTGGCAGAGCTTCAACGACGATAGCGTCGTTCAGCCGCGATGATCGGCACGTCGTTGATGGAAGCATCGCGGCGGCGCATGCGTCCGTCGTCGGCGAACTCCCAGTGCTCGTTGCCGTGACTGCGCCACCACTGGCCACTGGCGTCGTGCCATTCGTACTCGAAGCGCACCGAGATGCGGTTGTCGGTGTACGCCCAGAGCTCCTTCATCAGCCGATAGTCGAGCTCACGCTCCCATTTTGCCTTGAGGAACGCGATGATGGCATCGCGTCCTTTGAAAAACTGGTCGCGGTTCCGCCACGCGCAATCCTCCGTGTATGCAAGCGCGACGCGCGCGGGGTCGCGGGTGTTCCAGGCGTCCTCCGCAGCCTTGACCTTGGCGAGCGCGGTATCCCGCGTGAACGGCGGCAGCGGCGGGCGAAGCTCAGTCGTCATGCCGCGACCTTCTGCTGCATCCAGCCTGGCACGTCGGGAAAGCCGGGCAGCGCCGCGAGCCGGTCGAGCCAGCCCCTAACGGCCAGATACGGCGCGAGATCAACCCCACCCTGGGGGGCGAGCGCGACGTAGGGTGCGACGGCAATGTCGGCGATGGTCAGGCGGCCGCCTTCGAGCCACGCAGCGGTGGCGAGCCGCGTTTCGAGGATATCTAGCGCGCGGTTGCTGAGCGCGGTGGCGCCGTCCACGTCGATCAACAGCCCAAACAGCTTCGCCAGCCGGAGCCGTGCGGCGCCCCCGGCGATCTCGACGGCGGCAAACGCCAGCCATTGCGCGATCCGGCCGCGTTCGGCTGGCGTTTCGCCATCCCAGACGCCGGGCGCATAGCGGGCGGCGAGGTAGGTGAGGATCGCCTGGCTGTCGCGCAGGACCAAGTCGCCGTCGACTAAGATGGGCAGCTGCATCAGCGGATTGAGCTCGCTGACTGGCGGCCGGCGATGCTCGCCCAGGCGAAAATCAATATGGCGTTCGGCATGCGGCAGTCCCAGCAGGGCAAATGCAATGCGGACCTTATGCACGTTGCCCGATACAGGATTGGCGTAGAGCGTCATCATCTTTGGTCTCCTTGAAGGTTCGTCGGCTGTGGTGCGGGAAGCGGTACGCCGTGCGCGGCGAGTGCCGCTTCGAGTTCGGCGATGCGCGCACGCAGCGGCTCGGTCGCCGCCACGATTTCGGGTTCGGTGAAGCGCGGCGTGATGTGCTGCGGGCAGTTCCAGTCGAAGGCGACGACACTGATGGTGAAAACCCTCTGCGGCTCTGCGCGATAGCCGCTTACAGCTAAACGGCCGGCGAGTGCTGGTCGGTCGGCAACGGATGTACTGGTTGCGCGGCCGAGTATCTTCAGGCGCTTGCGGCCGGCATAGTCCATGAGGAACAGGGCGACTCGGCCGTCGTTGTCGAGATTGCCAACGGTCAGGAACTGCCGGTTGCCGCGAAAATCGAGGAAGCCGAGCGTGGTTTCGTCGAGCACGTTCAGGAACCCCTTCGGGCCGCCGCGGTGCTGGAGGTATGGCCAGCCGGTCTCGGTGACGCTCGCCATATAAAAACTGTCGCGTGCAGCGATGAACTCCGCTTCGCGCGCGGTCATGCGGTGATAGGCCGGCTCCGCGGTTTCAGCCCGCGCATAGATCTCGCGGCTGCCATCGATCGCCTGCCGTGCCTTGACCGCGGGCGTCATCGTGATGGCGTGGAAAGCGTGTCCCATGTCGGCGTCCAGTGTTGCTGGCCACCAATGTGCACCTGTGTCTGCATGGTGATAATCCGCCTATGTAGGACGACATAATTGCGGTAGAAGCAATAATTATGGACCGTCTTGCCGCGATCAGTGCGTTCGTCGGGGTTGCCGAGCAAGGTGGCTTCGCCAGCGCGGCACGCCGCATGCGCGTCAACCCGTCGGCGGTGACGCGTGCCGTACAGGCGCTCGAGGCGGAGTTGGGCGTGCAACTATTCATGCGCTCGACGCGCTCGGTGCGACTGACCGACGCCGGAACGCGTTACCTTGCGCACGCACGGCGCATTCTTGGCGAACTCGACGTGGCCGAGCGTGACATGCGCGACACACAGGCAGTCCCCAGCGGCCGCATCACCGTAACCGCACCGGTCCAGTTCGGCCGCCTGCACGTGCGCCCGGCGGTGTCGCGCTTCCTCGCGCGCCACCCCGAGGTCAGCGTCCGCCTTCGCCTCGACGATGCGATCAGCAGTCTTGTCGAAGAGGGCATCGACCTCGCCGTGCGCATCGGCAGACTGGCGGACTCATCGCTGGTCGCCCGTCGCGTCGGCTGGACGCGGCGCCTGCTCGTCGCCAGCCCCACCTACCTCGATCGCCGCGGGATGCCCGAAACACCGGAGGCGCTGCTCGGCCACGACATCGCCGGTGTTGCCAGCGACACCGGACATACCGAATGGCGGGTCGGGGATGTGACGCTCCGGCTGCGGCCGCGCTTTACTTCCGACAGCATCGACGCGGTGGTCGGGCACGTTCTCGACGGCGGCGGCATTGCCTTTCTGCTCAGTTATCAGACGGCCGCATCGATTGCGTCGGGCCGACTAGTTGAACTGCTGCCGGACCATGCGCCCGATCGGGTACCGATCCACCTCGTCCATCCGCCCGCGCGACTGCCCCGGCTCGCGACGCGCGCACTCATCGACATGGTCGTCGGCGAGGCACGCTGGGACTTCAGCCAACGCTAGTTCGCCAGCCCCAGATACCCAAGCTGCGCCGCCTTGAAGATGGTCTGGCTGCGGTTGACGCTGTTGAGCTTCTCGCTGGCGTTGTTGAGGTGGAAGCGGATCGTCGCGTGGCTGCGGCCAAGGATCATGCCGATCTCGCGGTCGGTCTTGCCGACCGCTGCCCAGCGCAGGCATTCAACCTCGCGCTTCGACAGCTGGCAGCCGCCCGGCACCCACTGCCGCGTGCGATGCACCTTGACGTAGCCGGCGATGAAGGTCCGCGCATAGACCGCGAGTTCGTCGGCATGTGCCGCGAACTCGGCGGCAAGATCGTCGCGCGTCTTGTCCTTGCAGCCGAAGCTCGCCGCGCCGATCTGCCCGAACGGCAGGTGCACGGGGATGACGATCGACGCCTTGCACATCGCCCGCGTCTCGAAATCTTCGAGGCCGACGGTATCGAGATAGGCGTTGGGCGAGCGCGTGCGGAACCCTTCCGCATTAACCCAGAAGGGCTCCGATTCATAGCGGCAGCCGTGCGTCAGCGGCGAGGCGAGCGCCAGCCGTTCCGCCGCCCACCAGCGCTCGCCGTCAGCTGTCCAGCCCCAGATGTCGGCGGCGAGCACGCTGCCTTCGGCATCGATCATCGGTTCCTTCGACGCGATGTTGTCGGTGGCGGCGACGCGCAGGCCGGCGACCTCCACGGCAATGTCGCGCAGCGCCACCGCGGCGGCATGAATGTCATCGACCGATCGGATCGTGACCGCCTCGACGCGGTCGGTGAACGTCGACATGGCTTTCCTCTCCCAACCAGGCCCCTTGCGACCCGGCCCGCCGGACGGCTTGTATTTTTGCCGGGTGCCGCGCCGTCGCGTGCCCCGTAAGCTCGACTCAGACAGGCTGGCGCAAGACTATCATGTCGCCGCGCGTTGCATAGGGGCGATGGCAAGGAGTGACAGCACGCGTGTACGATCGAGCCGGCCCCGCCGACCTCGCGCCGGGCACGGCGCAATGCCGCAACGCTGGCAACCGACGGGTGCTGCTCGCGCGGAACGCGGCAGGCGACTGGTTTGCGCTCGCGGCCGTCTGCACGCATGCCGCACTGCCGCTCGACATGGCGCGGGTTCGGGGCGGCGCGCTGCTCTGTCCACACCACGGCGCGCGGTTCGAGCTGGCGACCGGCAAGGTGCTGGGTCCGCCAGCCTACGAGCCGATCGCGACCTACGCCGTGCGGATAGTTGACGGGGTGGTCGAGGTGGCGTCGTGAGCCTCGACCTTTCGGGACGGACGGCGTTCGTCACCGGCGCTGCGTCGGGGATCGGCAAGGCGTCGGCCGACCTTATGGAACATCGCGGCGCGCGCGTGTTCCGGACCGACCGCGACGGCGGCGACTTCACGCTTGACGTCACCGATGCCGGTGCCTGGCCGGCGGCGGTCCAGGCCTGTGTCGACGCGCTCGGCGGTATCGACATCCTCGTCTGCTCGGCGGGAATCGCCGCGACGGGGCCATTGGCCGAACTCGACCTCGCAACGTTCCGCCGGCTGACGGCGGTGCATGTCGAAGGCGCCTTGCTCGGCATCCAGCTCGCCGTCGCTGACATGCGGCGGCGCGGGCGGCCGGCGGCAGGCAGCATCATCACCATCTCGTCGATCGCCGCCGAAAAGGTGCTGCCCGATTATTTCGGCTATGCGACGGTGAAGGCGGCGCTGACGCACATGACGCGCGCGATCGCGGTCGAGCTTGGCCGCAAGGGCGACGTCATCCGCGCCAATGCCGTGCACCCCGGCGGCACGCGCACCGGCATGACCGAGGCGATTTTCGGCGACGACTACTGGTCGGACCCGGTGCGCTTCCAGCACCTGCCGCTGAAGGACTATGCGCGCCCGGCCGACATTGCCGAGGCGGTGGCCTGGCTGGCCAGCGACGACGCGCGCTTCGTCACCGGGCAGGCGGTAACCGTCGACGGCGGCTGGTGCGTGACATGAAGCGGCGTAGAAAAGCGCGTCCCTCGACTTCGCTCGGGATGAGCGGAGCATATGCATTAATCGGCTTTCACAAACCTCGCTCATCCCGAGCGAAGTCGAGGGACGCACGGTGACCCACGTCGCCCTAGTCACCGGCGCCACCTCGGGGCTCGGCCGGGCAGCAGCCGTGCGCCTCGCCGCCGAGGACTATTTCGTCATCGCCACCGGGCGCAAAGCCGAGGAGGGTGCGAAGACGGTGGCGGCCATGGGCGGCGGCGTGTTCCGTGCCCAGGACGTCACCGACGAGGCGGGCTGGGTCGAGCTTATGGCTTGGGTCGAGGCCGAACACGGGCGGCTCGACGTGCTTGTGAACTCGGCCGGCGTGTTCTTTTCGAAGTCGCTGGAGCACACCAGCCTCGACGATTTCCGCTGGCTGTGGCGAACCGACGTCGAAAGCTGCCTGCTTGGCACCAAGCACGGCATGGCGCTGATGGCGAGGACCCGCACCGCCGGGTCGATCATCAACATCTCGTCGCTCGCCGGCGCCATCGGCATCGAGGATTGCGCCACCTATTGCGCGGCAAAGGCAGCGGTCGATCAGCTGAGCCGGCTTGCCGCACTGGAAGGTGGCGAGCACAAGCCACCGATCCGCGTCAACGCGCTGGCTCCCGGCGTCATCATGTCGGAGATGATCACCAACGCTTATGGTGATACGCCCGAGGTGCGCGACTTCGTCATGGCCGGCAACGCCCTTGCCACGCCGGGCGAGGTTGCTGACGTTGCTGCCGGCGTTGCCTACCTTGCAAGCGCGCGCTTTGTGACCGGAACCGTGCTCACCATCGACGGAGGCCGTGGAGTCGACTGATGTCAGAGAGAAATCGCCGCCTGCTGCTGAAACGCCGCCCCGACGGCATGCCGACCGCCGCCGACTTCGACCTTGTCAGCGAGCCGCTGCCCGCAATCGCCGACCGGCAGGTGCTGGTCAGGAACCACTATGCTTCGCTTGATCCGGCGATCCGCGGCTGGCTGGACGACGCGCCGTCGTACATGCCGCCGATCGCGCTTGGCGCGGCGGTCCGCGCGACCACGGTAGGAACGGTGGCGGCGTCCAGACATCCGGATTATCGCGAAGGCCAGTGGGTGATGGGCCTGCACGCGATCGAGGACTATTCGGTCGCCGATGTTGCCGGGTTCTTTCAGCCGATCGACCCCGCCGCAGTGCCGTCGGTGACCAACTACCTGTCGGTGTTTGGCGCGGTCGGACTTACCGCCTATTTCGGCCTCATCGACGTCGGCCAGCCGAAACCCGGCGAGACCGTGCTGGTGTCGGGCGCTGCGGGCGCCGTCGGCAGCCTGGTCGGCCAGATCGCGAAGCTGAAGGGCTGCCGCGCCGTCGGCATCGCCGGCGGCGCCGAAAAGTGCGCCCGGCTCACCCGCAATTACGGCTTCGACGCGGCCATCGACTACAAGGGCAAGGACGCCGCAGCGCTTGAGGCGGACATACGCGCTGCCTGCCCGAACGGTGTTGACATTGTCTTCGAGAACGTGGGTGGTGACGGCCTCGACGCGGCGCTGATGTGCCTGAACGACGGCGCCCGCGTCGCCCTGTGCGGGCTCATTTCAGAATATAACGCAACGCCGCGCGGCACCTGCAATCTCTGGCAGCTGATCGTCCATTCGGCGCGCATCCAGGGCTTTCTCGTTCGTGATTTCCTGCCGCGCTTCGCCGAGGGCGCTGCCGCGATGGCGGGCTGGGTGGCGGCGGGCAAGCTGCGCGTCGACGAGCATGTCGATGCGGGAATCGAGAATGCCGTCCCTGCTTTCCTGCGGCTGTTCGAGGGCAGCAACACCGGCAAGATGATCCTGAAGATCGCCTGATGCCGCGCGCGCTGCTCGTGCTGTCGGGTGGACATCCCTACGATGTGGCGGCGTTCACCGCGCTGCTCGGGCGGCTTGGCGACTGGGCGGTCACGCATCTGCTGCATCCCGATGCCGAGGCCGCCGTCGGGGCCGGCGCGGCAGACGCGGCGGACGCGCTGCTGTTCTATGACATGCCGGGCTATACGTTCGGCGACGGGCGGGTGGCGAGCCGGCCGCCGTCGGACGCCTTCAAGGCGGCGATCCGGCGTCGCTTTGCTGCCGGGCGCGGCGCCGTCATGCTGCATCACGCGCTCGCCGGCTGGGCCGACTGGCCCGAATGGGCGGAGATCGTGGGTGGCCGGTTCCTCTACCAGCCGGGCGAGGTGCGCGGCCGCCAGTGTCTCGATTCGGGCTACCGGCACGACGTCGCCTACACTGCCGAGCTGATCGCCGATCATCCGGTGACAACAGGCGTGGCAGCGGCGTTCGACGTCGTCGACGAGCTTTACCTTGCGGAGGTGTTCGACGGCGATGTGACGCCGCTGGTCCGCGCCCGCCACGCCTTCACCGCCGCTGGCTTCTACTCCGCCGCGCACGCCGTCGCTGGCCGCCTGTTCGACAACGCCGGCTGGGCGCATCCACCGGGCAGCGACCTCGTCGGCTGGACGAAGCGCGCCGGCAACGCCAACATCGTCTATCTTCAGTTCGGCGACGGGCCGGCGGCGTATGCGAATCCGCACATTATCCGCCTGATCGCCAACGCGCTCGACTGGACCTCGCGAAAGGAAACGCCATGACCCCGACCGAAACCGTCAAGGCCTTCATCGCCTGCTGGAACAGGCTCGATGTCGAGGGTGCTATGGCGATGTTCGACCCCGACATCGTCTATCACAACATGCCGGTCGAGCCAGCGCGCGGCATCGCCGCGGTGCGCAAGGTGATCGAGGGCTTTCCGCCGTTCACCGGCTGCGAGTGGATCGTCCACAACGTCGCCGCCAATGGCAACGTCGTGCTGACCGAGCGCACCGACCGCTTCAGGATGCCGGACGGCCGCTGGATCGCGCTTCCCGTCATGGGCGCGTTCGAAGTCGGCGGCGATGGCAAGATCACGCACTGGCGCGATTATTTCGACATGAACCAGTTCATGACGCAGGTCCGGGGGTGAGCGGCCGGCTGGCCGGCCGCCGAGCGCTGGTCACCGGCGCCGCATCCGGCATCGGCAAGGCGACCGCGGCGCGGTTCGCCGCCGAAGGCGCGCGCGTCTTCGGCGTGGACATTGCAGCCGGATGCGACCTCGCCGCCGACGTCAGCACCAACGCCAACGCCATTATCGCGGCGGCCGCCGGCGCGCTCGGCGGGCTCGACGTCCTCGTCAACAACGCCGGGGTGAGCGGCGTCGAGGCGATCGAAACGCACGGCGACGACGTCTGGGACCGCATGCTGGCGGTCAACCTGTCGGCGGTGTTCCGGCTGTCGCGCGCCGCCGTGCCGCTGTTGAGGGCCAGCGCCGCGGCGCGCATCGTCAACGTCGGGTCGGTGATGTCATCGTTCGGCGCGGCGGGGCTTGTCGCCTACGCCGCCTCGAAGCACGGCGTGCTCGGCCTCACCCGTGCGCTGGCGACCGAGCTTGGCCCCGATGGCATCACCGTCAACTGCGTGCAGCCGGGCGCGATCGAGACTGGCATGACCGCGCCGACGTTCAACGCCAGTCCGGAGTTCGCCGATTACTGGCGCGACAAGGCCGCGCTGAAGCGGCTGGGGCAGCCCGAGGATGTCGCGAACGTCATCGCCTTCCTCGCCAGCGACGACGCCGGCTTCGTCAGCGGCCATGGCATCTTCGTCGATGGCGGCGCGATGCAGCACAGTTGACGGCGAAGGCACGGCGCGCAAGGAGTAAACGATGCGACCGATCCTAGCCGCCGCCCTCGCCTGCTCGCTCGCCGCGTGCGAACGCAACGCCGACAAGGCCACCGAAACGCCGGCAGAACGCACCGCCACCGCGACAAGTCCGGCGCCCACGGTGCTGCCGCCGCCGGCAACGGTGACCGACCCCGCGATCGCGCGCGGCGAGGCGTTGGTCGCGGCGAACTGCGTGCGCTGCCACGCGACGCGGCCCGGCGAGATCAGCAAACACGAATCGGCGCCGTCGTTCGCCACGCTGTTCACGCACTACCCGCCCGAATATCTGCAGGAGGCGTTTGCTGAGGGTGTCTTCGTCGGCCACGGCGACATGCCGGCGTTCGAGTTCGCGCCCGAACAGATCAACGACATGGTCGCCTATCTGAAGACGCTGGGGCCGCCGCCGGCGGCAAACTAACAATACTGCCCGTCGCCGCGCGCGGCGGATTCGACCTAGCGTTCGGGCGATGACCAGCGTGGGATCGGCGCCGTGAACAAGCCGCTCGACCAGATCAACTTCTTTGCGCCCGACGTGCTTGAGGATCCGTTCGAATTCTACCAGGCGGCGCTCGCCGAGCGGCCAGTGTTCAAGGTGCCGGGAACCAACATCTATCTTGTCCTCGGCTACGACCTGATCAGCGTGGCGTGCAAGCGGATCGACGATTTCTCCAACGACTTTGGCGCCGTGCTGTCGGGGCAGCGCGCGCAGGATCCCGACGTCAAGGCGATCCTCGATGAAGGCTGGCCGCAGCGCGATACCATGCTGACCGCCGACCCGCCGGCGCACACCCGCTACCGCAAGCTCGTCAATCTCGCCTTTTCGATGCGCCGGGTCGACGCGATGGAAGCCGACATCCGCTCGATCGCGCGCGGCCTTCTGGACCAGGTGGCGCCGAAGGGACGCGCCGAGTTCGTGCACGATTTCGCAGTGCCGCTGCCGGTCGCCGTCATCGCCGAACAGATCGGCCTCAGCCGCGACGATACGCCGATGGTGAAGCGCTGGTCGGACGCCTTTGCCGACCGTCTCGGCGGTATGATCTCGAAGCAGCGCGAGCTGGAGTGCGCGCGCGAGATCGTCGATTTCCAGAAGTTCATGAAGGTGAAGCTCGACGAGCGCCGCGCGCGGCCGGTCGACGACCTGCTTTCCGATCTCGTCAACGCGCGCATCGAGGATGAACGGCCGCTCGACGACGCCGAGCTGCTGTCGATCCTGCAGCAACTGATGGTCGCCGGCAACGAGACGACGACCTCGACGATGGCCGGCGGGCTGCTGCTGCTGATCCAAAACCCGGCCGAGCTTGCCAAGGTGCGCGCTGACCGCAGCCTGATCCCCAACATGGTCGAGGAGATGCTACGCCTTGAAAGCCCTTCCGCTGGGCTGTGGCGGGTGGTCAAGCGCGACGCCGAACTCGGCGGTGTCCAGATCCCGGCCGGTTCGATGCTGATGGTCCGCTTCGCCGCCGGCAACCGCGACCCGTCCAAGTACGAAAACCCCGACGCCTTCGTTGCCGACCGCGCCAACGCGCGGACGCAGATGGCGTTCGGCAAGGGTATCCACATGTGCGTTGGCAACATGCTGGCGCGAAAGGAGCTGGTGGTGGCGTTCGAGGAAATCCTCGACCGCCTCGACGACATCGCGCTCGCGCCGGGTGCCGACCTCAGCCATGTGCCCAACATGCTGCTGCGTGGCCTCAAGCGGCTCGACATCACCTTCCGGGACCGGCTGGCGTGAACTTCGACCTTAACGAGGACCAGGCGCTGCTGAAGGCGAGCGTCGAGCGCTTCGTTGCCGACCGCTATGGCGGCGACATCGAGCGCCGGCGCGGCTACCTGCAGCAGGCGCACGGATTTTCCCCGGATAACTGGCGCGTCCTAGCCGAACTTGGCCTGCTTGCACTGCCCTTCGCCGAAGCCGACGGCGGGCTTGGCGGCGGACCCGTCGAGCTGATCACCGTCGCCGAAACGCTCGGCAGCGGCCTCGTCGTCGAGCCGTGGCTGACAGCGACCGTGCTTGCCGGCCGCCTGCTCGCCGACGCGGGCTCCCCGGCGCAGAAAGCGGCCTGGCTGCCCGCGATCATCGACGGCAGCGCGCGCGTCACGCTGGCGCAGGCCGAGCATGACGGCCGCTATGCGATTGACTTCGCCGCGACCGCGGTCCGCGGCGGGCGGATCAGCGGGCGCAAGACGTTCGTACTTGGCGCGCCGGGCGCCGACGCGCTGATCGTGACCGCACGCGGCGACGACGGCGTCGGACTGCACCTCGTCCGCACCGATGCGAACGGCGTTGACATTCGCCCCTACCGCATCGCCGACGGATCGCTGGCGGGCGAGGTGGCGCTGCACGAGGCAGCCGCCGAACCATTGCCCGGCGGCATGGCAGCGCTGCACGCGGCGGTGTCGCTGACGATGCTCGCCGCGTGCGGCGAGCTTGTCGGGCTTGCCGCACTGCTGCACCGGACGACGGTCGACTATGCCCGCACGCGGCGCCAGTTCGGCGTGCCGATCGGCAGCTTCCAGTCGCTGCAGCACCGCATGGTCGACGACTATGCCGCGCTGGAGCAGGCACGGTCGATGAGCTGCCGCGCGGCCTTGGCACCGACTGCGCAGCAGATCGCCGGGGCCAAGGCGTTCGTGTCGGAAGCGGCAACGCGCATCGCGCACAGCGCCGTGCAGATTCACGGCGGCATGGGCATGACCGACGAGCTGCTGGTCGGCCACGCGCTGAAGCGGGTCATGCTGCTGGCGCGGCTGTTCGGCGATGTGTCGACGCAGCTGCGCGCCTTCGCGAAGGCGGCGTGATGGGCATGCCGATCGCCCCGGGACTGTGGCAGGGCGAGCCGCCGGTGTTGATCGGCGGGCGCGACCGGGCGACGGGGCGCATCCTGTTCCCCTGTCCCGGTGACGATCGCCACGAGGCGGTGGCGCTGCCGCGTCGCGGTACGATCTGGTCGTGGACGGTGCAGCGCTTTGCGCCGAAGTCGCCGCCCTATGCGGGGCCTCAGCCGTTCGTGCCGTTTGCGCTCGGCTACGTCGAGCTGCCAGGGGCGGTTATCGTCGAGACGCGCTTCCACGGCATTCCCTTCGACGAGCTGCGAACCGGCCTGCCGGTCGAACTCGTCATCGTGCCGCTGACGGACGGCACCGATATCTTTGCGTTCGCCAAGGCTGGAGACGCGGCATGAGCGAGGTTTGCATCGTTGGCATCGGCATCCATCCGTTCGGCCGCACCGATGGCCGTTCGGGGCTCGACCAGGGGGTGTTTGCAGCGCGGCAAGCGCTTGCCGACGCGGGCGTCGAATGGACTGACATCCAGTTTGCCTTCGGCGGTTCCTCGGCGGCGGGCAATGCCGATATCATGGTCAATGAACTTGGCCTGACGGGCCTGCAGTTCATCAACGTGTCGAACGGCTGCGCGACCGGCGGCTCGGCGCTGTTCTCGGCCTACACGACGATCAAGTCGGGGCAATTCGAGCTTGGCATGGCGGTCGGCTTCGACAAGCACCCGCGCGGCGCCTTCGACCCGAAGCCGGCCGACTGGGGCCTGCCCGACTGGTACGGCGAGGCCGGCTTCATGCTGACGACGCAGTTCTTTGCAACCAAGATCCGCCGCTACATGGAGCTGCACGGCATTACCGAGCGGACGCTGACGCGTGTCGCCGAGAAGGCCTTCGCCAATGGCGTCCACGCCGACCATGCCTGGCGGCGCTCGCCGGTCGACCTTGAAACGATCGCGGGCGCGCCGATGGTCAACGACCCGCTGACCAAGTACATGTTCTGCTCGCCGGCCGAGGGCGGCGTCGCACTGGTGCTGGCGTCGGAAGGCAAAGCGAAGGCGCTTGGCCACCCGTATGTGAAGGTACGCGCGGCGGCGGTGCGCACGCGCCCGCCCGGCAGCTTCGAGGTGTTCTCGCCGTCGCTCGACATCGAGCGTGGCCTGTCGCCGACTGTCCTCGCGTCGCGCGCGGCGTTCGAGATGGCCGGCGTCGGCCCCGAGGATATCGACGTGGCGCAGCTGCAGGACACCGAAAGCGGCGCCGAGATCATGCACATGGCCGAAAACGGCTTCTGCGCCGACGGCGCGCAGGAGACATGGCTGGCCGAGGGGCGCACGCGGATCGGCGGTACGCTGCCGATCAACACCGACGGCGGTTGCCTGGCCTGCGGCGAGCCGATCGGCGCGTCGGGGCTGCGGCAGGTGTACGAGAACGTCGTCCAGCTGCTGGGCCGTGGCGGCGGCCGGCAGGTGCCGGGCGATCCCCGGCTCGCCTACAGCCAGGTCTATGGGGCCCCCGGCATTGCCGCCGTAGCGATTCTGGAGCGGTAATATGGCGGGCAGACTCGCAGGCAAGGTTGCCTTCATCTCGGGTGGCGCCGAAGGGCTTGGCGAGGCGATGGCGCGGCTGTTCGCCGCCGAGGGCGCGCGCGTTGCCATTGGCGATGTGCAGCTCGACAAGGCGACGGCGGTGGCGCGTTCGATCGGCGAGGCGGCTCTCGCCGTGCCGCTCGACGTCACCGTGCGGGCCAGCTGGGAGGACGCCATCGAAGCTGCCGTCCAGGCGTTCGGCAAGCTCAACATCCTCATCAACAATGCAGGCATTTCCGAACCCGGCGACATCGAGAGCGTCAGCGAGGCGGCGTGGCGGCGGACCATGTCGATCAACCTTGACGGGGTCTTCCACGGCTGCCAGCTGGCGCTGCCGTCGATGATCGCGGCGAAGGAACCGGGCGCGATCGTCAACATCTCGTCGATGCTGGCGCTGCGGCCGGGGTCGATGTTCCTCGCCTATTGCGCCTCGAAGGCCGGCGTCGCGATCATGACCAAGTGCATTGCGCTGCACTGCGCGAAACAGGGCTATCCCATTCGTGCCAACAGCGTGCACCCCGGCGCGATCGAAACGCCGATGCTGGAGCGCTACCTTGCCATGGTGCCCGAGCTAAGCCGCGAGGAGGCCTATGCGGGCTTCGCGGCGAACCACCCGATGGGCCGCTGCGGCAAGCCAAGCGAGGTTGCCGAGGCGTGCCTCTATCTTGCCTCCGACGCATCGTCGTTCACCACCGGCACCGAATTGACCGTCGATGGCGGCGGCTTCATCCGGGAGTAACGCGCGATGGCTGCAATCCAGGTGCATTTCGTTGCCGCCGGCAAGTACCACGACATTGACTTTGCGCGGCTCGAGATCCTGAAGCTGCTCGCCGAGGAGCCACGTCTGCGCACAACCGTCGCCTGCGACTTCGCCGCGACCGAACGGCTGGCGGAGTGTTCGGTCCTCATCACGTACACCTGCGACCTGATGCCGAGCCGCGAGGAGGCGCGCGCGATCCAGGCGTTCCTTGACCGGGGCGGCCGCTGGTTTGCCCTCCATGGCACCAACTCGATCCTGCGGTTCCTCGAGAACGGCCTTGTCGGCTGCCCGGACGAGCGGCCGGAGGTGATGGCAATGCTCGGCACGCAATTCAAGGCGCACCCGCCGATTGGGCCGTTCACGGTCGAGGTCGTCGACCGCAACCACCCGCTGACCCGCGGCATCAGCGACTTC
>CAYVVV010000046.1:0-15578 GCA_964455325.1 uncultured Sphingosinicella sp. | reverse complement strand
AGGGCATTGGTGCGGTTCTTGTCGAGAAGGGGACACCGGGCCTCAGCTTCGGCGAGCGCGAGCGGCTAATGGGCTTTCGTGGTGTGCCATCGGCCGACCTCATCTTCCAGGATTGCCGTGTGCCCGCGGGCAATATCATCGTGCCCGCGGGCGGGTTCCGCCAGTTGATGGAGGCGTTCGATCTTGAACGCTGCGGCAACGCGACAATGGCGCTGGGGCAGGCGTCGGGCGCGCTCGAGGATGTCATCGCCTATGTCGAGGAGCGCCGGCAGTTCGGCAAGGCCCTCAGCGAGTTCCAGGCGGTGCAGATGAAGCTTGCCGAGATGCAGATGAAGGTGGAGGCGGCGCGGCTGCTTATCTGGCGCGCCGCCGGCAATGCCGAGCACGGGCTGCCATCGGTGCTCGATTCGTCGGTCGGCAAGTGCTTTGCGAACACGATCGCGCGCGAAGTGACCGCCGATGCGCTGCAGCTGATGGGAGCGTACGGCTATTCAAAGGCATGGCCGATGGAACGCCGCCTGCGCGACGCGTTCGGCTGGGGCATCGCCGGCGGCACAATCGACATCCAGAAGGTGAATATCGCAAGCGCGATGCTCGGTCGGCGCTTCGACCAGCGGCGATAGGCGGCGGTTCGAACGCAACGTCATCTGCTCGGCAGCGGCAAGCAGCAACGGCGGAACCGATCGAACCGGGCGCAGCGCCGCCTCAGGCGTTGGCGATGGTGTCGAGGAATGCGGTGCCATAGCGATCGAGCTTGGCAGTGCCGACGCCGGGGACTTCGGCAAGTTCGGCGTGGTCGCGTGGCCGCATTGCCGCCATCGCGCGCAGCGTCGAATCGTGGAAGATGACATAGGCGGGAACGCCGGCAGCCTCCGCGAGACGTCGGCGGACCTGGCGCAGCGCCAGGAACAGCGGGTCGTCGGGACCGACAGAATCGCGTGATCGCCGCCGTTCGCGCGGCTTGGCCTTGCGGATGGCGATGCGGGTCTCGCCGCGAAGAACGCCGCGGGCTGCGGGGCCCAGCAGCATGCCGCCATGTTCGTCGACGCGGACGGCGTCGATCGCGACGAGCTGGCGCTGCACGCTGCGCCATGATTTCGTATCGACACCATCGCCAATGCCGAACACCGACAGCCGGTCGTGACCGAGCTGCAGCACGCGCGCGTTGACGCTGCCGGCAAGCACGTCGCATACATGGCCAAGCCCGAAGCGCTGGCCGGTGCGATAGATCGCCGACAGCAGTTTTTGCGCCGTTTCGGTCGCGTCGACGACGGTCGGCGGTGTCAGGCAGTTGTCGCAGTTGCAGCACGGCTCAGGCGCCGGCTCGCCGAAGTAGGTGAGCAATGGAATGCGCCGGCAACCGGTGGTCTCGCACAGCCCGATGAGCGCGTTGAGCCGCGCGTGATCCGCGCGCAGCCGGTCTTCGGCGCTACCCGCGTCGATAAACTGGCGGGCACGGGCGATGTCGCTCGCATCGTAAAACATCTGCGCCACTGCCGCATCGCCGTCACGGCCGGCACGGCCGGTTTCCTGGTAATAAGCCTCGATCGACTTCGGCAGGCCGAGGTGGACGACGTAGCGCACGTCGGGCTTGTCGATGCCCATGCCGAAAGCGATGGTCGCCACCATCGCCATGTCCTCGGCGCGGGTGAAGGCGCGGCTGTTGGCGCTGCGTACGCCGGGGTCGAGCCCGGCATGATAGGGGAGCGCATTGATCCCCGCCGCCTGCAACGTCGCGGCGATACTGTCGACCCGGTCGCGCGTCGGCGCATAGACGATGCCGCTTTGGCCGCGGTGCCGGTCGAGGAACGTCATCAACTGTCGCCGGCCGTTGTCGCGCGCGCTGATCGCATAGCGTATGTTGGGCCGGTCGAAGCCGGCGACAACGAGGCCGGCCGGGTCGATGCCGAGTTGCGTCAGGATGTCGGCGCGGGTCAGCTTGTTCGCGGTCGCCGTCATCGCGATGCGCGGAACCCCTGGGAAACGGTCGCAGAATGCCTTCAGTCGTCGATAGTCGGGCCGGAAGTCATGCCCCCATTCAGAGACGCAGTGCGCTTCGTCGATCGCGATCAGCGACAGGCGCGCCCGCGCGAGACGGTCGGCAAAGCCGTTCAGTGCGACGCGCTCCGGCGCGACATAGAGCAGGTCGAGCGTTCCCGCGTCGACCGCGTTGAGCAGGCGGCGGCGTTCGGCATCGGGGGTTGCGGCGGTGATCGCGCCGGCGGCAACGCCGTTTGCCTCCAGCGCGCGCACTTGGTCTTCCATCAGCGCGACCAGTGGCGAGATGACGAGGCCGGTGCCGTCGCGTGCGATCGCCGGCACCTGGTAACAGATCGACTTGCCGGCACCCGTTGGCATGATCGCGAGCCGGTCCTCGCCGCGCATCACCGCGGCAACAATCTCGTCCTGCAGCGGGCGGAACGATGTAAAACCGAAGACGTCGTGGAGGATTCGGGCGGGGTCACGCATACGCCGGAGCGGGATAGCAGCGGTCGCCGCACTCTGCTAGGCGACTGCGATGCGACCCTTGCTTTCGCTGCTTCTGCTCGCTGCCTGTGCCAGCGCCGCGCCGCCAGACGCATTCGCACCGGTCCTGGTCGAGTCCCGCGCCATAGCATTCGATGTCAGCGACGCGGCCAGCACCGGGGCCGGACCCTTGCGCTTCATGGGCGGCATCGAGCTTCGCGCCCGCGATGACTGGTTCGGCGGCTGGTCGGCGCTGCGCTGTCCCGACCGCTGTTATGCCGTCGGCGACGCCGGCGCGGTGCTGCGCTTCGACCTCGTCGAGGATGGTGACCGGCTCACCGGCATCGCCAACGTCGAGGCGGCGGCGCAGCTCGACGCGGCCGGTTCGGCGGGCGACAAGAACAGCCGCGATGCCGAGGCGCTTGTCGTCAGCCCGGGCGGCAGCGAGGCGCTTGTCGCCTATGAAGGCAGCAACAGCTTCTGGGTGGTACCGCTCGATCGCGACCGCTGGCAGGCGAAACAGAGCTACCGGCTTGCCGAAATGGCTGACTGGGCGAAGAACGGCGGCCCTGAAACGCTGGTGCTGCTGCCATCGGGACGGCCGCTGGTCATTGCAGAACAGGGCGACGGGACGCGCGTACCGGCAATCATCGTCGGCGGCAAGCCAGGCGGCAACACGACGTTCCACTATGTGCCGCCGGCACGGTTTGCGCCAACCGACGCCGTTGTCGATGGTGACCGGCTGATCGTTCTCAACCGCGCCTTTTCGGCACTCGCCGGCGTCGCCATCGCTCTGACCGAGGTACCGATCGAGGCGCTTGTCGACGGGGCGACGGTCACTGGAAACGAACTGGTCCGGCTGAGGCCGCCGGTCAACGTCGACAACATGGAAGGGATCGAGCTTCGCCGCGCGGGCGGGCGGACGTTCCTCTATCTGCTCAGCGACGACAACTTCAACGACGCGCAGCGGACACTGCTGCTCAAGTTCGAGATGAAGACTCAGCCGATCCCGTGAACGACAAGGATGATCGCGTCGGCTGCAGCCTGCCGCTCCGCCGCCAGTGCCTTGTACTCGGGCGATGATGTCCACCGTTCGTGCGACGCCGTGTCGGCGAACTCGACCATGACGGCGCGTTCACGTGGCCAGTCGCCTTCGATCACCTGCGGCCGGTCGTCGGCTGCGAGCAGGCGGCCGCCGTGGGCAGTCAGCACCGGCATGAAGCGGTCCGCGTAGCGACGATAGCGATCGCGGTCGTGGATGGTCAGTTGCGCGATGGCGTAGACCGGCATCGTTCGCTGCTCCCTACTTCGATGTGGGCACCTTGGCGACGAGTTTGATCTCGGTGATGCCATTGTCGGGAATGAGACGGCTGACGCCGATTGCGGTCCACGCCGGATAGGGCGCCCTGATGTAACGGTGCTTGACCTTGATTATTGCCGGCATCTGGGTGGTCACGTCGGTATGGTACGAGGTGATGTCGACGACGTCATCCCAGCCGAGACCGGCGCGCGTCAAGCTGGCACCGATGCGGTCGAATGCCCGTGTGTAGGCGGCTTCAAGGTCGGTCTCACCGTCGCGCAGGCCAGCGACGACACCGGAAATATAGGCGGTGTCGCCGGCAACGATGATCTCGGCAAAACCCCAGTCGTTCCAGATTCTGTTCATGGCCGGATCTTCGGGCATCAGCACCGTCGCGTCCTGCCGCGCGCCGGCGAGCGCCGGCGCGGCCGCCAGGAGCAATGCTGCCATCATGATCGATCGTCGCATCGTCTTGCCTCTCGTTGTTGCGTCGGCGCGCAGTAGCCGCAATTGCCGGTCTTGTCAGAGGGTTTCGACAAACGGGTGCGCCGCGCCTGCGAACCGGTTCAAGCCCGCGTTGTCGCCGGACTCTACACAGCAAGAAGCCGGCCGAGTTTCCCCGACCGGCTGTATTGCCAACGCGCTGAGGGCGGTTCAGGCCGCCGACAGCTTCTTCTTGATGTCGCGCTTAAGGCGGCGCGCATTGGGGCTGAGCCTGTCATCGCGTGTCTTCAGCAGCCAGTTGTCGAGACCGCCGTTGTGCTCCACCGAGCGCAGGCCATAGGTCGACACGCGCAGCCGCACACCGCGGCCGAGCGCGTCGGAGATGAGCGTCACGGTCTGCAGGTTCGGCAGGAAAACCCGCTTTGTCTTGTTGTTGGCGTGGGACACATTGTGGCCCACTTGGCGACCCTTGCCGGTCAGCTCGCACACGCGCGACATCTCGATCGTCCTCGAATCTGGTGAATCGGGCAAGGCCCGGGAAAGTGCGCGCCTATAGGCGAGGGTGGGCTGCGCGTCAACCTCGTGCCAAGCGCCCTTTCATCCTGTCGGCAACCGTTCTAGACGGTGGCGATGCCCTATTTCGCCATTCATTGCATCGACAAGCCTGCCTCTGGCGATCTGCGCGCCGCGACTCGGCTGCGGCATCTCGAGCATGTGGCGACTGCGGGTGACCGGCTGCTTGTCGCCGGCCCGCTGCTTGATGAGGACGGAGCGCCTATCGGGTCGTTGCTGATTGTCGACTTCGATGATCGCAAGGCCGCGATCCAGTTCGCCGCCGCCGACCCGTATGCGCAGGCTGGTCTGTTTGCGTCGGTGGCAGTCACCGCATGGCGCAAGGTGTTCCCACAGTGACCGTCACGACCGAGCGCCGGGGCGCGGTGCTTGTCGTCACGATCGACCGCCCCGAGGTTCGCAACGCCGTCGATCGCCGTACCGCCGAGGCGCTGGCAAGCGCGTTTCGGGCTTTCGACGCGGACGCGTCGCTTGCCGTCGCGGTCCTCACCGGAGCCGGCGGCAATTTCTGCGCCGGAGCCGATCTCAAGGCGGTGGCGGCTGGCGGCGGCAACCGAACCGCGGCCGATGGTGATGCGCCGATGGGCCCGACCCGGCTGCAGATGACGAAGCCCGTCGTCGCGGCGATCGAGGGATTCGCCGTCGCTGGCGGCCTTGAACTGGCGCTTTGGTGTGATCTGCGCGTCGCCGCCGCATCGGCAACCTTCGGCGTGTTCTGCCGTCGCTGGGGCGTGCCGCTCATCGACGGCGGCACGGTGCGGCTGCCGCGCTTGATCGGCGAAAGCCGCGCGCTCGACATGATCCTGACCGGGCGTCCGGTCGGCGCCGAGGAGGCGCTGGCGTTCGGTCTTGCCAACCAGCTTGTCGGCGACGGCATGGCGCTCGAAGCGGCGGTGGCACTTGGGCAGCGCATCGCCGCCTTCCCGCAGGTCTGCCTCAGGAACGATCGCGCCAGCGTGCTTGCACAATGGGGGGATACCGAAACGTCGGCGATGGCGCGCGAGTTCATGCTCGGTATGGATACGCTGGCGTCAGGCGAGACCATTGCCGGCGCGGCGCGCTTTCGCGATGGAGCGGGACGTGGCGGACGGTTCGACTGACGCGCGCTTCGGACTCGATCGCCGGGTCCGACTGCCGGGGCCGCTGACGCTCGATTCGGGCGTCGCCATCGCACCGCTCGACATCGCCTACGAAACCTACGGGACACTTGACGCCGACCGGTCCAATGCCGTGCTCGTCTGCCACGCGCTGACCGGCGACCAATATGTCGCGAGCATGCACCCGGTGACAGGCAAGGTGGGCTGGTGGGACCGCGTTGTGGGGCCGGGCAAGCCGCTCGACCCCGACCGTCATTGCATCATCTGCGCCAACGTCCTTGGATCGTGCATGGGCACAACCGGACCCAAGTCCGAAAACCCCGCGACGGGCAGGCCGTGGGGCATGGACTTCCCCGTCATCACGATCGCCGACATGGTCCGCGCGCAGGTGGCGCTGCTCGACCATCTCGGCATCGACCGGCTGTTCGCCGCGATCGGTGGGTCGATGGGCGGCATGCAAGTACTCGAGCTTGCCGCGCGCCATCCGGGGCGGCTGCGCAATGCCGTCGTCATTGCCTCGGCGGCCCGGCATTCGGCGCAGAACATCGCGTTTCACGAGGTCGGGCGGCAGGCGATCATGGCCGACCCCAACTGGAACGGCGGCGACTATTATGGCGGCATGCAGCCATCGAAGGGACTCGCCGTCGCGCGCATGGCGGCGCACATCACCTATCTGTCGGAAGCCGGCCTCACCGAGAAGTTCGGCCGCAAGCTGCAGGACCGCGACGCATTCTCGTTCGGCTTTGATGCCGATTTCCAGATCGAATCGTACCTCCGCCACCAAGGCATCCGCTTCGTCGAGCGGTTCGATGCCAATTCCTACCTCTACATCACCCGGGCGATGGACTATTTTGACATGGCGGCAGCGCATGGCGGCCGGCTGGCGGAAGCATTCCGCGGTGCGCGTGCACGCTTCTGCCTGATCAGTTTCAGCAGCGACTGGCTGTACCCGACGGTCGAATCGCGCCACATCGTCCATGCGCTCAATGCTGCTGGCGCCGAGGTCAGCTTCGTCGAGCTCGAGAGTCCCCACGGCCATGACGCGTTCCTGCTCGACGTGCCGGCGATGAACCGCGTCATTGACGGCTTTCTGACTGCCGGTCGCCACCGATGACGATCCGGCTTGACCTGTCGACGATCGCCGATCTGGTTCCCGACGGCGTACGTGTGCTCGACGTCGGCTGCGGCGACGGCGAGCTGCTTGAATATCTGCGCGATACCAAGTCCATCGACGCGCGCGGCATCGAACTGTCGCGCGAGGGGGTTGCACGGGCTGTCGCGCGCGGACTCAGCGTCATCCAGGGCGATGCCGACGTCGACCTGGTCGACTATCCCGACGCGGCGTTCGACGTCGCCGTGCTCAGCCAGACGCTGCAAACCGTGCAAAGGCCGCGCCACGTTCTTGCCGAGCTGCTGCGCATCGGCCGCAAGGCGATCGTGTCGTTCCCCAATTTCGGCCATTGGCGGGTACGGCTGGCGCTGATGACGACGGGGCGGATGCCGGTGACGCGGTCGTTGCCGGTGTCGTGGCACGAAACCGCGAACATCCACCTGTGCACGATCAAGGACTTCGAGGCGCTCGCCCAAGAGCTTGGCGCGACGATAGAGGCGGCACGCTTCCTTGGTGCCGTGCGGTCGATACCGCGGGCGCACGCCAACTGGCGCGCCGAACAGGCCGTGTTCCTGCTGGCGGGCCGTCGCCCCGGCGGTTGACGGTGTCGCCGCGCTCGCGCAGAACACTGGCCTGCGCGTGTCTGGTTCCAGCGCACCGTCCCCACAACGGTCGGAAATCGTCGCGAGCATGGATGCCGTCACACATTTTTCGCTGAAGACGCCGTTGTTCAGGCCCGCCGCCGATGGCCGGCCGTTCGGCGGTGCCGCGTTCGACTCGGCGCTGCGGGAGCTCGTCGATTCGTTGCATCGCTGTGAAACGCCGGTCGTGCTGACCGGGCGTGCCGGGGTCGGGAAATCGGTGCTGGCGGCGGCGGTGGCGCATCGCCTTGCCGCGTCGGGAGTGAAGGTCGCCGTCTTTGCCGGCCCCGCCAGCGTCGTCTTCGGTGAGAGTCCCGTTGGCGTCGTCCTCGTCGACGAGGCCGACACGGCGAGCCCGGCCCGGCTGCTTGAAATCGCCGACGCCGCCAAGCGGCGTGCAGCGACGGCGGTGTTTGTCGCGCGCGACGCCGCGCGCGTTGGACCCGCGGCGCGGATCGTGCGGCTGGCGCCGATGTCGCGCCAGGAAAGCCGTGACTTCCTGCTTGATGCGGCGGCAAGGTCCGGGCGCCCCGATCTGTTCACGGTAGCCGCGCAGGATGCCGTCGTCGCCGCCGCGCGCGGCATTCCGCGTGTGCTCAAGCGCATCGCCAACGAGGCGGCGCTGGAGGCCATGTTTGAAGGCAGCGATGGCGTCGAAGCGCACCATGTCCGTTCCGTGGTCGCCGCGCACGCGGCGCTGCTCCCGCGCGACGACGATGATGCCGGCGCGCCGGAGGCAGGGCCAGCTCCTGCCATCGACACAATGCAGCGGCCGGCCGCACCGACCGACGTTGGCGACGCTGGCGATTTCGATAGCGATGTCGATCGTGACGACGACGCGCTTGCCGTGCCGCCGCCGTCAGCGCTGCCCGGTCGGTCACGCTTCGCCGGTCTGGACGCACGCGGTATCGTCGCCGGTGCCGCAGCGTTCGTCCTGCTCCTCGTTGCCGCCGCCGTCTATGCGATCGAAACCGGCGGGGCGGACCGCCTTGTGGCGTTGGCGCGGGCAATGATCGAGCAACGGTCGGCAGCGTTGCCGGCGCCTGCTGTGCCGCCGCCGCCAACTGCGCCAGCCACCGCGGTCACCATCGTTGACGATGTCGCCGCGACGACGCCAGTCGTCGATCCGGTCGCTCCGCCGGCCGCCGAGATCGTGCCGATCGACATCGAGCCGATCGACGAGGTGTTTGCGGCGCCGGCTTTGCCCGATCCGGCAACTCCCGGCTACCGGCCACCGTCGCCGGCGCTGCCGACCATTGCCGCGGCGCAACGCGCGGGCATCGCAACGACCGAGGATCGCGACGGACGGAACAAGGGTATTAAGGCGCCGGCTGAATCGATCGATATCGGTCAAACGGTGCCGCTGGTCAGCAATGACGTGACGCTCGACCCGGTCGATGTGGACATGGTGATCAAGAACTGACGTTGCCGTGGACGATCGCGTTCCCCGGCTGACGACGCAACGGCTGTGCCTGCGTGCGCACGTGCCTGACGATCTCGACGACGTCGCCGCGATGTGGGGCGACGCCGACGTTGTCCGCTACATCGGCGGCAAGCCCGCGACGCGGTCGGAGGCCTGGGCGCGCATGTTGCGCTACGCCGGCATGTGGTCGCTGCTCGGCTTTGGCTTCTGGGCGGTCGTTGACCGGGCCACGGGCCGCTTTCTTGGCGACATCGGCGTGCTCGACGCGCGCCGCGACATCGACCCGCCGATCACCGGGCCGGAAGTGGGATGGGCGCTGATGCCGCATGCGCACGGGCGCGTTGTTGCCAGCGAGGCGCTTGCGGCGGTGCTCGGCTGGGCGGACCATCACATCGATGCCGCTGGCCTGACGGCGCTGATCGAGGACAGCAATGCGGCATCGATGGCGCTTGCCGGCAAGTTTGGTTTCATACCCTATGCCAAAACCGACTACGGCGGCGCCCCGGTCCATCTGCTGCGTCGGGTCCGATTTGCAAAAACGTAACCGATGGCCGATAACCCTTGTCATCCACCCGCAGTCGCGTCGAAGGTTTCCGCCGCCCATGTCCGCCGCCACGCTCGACCATCCGCTGGCCATTGCCCCGGCGCACATCGATCACATGGGGCACGTCAACAATGCCGTCTATCTCGGCTGGGTGCAGGATGCGGTCATCAAGCATTGGGAACGGTTCGCGCCCGCCGAGGCGATCGAGAAGTATCTTTGGATCGCGCTGAAGCACGAAATCACTTACCGTCGCGCCGCTTTTCTCAATGATGATCTGGTCGCCAGCGTACTGCTGCAACGCGTCGAAGGCGCGCGCGCCTTCTACAGGACGCTCATCAAGCGCGGCGAGGAGGTGCTCGCCGAGGTGCAGAGCATCTGGTGCAGCGTCGACGCGGCGACCCATCGCCCGATCCGTCTCGCGCGCGAGGTCATCCGCAGTTTCCTCGGCGATTGAGCGGGCGCGTCAGCGCCGCGCCGCAAGGCCGTTCGCAAGCAGGTCGTTGGCAACTGCCGCAACCGTGCCTGCTGCCTCGCGGGTATCCCAAACGCCGAAACGCAGGCCGAGAAACACGTTCATGCCCATGATCGCCCACGCGTGGACCTCGCTTGCGGCGACGCGCAGTTCGCCACGTTTGGCCCCGGCGGTCAGCCGGTCTAGGATCCGCTTAGCCGTCTCGGCGTAGTGCAGTCGATAACTCTCCGGATCCGCGAATTCGCTTTCGTCGATGATCCGGTAGACCTCCTTGTGATGCCGAACGAACTCGATGAACGCGTCAAGCGCTGCACGCTCGCCATCGAGCGTATTGCTGGTGGTGGCGATTGCCGCTGCAGCACGCACACCAACGCGTGAGGATAGGTCCCTGACCAGCGCCCGGAAGATCGCGTCCTTCGATTCGAAGTAGGTATAGAAGCTGCCCAGGGCGACGCCGGCACGGCGGGTGATGCCGCTGATCGAGCCCTCGTGAAAGCCTTTCTCTCCGAATTCGGCGGCCGCTGCATCGAGCAATGCGCGCTGTGTCCGACGCCCGCGCGCTGTCTTCGGCCCCGACTCTGAGCGTTGCAGTTCTGCATCATCCGTGATCATTCGCGCACTCCAATCCGTATGGCAGGCATCGCAAAAGTTGAAAGTTGGTTCAACTTTCATTATGCGTTGCCTCACGCTCCGGCCGAAAGTGCCGGAGAGCAGCAATTGGGGATGGATACATGCAACACTGCACCTTGCGCGCGCTCTTTCTTGCGTCGTCGATCATATCGGTCCCGTCGGTATCCGCGCTCGCGCAGGACAGCGGCGATATTCAGGTCGAGGATGCCGATGTCGACGCGATCGTCGTCACCGCACGTCGCCGCGAGGAAAATCTGCAGGACGTGCCTATATCAGTGACAGCGTTCTCGGGCGAAGCGCTTGAGCAGCGCGGTGCAATCGACATCACCTCGATCTCGGACACGACGCCCAACGTCACGCTGGAAAACACGCGCGGCACCAACAATTCGCTGAGCGCTTTCATCCGCGGCGTCGGCCAGCAGGATCCGGTCGGCGGTTTCGAGGCCGGCGTCGGCATCTATCTCGACGACGTCTACCTCAACCGTCCGCAGGCCGCGGTGCTCGACATCTACGACGTCGAGCGGATCGAGGTACTGCGCGGGCCACAGGGAACGCTGTACGGACGCAACACCATTGGCGGTGCCGTCAAGTATGTGACCCGCCGCCTGCCCGACGACTTCGAGCTGAGGCTGCGCGGCACCTATGGAACCTATGACCAGGCCGACCTCATCGTCAGCGCCAGCGTGCCGATCGGTGACATGTTCCGCATCGGCGGCTCGCTCGCGCGGCTCTCGCGCGGTGGCTTCGGCGACAATCTCAACATCGGCGGAATCGAGAACTACAACAAGGATGTCTGGGCGGGCCGCGGCACCATCGAATTCGAAACGCCCGACGAGCGCCTACAGGTCCGTGTCTCGGGTGACTACACGCGCGACAAGTCGGATCCGCGCAACGGGCACCGGCTGATCCAGAGCCTGCTGACTGGCGCGGCCGTGCTGGACGACGTCTTCGACAACCGCGCCGGTCTCAACGATCCGGAGCAGGATGTCGAGGCTTATGGACTTGCCGCCAACGTCACTGCCGATATCGGCGGCGGCTTCACGCTGAAAAGCATCAGCGCCTGGCGCAAGGACACAAGCTTCACGCCGATCGACTTTGACGCGCTGCCCAGCGTCGATGTCGACGTGCCGGCGCGCTACGCCAACGAGCAGATCAGCCAGGAGCTGCAGCTCGTTTATGAAAGCGACCGACTGCAGGGGTTGATCGGCGCCTATTATCTCGACGCCGATGCCCGCACGACGTTCGACGTGCTGCTCAACACGACGGCGCCGCTGCTGGGGCTGCCGGCGCTCAATGCGTCGACCGACGGCACCGTGCATACCGAAACCTGGTCGGTTTTCGGCGACTTCACCTACGACATCACCGATCGCATCGCGATCTCGGTTGGCGGCCGCTTCACCCATGACAGGCGGCAGGCCAGCATCCTGCGCCAGAACAAGATCGGCAGCTCCGCGATCTTTGGGGGCACACCGATCAACCTCGGGCCGCCGCAGACCAATTTCACCGGCGAAGCGACGTTCGAGGAGTTCACGCCGCGCGCGTCGATCTCGTTCGAGCCGACCGACGACCACACCGTCTACGCGTCCTATTCACGCGGCTTCAAGGGTGGCGGTTTCGACCTGCGCGGCAACGCTAGCATCGCGCCCGACAGCGACCGCGACGGCGTGCGCGAATATGACGAAATCTTCGACTTCTTCCTGTTCCAGCCGGAAACCGTCGACAGTTACGAGATCGGCTGGAAGGCATCGCTGTTCGATCGCCGCCTGCGCTTCGCGCTGACCGGCTTCTATGCCGACTACAAGGACGTGCAGATCCCCGGCTCGGTTGGCGTCGACGCCAACGGCGACGGCATCTTCGAAAGCTTCGCCGGTGTCACCACCAACGCCGCCAAGGCCGAACTCAAGGGTATCGAGTTCGAGACCTTCGCGACGCTCGCGCGCGACTTTGCCGGTGCCGGATCGAACGTGACGTTCGCAGGAACGCTCGGCTATATCGACGCGCAGTACAAGCAGTTCGTCGTTAACAACGTCGACATCGCCGACCTGCGCGCGATCCAGAACACCCCCGAATGGACGCTGAGCGGCACGCTCGGTGCTGCGGTGCCGGCGGCGGGTGGCATGGTCAACGCATCGACCACCGTCTCCTACCGCAGCAAGACCAACCAATTCGAACTGCCAAGTCCGTTCCTCGACCAGCCGGGGTACGCGCTCTGGGATGCGAGCCTCGTTTGGACCGAAGACGACGACCGCTTCTCGATCGGCATCCACGCCAAGAACATACTCGACAAGGAATATATCACCTCGGGCTATCAGTTTCTGCAGACCGCCGTCGACGGCACACCACTGCTTACCCCCGCCGGCGCGCTGCGGCCGAGCCTTGGTCGCGAGGGCATAGTCACGGCCTTTTACGGAAACCCGCGGCAGGTGTTCGTGACTGCCGGCGTCAAGTTCTAGCAGCCCGGACTGCATGCGGTGGCCTATGATGAGCGGCGCTGGACATCGCGCGACGGGCTGCGCCTCTACGCGCGCGACTATCCCGCAGCATCGGGTTCGGTGCGGCTGCCGGTTGTCTGCCTGCACGGGCTGACGCGCAATTCGGCCGATTTCGAGGAGGTGGCGCCGGCGATCGCCGCGAGCGGGCGCCGCGTGCTCGTCCCCGACGTGCGCGGGCGAGGATTGTCCGACCACGATCCACGGCCAGAGCGCTATGTGCCGATGACCTATGCCCGCGACGTGCTCGAACTGATCGACGCGCTCGGCATTGCGCGCGCGATCTTCGTCGGCACGTCGATGGGAGGGCTCGTCGCGATGGCGGTGGCAGGTCTGCGTTCGCGCGCCATCGCGGCGGCGGTGCTCAATGATATCGGCCCTGCGGTTGCGCCAGAGGGCATCGCCCGCATCATGGCGTACGCCGGCAAGGCACAGCCGGCCGAGACCTGGAGCGCGGCGGCCACGACGGCGCAGGCGGCGAATGCCGTCGCGTTTCCCACCTACACCGCCGACGACTGGCGGGCCTTCGCAATGCGCACATATCGGGAAGACTCGAGCGGGCGGCCGGTCGCTGCCTGCGACCCGGCGATCGCAACGTCGCTTGCGGCGAAGACGGGCGGCGCGGCGAGGCTCGCTGCCTGGCTTCTATTCCGGCGACTGGCCCGGCGACGGCCGGTGCTGCTGCTGCGAGGCACGCTGTCCGACATCATCACTCGAGCGATCGTGCATCGCATGCAGCGCCACGCGCCACGGCTCGTGGTGGTTGAGGTGCCGGGTGTTGGCCACGCGCCGATGCTGACCGAGCCCGTTGCACATGACGCGCTGGACGCCTTCCTCCACGCGCAGTTGTAACCGCCGTCGGCGCGATTTACAGTTTACGCCGCGTTAACCATCACCGGCGCCGAATTCCGCGGTTGGCCCTTGTCTTGCTTTGCATGGCGCATGAGTATGCAGTCGCTGCGCCGGGTCGGACGCCTCTTCAGGATCAGCAACGGGTTCGAGGCGGGGTGCGTGATCTACGCACTGGCACTGGGTGCGGCGATGCGTGGACAGTCATATCTTCAGGACTATCCCGGTAGCTTCGGCTGGGCGCTCTACGCCGCCTGCCTGCTGGCGGTCCTGCTCGCGGGCGCAGCCATCGTCGATGGCGTCAGGGCGATCCATCCGCAGCCGCGCACGCCGTCGCGGCTGCAACGCCTGGCACGGCGCGCACGCGGCCGATAGGCTTGGCGGCGGGCCCGCCCGACTTGCGCGCACGCACGATGTGAACGCCGCCCAGCGTCGGCAGCAAACGTGTCAGCACACGGTCGAGCCTGCGCAGCCCGCGCAGCGGCGGCGCAACCAGCGTCGTCCACCAGCTCACCGGTTCGAAGCCTGCATCGGCGAGCAGCCTGGCGAGCCCGGCCTTGCCATAGGGCTGCCCCTGTCCGAACGGCGTCCATTCGAAATGCGTCCACAGACCGGCGCGATTGGCGACGATGGCGATGATGTCGCCCGCGGGTGCCAGCGTGCGCGCCACTTCGCCGAGCATCGCTGCGGCGTCGCCGAATTCGATCGCGTGGCAGACGATCGCCTGGTCGAACGCGGCGCCGGGGAACGGCAAATCGCCGGGCATGACCGCCAGTGCCGCGTTCGTCGCGCCGTGCCGTGGCCAGTCGACACAGCCCTGCGCCGCGGGCATGGCGACGGCGATGCGCTCGATGGCGCCGGCCGCCAGCCCATCGATCACCGGCGCCACGAAACCGAGCGCGAGCAGCCGCGCGTTCGCCTGCCGGCGCAGCATCGGCCACACGACGGACCGAAGCGCCATCGCCACGCGACGCCCGTCCGCCGTGGCGTAGAACCTGTTCAGCTCTTCAATGCCTGGCTGCATCGCTGCCCAAGCTGGGCCAATCGCCCGGCGTTGTCGAGGGCCGGCTCAGGCGGCGCGCAACTGGCGCAGGAACGCTTCGGCCGATGTCCGTAGTGTTTCGCACTGCGTGCCTAGATCGGAAGCGGTGCGATTGACCGCCGCAGTCAGCGCGCCTGCCTCGCACGCGGCGTCGGCGACTCCGCCGATGCTGCGTTCGACCTGGCCGACGTCGCCCGCCGCGGCCCGCGCGTTGTCGCGGATGCGCATCGACGCCGCGAGCTGCTGCGCGATTGCCGCAGCGACCTCGTCGGCGATCGCGTTGACGTTATCGACGTTGCCGCCGACCGCGCCGACCGATCGCGCGACTGTGTCGACGCTGGCCTCGATGGCCGACAGCTTGGCCGAAATGTCGGCGGTCGCGGCCTGAACGCCGGCCGCCAGTCCCTTGACCTCATTGGCGACGACGGCGAAGCCGCGACCGGCCTCGCCGGCGCGCGCGGCCTCGATCGTCGCGTTGAGCGCGAGCAGGTTGGTCT
>CAYVVV010000045.1:10267-15940 GCA_964455325.1 uncultured Sphingosinicella sp. | reverse complement strand
GCGAGCACCTGGCGCTGCGGTCGAGCGGCATGGAGGCGGCCTGCGAATCAGGGGAGCGCGCGGCGCTCGCCATCCTCGGGAGTTGAAGCGGCGAACACGATCGCCGCAGCGATGCCGCCGGACTCGCCATCACCAAGCCCGGCGGCTGACCGCGCTCAGAACTTGAACTTCAGCTCGGCGCCAAAGCTGCGTCCCTTGCGCAACGCCGCGAAGAACGCGCGGGGCAGTCCGGTATCGGCGCGCTGTCCGGCGGCAGCGAGCGCACCGAACGGAATGTTCCGCGGCGCAAAGCCGTGGCGCAGATCGAACCAGCGCGTCGCCAGCGGGATCGAATCCTCGTCGGTGAGGTTGCGGCCGAACACCGCGAACTCCCAGTTCTTGCCACCGACACCGGCGCGGGCGCCGAGCAGGAATGTCTCGCCGGTTTCGGCAAGGTTGTGCACCTGAACGAACTTCGACGATTCGAACGACCAGTTGAGGTTGGCGAAGAACTCTATCGAATCCGAAATGTCGTCACGCCAGTCGACCGCGCCCGACATCTGGTGCTCCGAGCCGAGCGGCAGTCGCTTGCCCTTGATCGAGCAGAGCGGTGCCTCTGCCGCGGTCGGGTTCTCGGCGTTGCTGATGAGCAGGCCGCCCGAGTTCAGCGTGTACTCGAAATCGTCGCAGCCGCTGGTGAACTTGGCATCGTTGTAGGCATAGCCAAGCGTGACCGTCATCTGCGGCGCCGGCCGCGCCTGCACTTCAAGCTCGAAGCCCTTGATCTCGCTGTTGCCCTGGTTGGTGGCGACCGAGGTCAGCGCACCGGCACCGCCGGGGTTCGGAACCGCCGTCGTCAGCTGCTGGTTCGAGATGTCGTTGTAATAGAGCGCGAGATTGACTTGCAGCCGGTTGTCAAGCAGCGACTGCTTGACGCCGATCTCTCCGCCCTTCGACGTTTCGTCGAGGTAGAACAGGCGGTTGATCGTCGCGCCCGCCGAGCCGTTGAGACCGCCCGGCTTGTTGCCTTCGGCATAGATCGCGTAGAGGAGCGTCCGGTCGGTCGGCTGGTAGTCGACGGTGATGCGCGGGATGAAGTCGTCGGTCTTGAACTCGGGGAACACCGTCGTACCGGCGGTTCCCGTTTCGCTGAGGCCCTTGGTCTCGTCGAGATAGCGCCCCTCGAAGCCGATGGTCAGCCTGTCGACGGGATCGACCTCTATACGGCCGAACACCGACCAGTTTTCCAGCGTCGACCTGTCGGTGCCGGGGCCGCCCGGCGTCACACCCGCCTTGCCGCTGGCAAAGGTGATGTCACGGCCCTTGTTCTCGAAGTCGTAGTAATAAACGCCGACGAGCCCGCGGATGGCGCGGTCCTGCGGCGAGGCAAGGCGGAGATCGACGCTCCAGTCCTGCTCGTCGTCGCGGCTGGTGTTGGCGAACAGCGGCTCGACCGTGGGCGGGCCGAAGCGCACGAACGCATCGCTGTGGTCGGAGTCGGTGCCGAAATACTCGGTCTCGTCGCGATAGGCGCCGATCGCGGTCAGCGTCCAGCCAGAGCCGCCGATGTCCCAGTTGAGGTTCGCCGTGGCGAACCAGCGGTCGACCTCGACCCCGTCGAACGCCGTGCCGTCGCCGGTGCCGCTTGGCAGCGGGTCGGTGTTGAGCGCGACAAGATCGGGACGCGGCTTGATGACACCGCAGAAATACTGGTTGGGATTGTTCGACACGATCGTGCCGCCGATGCGGTAGAACGGACTGCGGAAGCCCGGCTTGCAATTGTTGGCGGTCGCCGGCTGGAGGAACAGCGCGAGCGGACCGTCATCGTCTTCCGAATACTGCAGGCGCAGCCTCAGGTCGACATCGGGATTTGGCCGCACGAACAGCGTTCCGGCCACCGACAGGCTCTGTTCGGTGCCGACCTTCTTGCCGGTGAGCGTGTTGCGATACTCGCCGCCATACTCGTAATAGCGCGCGTCGAGCCGGGCCGACAGGACGTCGCCGACGAGCGGCGCGTCGATGCCCGCCGTCACCTCGTACTCGTCGTGCTCGGCGATGCGGCCGCGCACCTGCCCAGACAGGTCACGACCTGGCGAGCGGGTGATGAAGTTGATCGCGCCGGCATAGGTGTTGCGGCCGTAGAGCGCAGACTGCGGTCCCTTGACCACCTCGACACGCTCGATGCTGTCGAAGTTGAGCGTCTGGATGTCACCGCGGAACAGGGCGCCGTCAACAAAGACCGCGGTCCCCGATTCGACGCCGAACTGGACACCGGCGAGCACGTTGGAGTTGCCGCGGATGACGGGGCGGTCGGTGTTGCGGCCGAATGCCTGGCTGAAGCTGAGACCCGGCGTAAACCCGGCGAGGTCGTTGAGGTCGCGGATGTTCTGCTCGTCGATCGTTGCCGCCGTGAACGCCGTCACAGCCACTGGCGCGTCGGTCAGCGCCTCCTCGGTCTTGCGCGCGGTGACGATGATTTCCTCAAGGCCAATGGTTTCGGTTTCCTGGTCCTGCTCCTGCGCCAGCGCCAGCGCCAGCGCTGGCATCGGCAACGAAAGGGCCGTAGCGGCCAGCAAGAGGTTACGCGTGATCACCGTTTTCATCTCCCCCTATCGTTTGGCGACCAGAAAGGTCGTCCGCACACGCCAAGTTGTCCAGACAAATTTCGGAGCTGGTGCGTCATGACGTCCCACCTGTTGCCGTCTGGCAACGATCAGATCGGCTTCACGTTGCCGAGGAACGCGGTTGCGAACAGCAGGACGTAGACGACCCAGACCCACTGTCGCGTGCGATTCATCACCGCCAGCAACGGCGCCTCGGTCGCGTCGCTCGACCCTTCGGCGACAAGCCGGCCGAGCAAGGGGCCCACGGGCTTGAACGCCACGTCGATCATGATCGCGGCAGCGAAGATGACGCCGAACAGTAGCGCCTTTACGGCGAGCCAGTCGGGCGCCAGCGGCGTGTCGTCGACGAGCGAGCCGAGGCCGAGCAGCAGGTAGAACAACATCAGCACGATCTTGAGCCAGAATTCGAACCGCCGGGCGCGCGCGGCGCGCGGCGTCTGGTCGTGCACATGCGCGTCCCAGACCAGCCAAAGCCAGCCGCCGCCGACGAGCCATGACGCCGCGACCAGCCAAGCCGGAAGCTCGGCCCAGCGCATCGCCGCGATGCTGATGCTGACCGGCACCATCAGCACCCAGGCGGTGCGCGGCACCATGTCGGTTATGACGAGCAGCTTGAGAATGGTCAGCCGCTCGGCGAGCGAGTAGCTGCGCTTGCGGAAATGCTGGCCAAGGATGAACACACCGACGTCGGCACCAAGCCAGAACACGAACAGCAGCAGGTGCGCGTAAACGAGAAGCTGGTAGCCGTCGATCATGAGACCCCTCCCCCCCCTGCTCACCGACAGCGCATTGTTGCGCGCAAGCACCGGCCGCGCGAAACTTTCGCGGTTTGCAAATTTGTCCGGACAAATAATGTTGCACTTTGCTCAATCGCGCGCAAGAGTACCGGCGCGAGCAGTTCACGCGACCGGAGGGGAGACCGCATGCTAACCAGAACCGCCTTGCTGAGCGCCACCGCGCTGACGTGTCTTGGCTTGCCGGCGCAGGCGCAGGATCAGGATCAGGAAACCGAAACCGTTGGGCTTGAGGAAATCGTCGTCACCGCGCAGCGCCGCGCCGAATCGGTGCAGGACGTGCCGATCGCGATCAGCGCGTTCACCGCCAACGAACTGGCAACGCGCAACATCACCGAAACGCTCGACCTCGTTCAGTACGTGCCCAACGTGTTCGGGTCGAACAACACCGGTCTTGGCTCGGCGAACGCCTACTACATCCGTGGCATCGGCAACACCGAATCGATCGCCACCTTTGATCCGCCGGTCGGAAGCTATATCGACGACGTCTATATCAGCCGGCAGAACGCCAATAATTTCAGCTTTTTCGACGTCGAGCGCGTCGAAGTGCTGCGCGGCCCGCAGGGCACCCTGTTCGGCCGCAACACGACTGGCGGCGCAGTCAACATCATCCTCAAGGAGCCGGGCGAGGCGTTCGGCGGCTTCGTCGAGGCCGCCTATGGCCGCTACGACAAGATGATGGTGCGAGCCTCGGTCGACCTGCCGCTCGACGAGATGTTCAGGCTGAAGGTGTCGGGCTACTGGCAGGACACCGACGGCTATGTGAAGAACGTCACCACCGGCGAGCGCCTCAATGACGACGACGGTTCGGGCATCCGCGTCGCCGGCAAGCTGCGGGCGACCGAAAGGCTGTCCTGGAACTTCGCCATCGCCAAGATGGTCTCCGAAGGCGAGAACATCCTCAACTTCGATTGCAACCCGGCCAACACCAGCGACTGCGGCGGCCGCTTTGTGACGACCGGGCTGCGCGAGACCTTCGCCGGATCGGGAAGCCAGTTCGCGCCACTCGTGATTTCAGGCCGAAAGGCCAACTTCGACCTTGGCAACGAGACCGATACCTGGCTCGTCACCTCGAACATCGAGTTGGCCGGCGACAACATCACCTTCAACGCGATCACCGGCTACGTCGACCTCACGCAGACGTTCGCGCTCGACTTCTTCGACGGCCGCGGCGGACCCAGCCTCGCCTTTCCCAATCCGATCGTGCGCGGCTTCACGCGCGGCGGCTTCTCGATCGTCAACGACGGCGCACACAAGCAGTTCACGCAGGAGTTCAAGATAACCGGCGGACTGTTCGACGACACCGTCAAGTACGTCGCCGGCGTCTACATCTATGACGAGGACAATATCACCGACTTTGCCGACGTCTTCTCGATCTTCACCGGCGCGCCCGGCGGCACGCCGCTGCTGCTCGCCGACCGTACGTTGACCAACAAGACCAATGCCGAGGCGGCCTATGCGCAGGTCGACGTCAGGCCGGTCGAGCCGCTGACGCTGACCGCCGGCATCCGCTACACCGACGAGCAGAAGACGTTCAGCATCCTTGACAACCGGGCATCGTGCAACGACGGCACCGTCGAAGCGACCTGCGTGTCCAACCCCAATCTGACCGCTCCCAACGGCCGCGCCATCCCGCGGTCGCAGTCGACCAAGCTGTGGACGCCGCGCTTCGCGGTCAATTATGACGTCAACGACGACCTGCTGCTGTTCGCGAGCGCGACGCGCGGCTTCAAATCGGGTGGCTGGAACGCACGCGGCACGGCGGCGAGCGAGCTGCTGCCGTTCGGCCCCGAAAAGGTGTGGAGCTATGAAGCCGGCATCAAGTCGGAGTGGCTCGATCGCCGGCTGCGCGTCAACCTGACCGGCTTCTTCATCGACGTTGCCGGACTGCAGACGCCGTCGGCGTTCATCCGTCCGAACGGTTCGATCGCCTTCATCACGCGCAACTTCGCCGACTATGAGAACAAGGGCATCGAGCTTGAAGTCAGCGCCGTGCCGATCGAGGGGCTGAACGTCTTCGCCAACCTCGGCTGGCAGGACGACGAGTACAAGATCGACCGCAATGCCGCCGCGCTTGACGAGTTCGGCGTGCAGTCGGTCGCCGCGCAACAGGCCGCCCACGCGCACGGGCCGATCGCTGCCGTGCTGGAACACATGCACCCCGACGGCTACTGGTCGCAGCCGGGGCCGGGCTACTATCCCAAGTATTTTTCCACCGTCTGGTCGCTCATCCTGCTCGGCCAACTCGGCGCCTCGTCCACGCTGGATGGGCGCAT
>CAYVVV010000045.1:0-10257 GCA_964455325.1 uncultured Sphingosinicella sp. | reverse complement strand
GGCCGCATCGCCGGCGCGAGCGGCGCCGACAACGCGACGTCGTGCGGCGCCGGCATCATCGCACCCGACGGATCGATCGCAGAACCGGTGCGCACGCCGAAATGGTCGTTGTCGGGCGGCTTTGCGTATAATCTGCCGGTCGAAAGCGCGGGCATCGTCATCACGCCGGCAGTCAACGTGTCGTACCGGTCCAAGACCGAGGTCGGCACGTCGAACCTGTCGATCTTCACCGGGTCGGTGACGGGACCAAGCGGCACCGTCTATCCGGCGAACCCGATTTCGGGCGACTTCATCACCGGTTCGCGTTCGGCCAGCAACGTCCTCGTCAACGCCAGCCTGTCGCTGAAGACCGACGACGACGCCTGGCTGGTCAGCGTCGAATGCGACAACTGTTTCAACGAGACCTATGTCCAGTCGGCGCTCGGCAACTATTCCTACCTCAACCCGCCGATGACCTGGACCGTGCGAGCCAGGCGGAAGTTCTAGGCTTTGGACGGCAAGACGGAAAGCCTTGCAGGGGGCGCGGCGACGCGTCCCCTTCCCGTTTCGCGCAGGGGCGAGTTCGACGGCGGCTGGCCGGTGCTGCTGGCCGGCGTGCTTGGCGTTGCCTGCGGGGCATCGCCGGTGCCGTTCAACGTCATCGGCTTCCTGTTCGCGCCGCTCGACGCCGAGTTCGGCTGGGGCCGCGCCGAGGTGTCGATCGGCATCACCATCTTCGGCGTGGTCGCGGCACTGCTCGCGCCGCTCTATGGCTGGATGGCCGACCGTTATGGCGTGCGTCGCGTCGCGCTGCTGTCGCTCGCCGCTTTCGGCCTGTCGTTCGCGGCCTTCTATCTGACGCCGCCGTCGCTGTCGGGCTTCTACGCGATGTGGCTGCTGCTTGGTCTCGTCGGTATCGGCTCGACGCCGGTAACGTGGAGCCGCGCCATCAACATGTGGTTCTTCCGCCACCGCGGGCTCGCGCTCGGCATCCTGCTGCTCGGCACCAGCCTTGCCGCCATCGTCGTGCCCAAGCTCGCGGTCTGGGCGATCGAAGGCTATGGCTGGCGGCAGATGTTCATCGTCGTCGCCGGGCTGCCTCTGCTCGTTGCGCTGCCCGTCGGTCTGTTGCTGTTCCGCGAGCCCCGGCCGGAGGAACGGCCGGCAGCGATCGCGTCGACGACAGGCAGGCTCACCGGCATCAGCCTCGGCGCCGCGCTCCACGACCGCCGTTTCTGGCTGATCTGGCTGTCGATCCTGCTCATCGCCTTCGCCTATGGCGGCGCGCACATTCACATGCCGTCGATCGTCGGCGACCATGGCTTCGCGCCGGCCGATGCAGCGAGCATCATGGGCATCGTCGGCATCGGCATCTTGTCGGGACGCATCATCACCGGCCTGCTGCTCGACCGCTTCTGGGCGGGTGCGGTCGCCTTCCCGCTGCTCTGTATGCCGGCGATCGCCTGCTTCATGCTGATGGGGCAGACACCGAACCTGCCGATCGTGTCGGTTGCGGCCTTCATGCTGGGCTTCGCTGCCGGCGCCGAAAGCGACCTCATCGCCTATCTCGCCGGCCGCTATTTCGGCATGGCGCATTATGGCAGGATCTACGGCATGCTCTACATGCCGTTCGGCCTGTTCTCCGCCGTTTCGCCGGCAGTCTATGGCCGTGTCCGTGACAGCACCGGCAGCTATGACGCGATGCTGACCGCTGCTGCTGCCATGTTCGTTGCCGGCGGTGCGCTGCTGCTTCTGCTCGGCCGCTATCCGGCAACGCTTCCCGAGGCGGCGGAATGATGGCAACCCAGCCCGCCAACACCGATTTCGGCGGCGTCGAGACGTTGACCGACGCTGCTGTCCTCGACTTCTACGCGCACGACGTCTATGCGCGCGGCGCCGATCTCGCCGCCGTCGTGCGCCCGCGCAACACCGATGAACTGTCGCGCGCGGTCGCGGCGGCAACCGCTGCCGGGTATGCCGTCATCGCGCGCGGCGGCGGCATGAGCTATACGGGCGGCTATACCAGCCCTCGCGCCGGCGCCGTGCTCGTCGACCTGCAGCAGATGGACCGCGTGCTCGACGTCAACGAGACCGACATGACGGTGACCGTTGAGGCCGGCTGCACCTGGGCGAAGCTCCATGCGACGCTGGAGCCGAAGCGCCTGAGGACACCGTTCTGGGGCACTCTGTCGGGACTCGTCGCCACCGTCGGCGGCGGCATGAGCCAGAACAGCCTGTTCTGGGGATCGGGCAGGCACGGCACGGCGGCACAATCCTGCCTGGCGCTCGAGGTCGTGCTCGCCGACGGCACGATCATGAAGACCGGCCCCGGCTTCGTGCGCCCCTACGGTCCCGACCTTACCGGCCTGTTCCTGGCCGACACCGGCGCGATGGGGATCAAGGCGACGCTGACCTTGCGCCTGATCCGCGAGAGCGCCGCGCACGCCTACGCCAGCTTCACGTTCGAGACGCATAACCATGCGCTCGCGGCGTTGAGCGAGATCGAACGCGCCGGCGTTGCCACCGAATGCTTTGGCTTCGACCCTGCCCTCAACGCCATCCGCATGAAGCGCGACAGCCTTGCCGCCGATGCGAAAAGCCTCGTCGGCATGATGAAGGCGCAAGGCTCGGTGTGGAAGGGCCTGAAGGAAGGGGCCAAGGTTGTCGCTGCCGGCCGCGACTTCCTGAAGGACGCGAGGTTTTCGCTGCATGTGCTCGCCGAGGCCCGCATCCAGGCGGCCGCCGACGCCGACATCGCCGAAGCGCGGGCGATCGCGCGCGCACACGGTGGCAGCGAGACCGAAAACACCATCCCCAAGATCATCCGCGCCAACCCGTTCGGGCCGCTGAACTCGATGCTGGGTCCGGAAGGCCAGCGCTGGGCACCGGTGCACGGGCTGCTGCCGCATTCGAAGGCAGCGGCCTGCTACACGGCGATCGAGGCGCTGATCGAGAGCCGGCGCGGCGACATGGAGCCGCTCGGCATCTTCACCGGCACGCTCGTCGCCGCCGTCGGCGGTGCCGGCGTCATCATCGAACCGTGTCTCTACTGGCCCGACGCGCGCAACCCGCTGCACGAGGCGACGGTGGAAGCATCGCACCTTGCGCGCCTGCCAAGGCTTCAACCCAATGCGTCCGCGTGGGCGCTGGCGCAGGAACTGAAGCAGGCGTTCATCGACCAGTTCTTCGAGCATGGCGCCGCGCACCTGCAGATCGGCCGCGCCTATCGTTATCGCGACAGTCTGGATCCGGCGGCAGACGCGTTGCTGGCAGCGGTCAAGCGGCACGTCGATCCGGCCGGCCGGATGAACCCGGGCGTACTGGGGCTATAGGGACCGTGCATGCGCATCGACCGCCGCCAAACACTTACCGCCGCGATGGCTGCCGCCGTCCCGCTGCCCGCGTGGAGCGCTGACGTGACGCCCACATACGCCGCCGTCGCCCTGCAGCTGACTGCTCGCTCGGTCGAGCCGGCGCCCGACCGTGCCGCGGCGCGGGCGGCGATCCTGAAGCATATCGAAAGCCTCGCCGCGCCGGTGCGCAGCGCCAAGCTGTTCGTCGAGCAGTACGGCGGCGCGCCGTGCCGGCTCGCGGTGCTGCCCGAATATCTGTTCACCAGCTATCCGGGGCGCATTTCGATCGCCGATTTCGCTGACAAGGCAGCGTTCGCGCCCAACGGGCCGGAGTACGACGCGCTCGGCAGGCTGGCCGAGGGCCTCGGCATGTTCCTTGCCGTCAACGCCTACGAGACCGACCGCCACTTCCCCGGCCTCTATTTCCAGGCGAGCGTCGTCGTTGCGCCATCGGGCGAGGTCGTGCTGCGCTACCGGCGGCTCAATTCGATGTTCGCGCCGACGCCGCACGATGTCTGGTCGAAGTATCTCGATATCTATGGGTTGGACGGCGTGTTCCCGGTGGCGAGGACCGAGATCGGCAACCTCGCCGCGATTGCGTCGGAAGAGATCCTCTACCCCGAGATCGCACGCGCACACGCACTGCGCGGCGCCGAGCTGTTCGTGCACTCGTCATCGGAGATCGGTTCGCCGCTCGACACGCCGAAGCACATCGCCCGCCGCGCGCGGGCGTTCGAGAATCTCGCCTACGTCGTTTCCGCCAACACGGCAGGCATCAGCGGCACGGCGATGCCGCTGGCGTCCGCCGACGGCAACAGCGCGGTCATCGACTTCAAGGGCAATGTGCTGGCCGAGTCCAATTCGGGCGAAACGTTCACCGCGTTCGCCGACATCGACCTCGGCGCGCTGCGCGCGGCGCGGCGCAAGCCCGGCATGACCAACTTCCTTGCCCGCCAGCGCACGGCGCTGTTCGCGGGGGTCTATGCCTCTGAAACGCATCAGCGTGCCGATAGTTTGATCAAGGACAATGTTGTCATCACGCCGGCGCGTGACCATTTCCGCCGGACGCAGGACGAGGTGATCGAACGCCTTGCAAGGGAAGGCCTGATATGAAACGCGAGGACATCCCCCCACCCTACACCGCAGTTGCCCGCCACGCGGTTTTCCCGACACCGAGCCACGACGAGGCGGCGCGCTTCGACTTCCTCGCCAACCTCAACAAGCACCTGTCGGGTACGCTCGGTCCGGGCAACCGGCTCGCCTACGACCATCGCGTGCTGCCCGCATTCAAGGCCGCGCACGGCCGCGAGCCCAAGGACCGCTTCGAGATCCGCAATGCCATGAACAGGGACCCGTGGCACCGCATGTGGTCGGCGCTGAAGCGCAATTCGATGGAGATGCGCCAGCAGAACGGGCGCGCGATGGTGCTGCGGCAGCTCGATGAGCTCGACGCCAAGGCGCGCCAGTTCAACGAGGGGCGCGACACGCTCGAGCTCGACCCGAGCATCGAGCAGCCGCGCTACCAGACCGCCGTCGACATCCACTGCATGCCCGGCAGCTACCACGGCGAGGAACGGCCGGGCGACGTTTCCGCCGGCGCCAACTACGACTGCGGCATCTTCGCGACGACGGCGGGCGGGCTTGGCGCGCTGTCCGACGGCGGCGGCCAGGCGCTGGTGCAATGGATCAAGAAGGAACGTCCGGGCTGGACGCCGAGACGCATTCTGGATGTCGGCTGCACGATCGGTCACAACGCCGTGCCGCTGGCGCTCGCCTTCCCCGACGCCGAGGTCATCGCCATCGACACCGCCGCGCCAAGCCTGCGCTATGGCCACGCCCGCGCGCAGGCTCTCGGCGCAAGGAACATCCGTTTCGTGCAGGCCAATGCCGAAAACCTGTCGCGCTGGCCCGACGGCCATTTCGACTGGGTGCAGACGACGATGTTCCTGCATGAGACGAGCGGCAAGGCACTGCCGCGGATCATCGCCGAATGCGCGCGCGTGCTAGCACCGGGCGGACTCGTGCTGCATCTTGAACAGCCGCAGTACGACGCGACGATGCCGCTTTTCGAGCAGTTCATCCGCGACTGGGACGCGTTCAACAACAACGAACCCTTCTGGTCGGCGATGCACGCGGTCGACCTGTTCGCGGTCAACGAGGCGGCGGGACTGCCGCGCGACTGCCAGTTCAAGATCGGCGTGCGTGCCGTCGTCGACACCAGCGTCTTTCCCGAATCGACCACGAGTCAGGAAGACTATGGCCGTGCCGCCGTCTGGAACGCCTATGGCGCCTGGAAACCCGATGCGATGAAAGTGGCGGCCGAATGACGACCGAGATCGACTGGATCGCGCTTGCCGGCAAGAAGGCGAAGGGCAAGCGACCGGCTTATTTCGACGACCCGGCGACCGACCGGCTGCTGTCGATCGTGATGGCGGTGGCGGGCGAGGTATCGGTGCTGCGGCAGCGGCTCGACACGGTCGAGCGCCTGCTCGATGCCAAGGGCACCATCAGCCGCGCCGACATCGAGGCATATGCCCCCGACCGCGACGCCGGCTACGAACGCGGGCTGGCGACACGCGAATACATCGCGCGCATCCTGCGCGGCGTGCAGCAGGACATGGAAGCGATCGCTGAAGGCGCCAAACCCGTCGAGGACATCGCCATCGAGCTGCTCGACAGCTGACCTGCGCCTATGCGAAGTCGCGGGCGAGTTCGGCGCGCATTTCGGGGCCGATGATCGCCATGTGGCCGTAGCCCGGATGGTCAATGCCGAAGATCACCGTCCCGTGCCCGCCCTTCCAGTCGGCGATCTGGTCATCGCGGAAAGGGAAGTGCAGGAAATGCACCGACGACGCCTTGCCGTCGGCGCGGCTGCGCTCGACGTCGCCCTCAGGCACGGCACTGATGCGTGTTTCGCCGACATGCAGATAGATGTGGTTCTCGATCCCGCCGAGGCGTCCCAGGATCGAGGCGCGCAACTTCGGGTCGTCGATTTCGAACATCAAGGTCGCGGTCAGCTCGCGCCCGTTCGGAATCATCGGGTTGTAGGCCGCGAGCTCGTCGGCAACCTGCGCTTCGCCGCCACGCTCGATGTACAGCATTTCCTGCACTTGCAGCCACATGCTGTCATACGATTCGAAGAATACGGTGACGTAGGGCCCGACCGATAGCCGGCGTTTCTTCTTTGCTTCGATCTGACCCAGCCGCAACGCCTTGCGCTGCTCGCCATAGGCCTTGATGTCGATGATGTCGGCGGGTTCGATCGTTCGTGTTTCACGCGGCATGGCTAGAATCCATAGGCTTTGGCAACGAGTTCGATAGGGTGCGGCACCTGTTCGGGCACGGCGGCGTCTGCCTCGCGCTCGATCACCTGCTTGAGATGCGGACCGGCGAGCGGACATTCGGACACCATGTATTTCGCGCCGGTCTTCAGCATCGCCTTGCCGGCGGGCTTGCCGACCTTGAGCGCCGTTGCGAAATTGTCCTTGAACATGCCCCACTTGCCGCCATGCCCCGAGCAGCGCTCGACGACGCCGACCTTGGCGCCCGGGATGAGGCGGAGCATTTCGGCACCCTTGGGGCCGATGTTCTGCGCCCGGCTGTGGCAGGGCAGATGGATGGCGATCTCGCCGTCGAGCGGCGCCATGCCGTCCGCCAGCCCCTCCCTGCGGGCGATGTCGACGACATATTCGGTGATGTCGAACGTTGCGTCGGACAGTTTCTTCACCAGCGGATCGTCGGGCAGGATCAGCGGCCATTCGAACTTCAGCATCAGCGCGCACGATGGTGTGACCGCAACAATATCGTGACCATCGTCGATGAGCGGCGCGAAGGCGCGCGAGACCGCCCGCGCCTGCTCAGCCACCGCGGCGATATCGCCGTTTTCGAGCGTCGGCATGCCGCAGCAGCCGGGATAGACGACGCGCGTCGCGACGCCATTGTGCTTGAGCACACGGACCGCGGCTTCGCCTGGCCCTGGCGCGTTCCAGTTGGCGAAGCAGGTCGCGTAGAGCGCGACCTTGCGCCCCGCCGCCGGCGCCGCCGCGTTCACCGGCAGCGCGTCGAGGTCGGCACGCCGATCGAGCGGCTTGCTGGCATAAGCCGGCAGGTACGCCTGCCGGTCGATCCCGGCGACCGTTTCGATCGCCGGCCGGGTCAGGCCGTTGTCAAGCGCGGTTGCCCAGTTGACGAGCGCGGCGAGCGGCTGCGCCAGCCTGCCGTTGCGGTCGGTCCTGGCAAGCTGCCTGTCGACGAAAGCGGTCGCGCCCTTGCTGAACTCGACCGCGCGCGCCCGCAGCATCAAATGCGGGAAGTCGACCGCCCATTCGTGCGGCGGCACGTAGGGGCACTTGGTCATGAAGCACATGTCGCACAGCGTGCAGGCGTCGACGACCTTCTTGTAGTCGGCCTTGGCGACGCCGTCGACCTCGCCGGTTGGGCCTTCGTCGACGAGATCGAACAGCGTCGGGAAGCTGTCGCAGAGGTTGAAGCAGCGGCGACAGCCGTGACAGATGTCGAACACGCGCTCGAGTTCGGCCTCAAGCTTGGCTTCGTCATAGAAATCCGGATCCCGCCACGCGATTGGATGCCGCGTGGGGGCCTCAAGGCTGCCTTCGCGCATGCCCTACCCCTGCCCTTGCAAACCTGGGATCGGGAGGGCCGGACGAATCCCGCGCCCGGCCCTCACCTCCCACAGTCGACGCCTGCGCTTCAGGCGTCGAGCGAATCGAGCGTCTTCTGGAACTTGCCGGCGTGGCTCTTTTCGGCCTTGGCAAGCGTCTCGAACCAGTCGGCGATCTCGTCAAAACCCTCGTCGCGCGCGGTGCGCGCCATGCCGGGGTACATGTCGGTGTACTCGTGCGTCTCGCCGGCGATCGCCGACTTCAGATTGTCGGCGGTCGAGCCGATGGCAAGGCCGGTCGCCGGATCGCCAACCTCTTCGAGATATTCAAGATGGCCGTGCGCATGCCCGGTTTCACCCTCCGCAGTCGAGCGGAACACCGCGGCGACGTCATTGTAGCCTTCGACATCGGCCTTCTGCGCGAAATAGAGATAGCGGCGGTTGGCCTGGCTTTCGCCGGCGAACGCGGCCTTCAGATTGTCCTCGGTCTTGCTTCCCTTGAGACCCATGGTTGTCACTCCTTGCCCTTGGCCTGCTGTCTGATAGCGGGAGTCGGCGTCGGCGAGTCGCGGCAACCTGCTCCCTCGCTGACGTTCGTACGGCGCCGGCGTGCAATCGGCCAACGCATTTTCTTGCGCAGTTTGATCGATGGCATCGATCAAACTGCGCTGTGTCATCGATAATTGCAAGTCATTTGCAACAGTCCAGCCGGTCAGAGCCGGGCGAGCAGCGGTTTCCACACGGCCTTCCAGTAACGCCAGTTGCCGCTTGCCGACACACGCGGCCTGCCATCGCAGGCGATGCCGCCGAATTCGACCATGTCATCGACAAGCGCGCACCAGCGTGCCAGCGCGCCATCCTTGTCGCGGGCGATGGTCCGGCTCGCGCTCGCCGAGAAGGCACCGTCGCAGCGCTGGCCAACGGCGCGGCGGCCGATCATGCGTTCGTACTCAACGGTCACCATCTGCGCCCACCAGCCGCGAACGCCTTCGGCGGACAGCCGCGCGGCAATCGACTTGTGATCGAGCGCCGCGGCGCCGATGCCGTCGAGATAGCTTCGCCATCCCGCCCAGTCGCGCCCTGTGGCGTCGGCGACGGCCGCATCCGAGATCGAATCGGTCATCGGTACGCCTCCGTCAATTCACACCGCAGCGGTGAGCAAACATTCGGCAAGCCGATGTCCACGTTCGCGCAATATTTCTGTCCGCAAAGCATAACAGTTCCAGCATCGGCGCGTCACACATCGCACCTAGGCGTCCCCGCGTCCAACGACGTTGACAACGGGGATACCAATGCACCGCACCGTCATTCTGCTCGGTTCCGTCAGTGCCCTTTCGCTCATAACACAATCCGCCAGCGCGCAGGAAGACGCCGCGGCGACGGCCGACGCGGAGGCGGCCGAGGAGATCATCGTCTTCGGACGCGGACAGACGCGCCAGGTGCAGGAGCTTGGCCGCGAGTATCTCGACCTGCTTGCCGCCGGTACCAGCCCGCTCAAATCGATTGAAAAGCTGCCGTCGGTCAACTTCCAGTCGGCCGACGCGTTCGGCGCCTACGAATGGTCGCAGCGGCTGTCGATCCGCGGCTTCAACCAGAACCAGCTCGGCTTCACGCTCGACGGCATCCCGCTCGGCGACCACAGCTACGGCAACGTCAACGGCCTGCACGCCAACCGCGCCATCAGCCCGGAGAACATCGGCGTTACGCGCGTCTCGCAGGGCGCCGGCGCGCTTGGCACGCAGGCGACCAACAACCTTGGCGGCACGGTGGAGTTCCTGTCGAAGGCACCCGACGCTGACTTCGGCCTTGATGCCAACGCCTCCTACGGCACCGAGAACACGCTGCGCGGCTTTGTCCGAATCGAAAGCGGCGAGATCGCCGGTGTCGAGGGCACCGGTGCGTTCCTGTCCTATGGCTATCTCGGCATGGACAAGTGGAAGGGCTTCGGCGAGCAGCGCCAGCACGTCGTCAACTTCAAGGGTGTCGCCGGCATCGGCGCGGCGAAGGTCACCGCCTACCTAAGCTTTTCCGACCGGCGCGAGAATGACTACCAGGACCTGTCGCTCGAGATGATCGATCGGCTCGGCTATGACTGGGACAACATCTCCGACGACTTCCGCCTGGCGGTGCTGATCGCCGACATCGCCAACAACCGCGGTGACACCGGCGCCCCGGTCAGCAACGCCGCCGCGGGCACCGTTTACCCCGCCCCCATCGTCTCGGTCGACGATGCCTATTTCAACGCCTCGGGCTTGCGCCGCGACTATGTCGCCTCGCTCGGTGTCGATGCGCCGGTCGGCGAGA
>CAYVVV010000044.1:5196-15959 GCA_964455325.1 uncultured Sphingosinicella sp. | reverse complement strand
CACCGTTCCCGCCGCGATCATGGCGCGCACCTGGTCGGCGTTGGCCCGCTCCGCGGCCAGGTCGACCGGAGGTGGCGGTCCGTCCTCGCGGCCGTGGACGACGCGCAGCCACGATGACTGGCCGAGGTGACCGGCAGCGGCGCCGATGAGCCAGATCGCTTCACCTGCTGCCTTGAACGCGATGCTCGCACCGCTGGACCAGTCGTTGAGCAGCCCGACGCCGCCGATCGCGGGGGTTGGCAGGATGCTGACGCCGTTGGTTTCGTTGTAGAGACTGACGTTGCCCGACACGACGGGGAAGTCGAGCGCCTTCGCAGCATCGCCCATGCCGCGCACGCAGCCGACGAACTGGCCCATGATCTCTGGCCGCTGCGGATTGCCGAAGTTGAGACAGTTGGTGATCGCAAGCGGCGTCGCGCCGACGGCGGAGAGGTTGCGGTAGGCTTCCGCCACCGCCTGCTTGCCGCCTTCATAGGGGTCGGCGTAGCAGTAGCGCGGGTTGCAGTCCGTGGTAATGGCAAGCGCCTTTGGCGTGCCGTGCACCCGCACCACGGCGGCGTCACCACCCGGACGCTGCACGGTGTCGGCACCGACCATGTGGTCGTACTGCTCCCAGATCCAGCGCCGCGAGGCGATGTCGGGCGAGCCCATCAGCGTTAGCAGGTCGGCGGCGATATCGGCGCTTTCCGGCACATCCTCGAGCGGCGCGCGCTGCTGCGTCGGGACGTACGGCCGGTCGTAGAGCGGCGCCCTGTCCGCGAGCGGCGCCAGCGGGATGTCGGCGGCGATGGCGCCTCCGAACTTCAGCACCAGCCGGCCCGTGTCGGTGACGGTGCCGATGACGGCGAAGTCCAGCTCCCACTTGCGGAAGATCGCCTCGGCCTCGGCCTCGCGGCCGGGCTTCAGGATCATCAGCATGCGCTCCTGGCTTTCCGACAGCATCATTTCATAGGGGACCATGCCGGTTTCGCGGCAGGGCACCTTGTCGAGGTCGAGCTCGATGCCGACGCCGCCCTTCGACGCCATCTCGACCGAAGACGAGGTCAGGCCGGCGGCGCCCATGTCCTGAATGGCGACGATGGCGTCCGACGCCATCAGCTCGAGGCAGGCTTCGATCAGCAGCTTTTCGGTGAACGGGTCGCCGACCTGCACGGTCGGGCGCTTCTCCTCGCTGTTGTCGGTGAATTCGGCCGAGGCCATGGTGGCGCCGTGGATGCCGTCGCGGCCGGTCTTGGAGCCGACGTAGACGACGGGATTACCGATGCCGGCGGCGGCCGAATAGAAGATGCGGTCGGCCTTCGCGACGCCGACGGTCATGGCGTTCACCAGGATGTTGCCGTTGTAGGCGGGGTGGAAACTGACCTCGCCGCCGACCGTCGGCACACCGACGCAGTTGCCGTAGCCGCCAATGCCGTGCACGACGCCGCGCAGCAGGTGGCGCGTCTTTGGATGATCGGGCGCACCGAAGCGCAGCGCGTTCATGTTGGCGACCGGCCGCGCGCCCATCGTGAACACGTCGCGCAGGATGCCGCCGACGCCCGTTGCCGCGCCCTGGTAGGGTTCGATAAAGCTCGGGTGGTTGTGGCTCTCCATCTTGAAGATGGCCGCGTCCCCGTCGCCGATGTCGATGACGCCGGCATTCTCGCCCGGCCCCTGGATCACCCACGGCGCCGCGGTGGGGAGGCCCTTCAGATGGATACGGCTCGACTTGTAACTGCAGTGCTCCGACCACATCACCGAGAAGATGCCAAGCTCGGTCAGGTTGGGTTCGCGGCCGAGTGCGTCGAGGATGGTCGCGTACTCGTCCGGCGTCAGGCCGTGCTCGGCGACGATCGCGGGGGTGATGGCGGGACTGGCGGCGGTCATGGTCCGCGCTCTTAGCGGGGGCCTGCAGCAAGGGCTAGTCCGATAAGATGTCGCCGCCGCGGGTACCGCGTGGCGGCCCTGGTGGCGCGACGACCGTGCGCGAGCGGCGCACCGCTCCGGCTACTCGTGAAACTCGGCGAGCTCGGGGATGCGGTTGAAGGCGATCTTGGCGCCGATATCGTCGCTGCGCCCGCCGCTGAGCGAACCGAGCGTCACCGCGTTCTTGCCGAGGCGCGCATTGGCCTTGTCCATGGCATGGCTGAGGCGCAGCAGCCGCGCCTCGCGCGCGAGCGCGTGGTCGATGTCGTCGCGGTCGAACAGCGACGGCTGTTGGGCGCGCGCGGGTTCGATGTCGGCGAGCGTCACGCCGACCATCCGGACAAGGCCGCGGGGCGCGGCGGCGACGAGGCGGGGCCAGAGGCTGTCGAGGCCCGCGAGGAGGCCGAAGCTGTCCTGCGTCGCTGGAACATGCTTGTGCACGGCGAACTTGCCGCCGCCCTCGATGCGCGCGTGGAGGACGAGTGTGTGCGCCGCGTAACCACCGCGGCGTAGCCGGCTCGCCGCCTTCAACAGCAGCCGCCGTGCCGTCTGCAACGCCGCACCAAGGTCGCGCCTTTGCGGGCTCAGCACCTGGCTGTGACCGATCGAGCGGTGCTGCGTACGCAGCTCCGGCACCTCGAAACCCGCGAGCGACCACCACAGGCGGTCGCCGTTCACCGCGCCCCACGCTTCACCCGCCCGTCTGGGTCCGCGCGCGATGAACTCGGCGATCGACGGCACGCCCTTCGCCGCCAGCCGCTTTTCCATCCTGGCGCCGATGCCGGGGATGTCGGTGAGGGCAAGACCGTAGAGTCGTTCGGGCAGTTCGTGCGCCTCGATGACGGTGAGGCCGTCGGGTTTCTGCATGTCGCAGGCGATCTTGGCGACAAGGCGCGTCGGCGCGACGCCGATCGAGCACTTGAGATACGGGCCGACGTTCGCCGCGATGCCCGCCTTGATGCGGCGGGCCAGGTCGCGGACGAACGCGGGGTCGTTCTCGTTGTCCAGCAGCCGGCAGGCGACCTCGTCGATCGACCAGACCTTGGTGACGGGAATGTGCCGGTTGACCTCGGCGACGATCCTGTCGTGGAACGCAACGTAGCGGTCGTGGCGCGCCGGGGTGATGAGGAGGTCGCGGCACTTGCGCTTCGCCTCCCAGATCGGCGTGCCGGTGCGGATGCCGAACGCCTTCGCCTCGTAGCTCGCCGCAATCGCGCTCGTGGTGTCGGTATCGACCGGCGCGACGACAACGGGCCTGCCGCGCAGGTGTGGCTGCAACTGCTGCTCGACGCTGGCAAAATAGCTGTTTAGGTCAAGGAACAGCCAGCGCAGCGGTGCCTGGGAGCGCGGGGGTGTCATGACGGCCAGTCTAGCCGATTCGGAACAAAAAAGGAACAAAATCCGCGCGGTCGACGCCGCCGCGCTGCACGACCGGCGGCTGCGCTACTATGACTTCGTCATGGCGGCGTTTGTCGCCATCATCCTCTTGTCGAACGTGCTCGGCGCGGGAAAGGTCGCGGTGATCGAGCTGCCCGGCGTCGGACCGTGGCCGTTCGGGGCGGGCATATTGTTCTTTCCGGTCAGCTACGTGATCGGCGACGTGCTGACCGAGGTCTACGGCTATGCCCGCGCGCGGCGGGTGATCTGGGCGGGTTTCGCCGCGCTGCTGTTCATGGCGTTCATGGCATGGGTGGTGGTGGCGCTGCCGCCCGCCGCCGACTGGACCAGCCAGGCGGCCTATGAGCAGGTGTTCGGCCAGGTGCCGCGCATCGTCCTTGCCTCGATCGTTGCGTTCTGGGCGGGCGAATTCGTCAACTCCTACGTGCTCGCGCGCATGAAGCTGTGGACCGGCGGCAAGTATCTGTGGACGCGGACGATTGGTTCCACCGTCGTCGGCCAGGGCGTCGACAGCCTCATCTTCTACCCGCTCGCCTTCCTGGGCGCTGCGGGGTGGACGAACGATCTCGTCCTCCAGGTGCTGGTCACGCAATGGGCGCTGAAGGTCGGCTGGGAGGCGCTGCTGACCCCCGTCACCTACGCCGTCGTCGGCTGGCTGAAGCGCAAGGAAGGCGTCGACGTCTATGACCGCGCCACCGACTTCACGCCGTTCCGGACGGGGGTTTAACGCGGCTGCGCCATTGCAGGGCGCGTTGTCAAGTCGTGCCGCTACTCGTACCCGGCTGGTCGCCGACGTCGTGACCGCATGGGCGAAGGCGGTTGCAGTCGGCCCGCAGCCGATCGCATCGTCACGGCTGAGCTACACTCGGCCAGGCATCCGCCATCGGTCATGTCCGTATTGATGAGAGTCAAAGCGCCGACGCCGCTGACCTGCGAAAAAAAACCATGAAAATAGTTTCTTGCGCGGCACTGGCGGCCGCGATCGGTGGTGTCCCCATTGCGCCGGCAGTCGCCACGGATTTGCTCTTCGATCCCTATGCCGACGTCCGCTATCGCTATGAGTTCGTCGACCAGGACGGACTGCCGCGCAACGCCAACGCCTCGACGCTGCGCGTTCGCACCGGCGCGGTGACGCGTCCGGTCGCCGGCTTCACGCTGCGCGCCGAGGGCGAGGCGATCGTCACCATCGGCAGCGAGCGCTTCAACGATACTGTGAACGGCAAGACGGCGTTTCCGGTGGTCGCCGATCCCGAAGACGTGCTGCTCAACCAGCTCGTGCTCGGCTGGAAGCCGATCGGTGAGGTCGAGGCCAGCGTCGGTCGTCAGGCGATCAACTATGACAACCAGCGCTGGGTCGGGTCGGTCGGCTGGCGGCATAACGACCAGACGCTCGACGCGGCGACGGTGACGGCAAGGCCGGTTCCCGGCATGACGCTGGGCTACGCCTACGGCTGGCGCGTCAACCGCATATTCGGCCCGGATTCGCCGCAGGGCATCTGGCGCGACAACGACATTCACCCGCTGCGCGCCGCTTACCAGCTGAAGGGGATCGGCACGATCGGCGGCTACGGCTACTGGCTCGACAGTCCCGATGCGCCGGCGTCGTCGTCGCGGACGCTGGGCGTGCGCCTCGCCGGCGATCGGTCGGTCGGCACGCTGAAGCTGCTCTACGCGGCGGAGTTTGCGAAACAGGTCGATCATGGCCGGAACCCCCGCGATTTCAGCCATGAGTATATACTGCTCGAACCGCATTGCCGCGGGGCCGGTCACCGTGAAGCTCGGTTACGAGCGCCTGTCGGGGGACGGCGTGACCGCGCTGCAAACGCCGCTGGCGACGCTGCACGCGTTCAACGGCTGGGCCGACAAGTTCCTGACCACACCCGCCAACGGGCTGCGCGACCTTTACGTCGATGTCGGGGTCAAGGTTCCCGGCGATTCATGGCTCGCCGGCACACAGCTGAAGGCGGTCTGGCACGACTTCGACCCGACCCGCGGCGGCGGCGGCCACGGCAGCGAGATCGACCTCCTCGTCTCGCGCGCCATCGGCAAGCGCGTTGCGCTGACCGCGAAGTACGCCGACTACGACAGCGACGGCTTCGCCACCGACACACGCAAGCTCTGGTTGCAGGCGGAAGCGAAGTTCTGACAGCGATGCCCTATACACACGATGGCTGGTCCGTTCAAGACGGTGACGGCGCGGCTTCGAGACGGTTCGCCCCGCTGACCCACCAACGCACCATCACGCCGAGCGCGGCGAGCGCAGGATCGTCGGCGGGGCGCGATGCCGACACGAGCTGCGCCCAGTCGTCATCACCGGCGTTGCGGCAGAAGTCGGCGACGGCCTCGCGCACCAGGCTGGCGAGGTCCGCATCGTCGGGCCGGGCACGGGCGATGCGCGCGGCGAGCTCGGCATCGCCCGCTTCGATCCAGCGGGAAAGTAGTCGGCATTGCGACGTGCCAGGCTGAGAAGGTCGCCCAGCGTCATGCCGTTGTCACCGCTGCTCACGCGGCATCGGCCTCGAGCCGGATGCCTTCGATCATGGCCTCGCGCGCCAGCCCGGCGACATAGCGCGCGGCCGCGGTCGTCCACGCGCGCGCGGCGAGCCGGTCGCGGACCTGGTCTTCGACCGCCTCGAACGGCAGCATGCGCGCGTCGACCTTGTGGTCGAGGCGGACGACGTGCGCGCCAAAGCGGCTGCGGATCGGTACCGGCGCGATCTCACCCGGCGCGAGGCCGGCGATGGCCCGCTCGATCTCGTGGGCGAGGTCTCCGGGCCTGACCTGTCCCAGCGACCCACCGACCGCGCCCGATGGACATGCCGACCGCGCCCGCGCTTTCGCCCGGAACCGGCTTTCGCTGCCGGCGATTTCGGCGATGGCTGCCGTGGCCCGCGCCATCGCGGCGTCGATGTCGGGTTCAGCGGCGAACAGGATATGGCTGACCTCGAACAGTGCCGGCGCGGTGAAGACGAGCCCATGCGTGCGCCAGTAGCGCAGGCAGGCTTCGCGACCGGGGTCGGCCGGGACGACCTCGCGCGCCATCAGCTGGCGGATCAGCGTTTCTTCGTCGGTTTCGCGCCGGCCCGCCGCATCGGTCTCGGGGTCGGGGCGGAGGCCAAGCGCCGCCGCCCGATCGAGCAGTAGCCGACGAATGACGAGCGCGCGCGCCGCCAATGCGCGCGCTTCCGCAGCGCTGGCAGCAACATGGTTCTGTGCTTCGGCGGCGATGGCCGCTTCGGCAATCTCGACGCCATTGACAAAGACGGGTGGCGCCGCGTCACCCCGCCGTGCCGCTGGACGAGGCCCCGCGCCACAGCCGCCACAGGTGCTGGCGTTCAGCATCGCTGTCATTCCGCCGGCAGCCGCAGCGGGATTTCGCCGCGCGGTGTCATGTCGGGCGGCGCCGTTCGCACCACTTGCCAGCCCCTGCGTGCGAGATACCAGACCGGCGCCGACAGCATGTGAACGAGCCGCGTGAACGGAAACAAGAGGAAGATGGTGAGACCAAGAACGAGGTGGACCTGATACGGCCAGTCGAGGCCCCGGACGTAGGCGGCGACGCCGGGCTCGAACGTCAGGATCCCTTGCGCCCAAGCAGACAGGCGCAGCATCGCGGAGGCATCGCCGTGCGCCAGCGAGAAGGGGACGGTGACGAGGCCGAGCAGCAGCTGCACGAACAGGATGACGAGAATGGCATTGTCGCTGAATGTGCTCGTCCGGCGGATGCGCGCGTCGAAGAACCGCCGGTGCATGAGGAGGACGAGACCGACGAAACAGACGGTGCCAGCGATCGAACCGGCGACAATCGCCAGCATCTGCTTCGATTCAGCCGAAATCAACTGGCTGTAGATTCTGTGCGGCGTCAACAGCCCCACCGCATGGCCGAGCAGCAGGAAAAGGATGCCGATGTGGAAGAGGTTCGATCCCCAGGCCAGCTGCCGGCGGCGCAGCAGCTGGCTGGAGCCTGTCCGCCACGTGTACTGCTCGCGGTCGAAGCGCACGATCGAGCCGACGATCATCACCGACAGCGCGATGTAGGGATAAACGCCGAACAGGAACTGGTTGATCCAGAAGTTCCAGCTGATCGGGTCGAGCGTGGGATGGCCGGCGTCTGCAGTCACGGTCAGGCTCCTTTGTGCATGGCGTTGACGATGGCCGAAGCCTTCGGGCAGCCGGCATCGCCGGGACCGAAGCTGACCGGTTCCTCTGCCCAGATGCGGTCGAGCGCTTCAAGGTCGTCGGGATCATCCTCGGCCTCGGCGAGCACCGCCGCCAACGCATCCCTGTCAATCTTCCCGGCAAGACCGGCCAGCGCCAGCATCGGCCATTGGTAGGGCGAGCGCCGCTTTTTTAGCCGTTCGGCGAGCGCGGCGATGACGTGTCCCGCTTCCGACAGCAGCGCCTTTGCCTTTCTGCGCGACAGCCGCGACAGGAACTCGCAGAACACAGGCAGATGATCGGGTAGCTCGCGCACGGCGAGATCGAAGCCGTGCGCGGCGTAAAGCTGCTGCAGCTCAACCATCGCCTGGCCGCGGTCGCGGCTTTCGCCGTGGACATGTTCATAGAGGTTGAGCGACAGCGAACGGCTGCGGTCGAACAGCTGGTGATAGCGGCCTTCAAGGTCGAAACGGTCGGCGTCGGCAAGCTCGTCCGCGAGGCTGTCGATGTGCGCGACGAGACGCGGCGGCACCATGCCCTCGGCAGCGATGACCTCGGCGCAGGCGCGGGCGACTTCGCCAACCTCGGGCGCCGGGTAGCTCAAGAGGATGCCAAGCGCCTTGTAGGTGCGTGCCATGGCTCAGACCTCCATCAGCGGCTTGGGACCACGCCGCTTGACCTTGCCGAACAGGCCGACCTCCGACCGTACGCCCGACGCTTGGTTGCCGAACGAGAAGCCGGTCGCGCCGCGCAGCTGATAGGCGTCGGCCGCCTGTTCGCGGTGCACGGTCGGAATGACGAAGCGGTCCTCGTAATTGGCGATCGCCATGACGTGGTACATCTCCTCGATCGCGGCCGGGGTCAGGTCGACCCGCGCCGCGACGGCGGTGTCGATGACGCCGTCGATCGATTTGGCCCGCATGTAGGCGCGCATCGCCAACATGCGTTCGAGCGCGGCGACAACCGGCGCCTCCTCGCCCGCGGTCAGCAGGTTCGCGAGATACTTGACCGGTATGCGCAGCGAGCGGACGTCAGGCATGCCGCGATCTTCGGCGATCGCACCCTTGGCCGCGGCCGACTGGATCGGCGACAGCGGCGGGATGTACCAGACCATCGGCAACGTCCGGTATTCGGGGTGCAGCGGAAAGGCGACGCGCCAGTCGATCGCCATCTTGTAGACGGGACTGCGCCGCGCCGCGTCGAGCCAGGCTTCGGCGACACCGTCTGCGCGCGCCTGCTTGATGACGGCGGGATCATGTGGATCAAGGAAAATGTCAAGCTGACGCTCGTAGAGTTCGTGCGTCTCGCCGCTCGCCGCCCACTCGATGCGGTCGGCGTCGTAGAGGACGACGCCGAGGTAGCGGATACGACCGACACAGGTTTCCGAGCAGACAGTCGGCTGGCCATCCTCGATGCGCGGGTAGCAGAAGATGCATTTCTCCGACTTCCCGCTCGACCAGTTATAGTAGATTTTCTTGTAAGGGCAGGCCGACACGCACATGCGCCAGCCGCGACACTTGTCCTGATCGATGAGGACGATGCCGTCCTCCTCGCGCTTGTAGATGGCGCTCGACGGGCACGCGGCGACGCAGGTCGGATTGAGGCAGTGCTCGCACAGTCGCGGCAGGTACATCATGAAGGTGTTTTCGAACTGGCCGTAGATCTCCTTCTCGACGCCGGCAAAGTTGTAGTCCTTGGAACGGCCGGCAAACTCGCCGCCCATGATTTCTTCCCAGTTCGGGCCCCATTCGATCTTCTCGATGCGCTCGCCGGTGATCGCCGAACGCGGCCGCGCGGTCGGGAACGCCTGCAACTCGGGCGCGGTCTGCAGGTGCGCGTAGTCGAAGTCGAACGGCTCGTAATAGTCGTCGATCTCGGGAAGGTCGGGGTTGGCGAAGATTTTTGCGAGGATACGCCACTTGGCGCCGAGTCCGGGTTCGATGCGGCCGTTCGCCTTCTTCACCCAGCCGCCGTTCCAGCGTTTCTGGTTTTCCCAGTCCTTGGGATAGCCGATGCCGGGCTTGGTCTCGACGTTGTTGAACCAGGCGTATTCGACGCCTTCGCGATTGGTCCAGACGTTCTTGCAGGTGACCGAACAGGTGTGGCAGCCGATGCACTTGTCGAGATTGAGCACCATGCCGATCTGCGCGCGGATTTTCATGGCCTTCGTCTCCTATTCCGCCGCCGCCAGCGCCGCCGGGCGCTCCAACCAGTCGACCGTCTTCATCTTGCGGACGATGACGAACTCGTCGCGGTTGCAGCCGACGGTGCCGTAGTAGTTGAAGCCATAGGACAGCTGCGCGTAGCCGCCGATCATATGCGTCGGCTTCAGCACCGCGCGCGTCACCGAATTGTGGATGCCGCCGCGCTGACCGGTCAGCTCGGACCCCGGCACGTTCACCGTCTTTTCCTGGGCGTGATACATGAAGACCGTGCCTTCGCGGATGCGCTGCGAGACGACGGCGCGCGCGGTGAGCGCGCCGTTGGCGTTGTAGGCCTCGACCCAGTCGTTGTCCCTGATGCCTGCCTTTGCCGCATCGACCTCGGATATCCAGACGACCGGGCCACCGCGATTGAGCGTCAGCATCATCAGGTTGTCGGTGTAGGTCGAGTGGATGCCCCATTTCTGGTGCGGCGTGATGAAGTTGAGCACCACCTCCTTCTCGCCGTTCGGTTTGAGACCCTGCACGGGCGCGATCGTCTTGAGATCGACGGGCGGCCGATACACGCAGAAACTCTCGCCGAACGCGCGCATCCATTCGTGGTCCTGGTAGAGCTGCTGGCGGCCGGTCAGCGTCCGCCACGGGATGCGCTCGTGCACGTTGGTGTAGCCGGCGTTGTAGCAGACCTTCTCGCTTTCAAGCCCCGACCAGATCGGTGAGGAGATGATCTTGCGCGGCTGTGCGACGATGTCACGGAACCGGATCTTCTCGTCCTCCTTGGGGAGGGCAAGGTGCGTGTGGTCGCGCCCGGTCTGTCGCGACAGCGCCGCCCAGCTCTTGACCGCGACCTCGCCGTTGGTCTCGGGCGCCAGCATCAGTATGGCCTCGCAGGCGTCAATGTCGGTTTCGATGCGCGGCAGGCCCTTGGCCGGGCCATCCTCGACGATGCCGTTGAGCTTGCCGAGCGCGTCGACCTCGTGCTCGGTGTCCCACGCCATGCCCTTGCCGCCATTGCCGACCTTGGTCATCAGTGGGCCGAGCGCGGTGAAACGATGGTAGAGGTTGGGGTAGTCGCGCTCGACGACCGTCACCATCGGGCCGGTCCTGCCGGGCACGAGCGCGCATTCGCCGTGCCACCAG
>CAYVVV010000044.1:0-5186 GCA_964455325.1 uncultured Sphingosinicella sp. | reverse complement strand
ACCAGTCCTTGACGTCGGCACCCTGCGCCAGTTCGGCCGGGCTGTCGTGCTGGATCGGCGTCAGCACCAGATCCTTCTCGACGCCGAGCACTTCGGGCGCGACCGCGGAGAAGGCCCTGGCGATGCCCTTGAAGATGTCCCAGTCCGACCGGCATTCCCACGCCGGATCGACGGCGCCGGTCAGCGGGTGGATGAACGGGTGCATGTCCGACGTGTTGAGGTCGTTCTTCTCGTACCAGGTCGCCGTCGGCAGCACGATGTCCGAGTAGACGGCGGTCGTCGACATGCGGAAGTCAATGGTGACGAGGAGGTCGAGCTTGCCTTCGGGCGCGGCGTCGCGCCATGCCACATCGACCGGCTTGCGGCGCCCGGTGGCGCCGAGATCCTTGCCGAGCACGCCATGCGCGGTGCCGAGCAGGTGCTTCAGGAAATATTCGTGGCCCTTGCCCGATGAGCCGAGCAGGTTCGATCGCCAGACGAACATGTTGCGCGGCCAGTTTTCGGGGGCGTCGGGGTCCATGCAGCTCATCTCGAGCCGCTTCGCCTCGAGCTCGCGCACGGCATAGTCCCTGGGATCGACGCCTTCCGCCTCGGCGGCGCGCACGACGTCGATCGGGTTGGTCCTGAGCGCCGGCGTGCTCGGCAGCCAGCCGAGCCGCTCGGCCTTGGCGTTGAGGTCGAGGAAGGTCCGTTCCCATCCGGCTGGGTCAGCCGTCGGCGACAGGATTTCCTTCACGTCGAGCGTCTCGTAGCGCCACTGGTCGGTGTGCGTGTAGAAGAAGCTCGTCGAGTTCTGCTGGCGCGGCGGCCTTGCCCAGTCGAGCGCGAAGGCCAGCGGCGCCCAGCCCGACTGCGGGCGCAGCTTTTCCTGCCCGACATAATGCGACCAGCCGCCGCCCGACTGACCGACGCAGCCGCACATCACCAGCATGTTGATGACGCCGCGGTAGTTCATGTCCATGTGGTACCAGTGGTTCATCGCCGCACCGATGATGATCATCGAGCGGCCGCCGGTCTTCTCGGCATTGCTGGCGAAACCGCGCGCGGTGGCGATGATCTGGTCGCGCGGCACGCCGGTGATCGCTTCTGCCCATGCCGGCGAGTAAGGGGCGACGTCGTCGTAGTTGGCCGGCAGATCGATGCCGCCATGGCCCTGGTTGACGCCATAGTTGGCGAGGAACAGGTCGTAGACCGATGCAACGTACGCGTCGCCGTCGTTGAGCTTCAGCCGCATCGCCGGAATGCGCCGCATCAGCGTGTCGGGATAGTCGGTCGCGGCAAAGCCGTTCGAGGCGCGATTACCGAAGTAGGGGAAGTCGACTTCGACCACCGCGTCATGCACGCCGTCGAGGCCAAGGCGGAGCGTCACGTCGCGGCCATCGGCGTCCTTCTCGTCAAGGTTCCACTTCGCCTGCTCGCCCCAGCGGAAGCCAATCGACCCCAGCGGCACGACGGGCTTTCCGGTCGCCTCTTCGATGGCGACGGTCTTCCAGTCGGCGTTGTTCGTCTGGCCCAGGCCGCCCTTGAAGTCGGACGCGCGCAGCAGACGTTCGGGCACGAAACGGTCGCCGCGCTTCGCCAGCCGTACCAAGAGTGGCATGTCGGTGTACTGGCGCACATAGTCGCGGAAGTAGGGCACCTGGCGGTCGCGGTGATACTCGCTGAGGATGACGTGCCCCATGGCGAGCGCCAGCGCGGCGTCGGTGCCCTGCTTCACCGAAATCCAGAGGTCGGCGAATTTCGAGGCTTCCGAATAGTCCGGGCTGATGACGACCGACTTGGTACCCTTGTAGCGGACCTCGGTGTAGAAATGCGCGTCGGGCGTGCGCGTCTGCGGCACGTTCGATCCCCAGACGATGATGAAGCCCGAATTGTACCAGTCGGCGGATTCGGGAACATCGGTCTGCTCGCCCCAGGTTTGGGGGCTGGCGGGCGGCAGGTCGCAGTACCAGTCGTAGAACGAGCCGCAGGCACCGCCAAGCAGTTGCAGGTAACGCGCGCCGGCGGCGTACGAGACCATCGACATTGCCGGGATCGGCGAGAAGCCGAACACGCGGTCGGGGCCCCAGCGCCGCACCGTGTACGCATTGGCGGCCGCGATGATCTCGTTGACCTCGTCCCAGCGCGCGCGGACGAAACCGCCACCGCCGCGCCGCTTCGTGTACGAGCGTCGCTTGGCGTCATCGTCGACGATGGAGGCCCAGGCGGCCACCGGCGGCATGGTCGCGCGCGCGTCACGCCAAAGTTTCAGCAGTCGCGCGCGGACGAGCGGATACTTCACCCGGTTCGCCGAATAGAGATACCAGCTGCACGAGGCTCCGCGCGAGCAGCCGCGCGGCTCGTGGTTGGGAAGGTCCGGGCGCGTGCGCGGATAGTCGGTCTGCTGGGTCTCCCAGGTGACGATGCCGCCCTTCACATAGATCTTCCACGAGCAGGAGCCGGTGCAGTTGGCGCCGTGTGTCGAACGCACGATCTTGTCGTGCTGCCAGCGGTGGCGGTAGGCGTCCTCCCACTTGCGGTCATAGTTGTTCATGACGCCGTGGCCGTCCGAAAACGGCTCTGTCCTGCGGCGGAAAAAGGTGAGGCGGTCGAGAACGTGACTCATCAACTGAATCCTTTCATTCCGCCGGTTGCAGGTGCGCCGCGCGCTCGGTGGCGTGCAGTAGCCCGCCTGGTCTCGCGTAGACGAACCAGGTGACGGCAAGGCATGAGACGTAGAAGGCAAGGAACCACCACAGCGCGGCAGCGGCGGCGCCTGTCGCCTCGATCGAATAGCCGAAGCTCTTGGGGATGAAGAATGCACCATAGGCCGCAATCGCCGAGGTGAAGCCGGTGATCGCCGCGCTTTCCTTTTCCGCCTGGCGGACCTGGTCGGCGGCGGACAGGTGCGGTTCCAGCCGCGCGATCTCGTGCCGCATGATCCCGGGGATCATCTGGAAGGTCGACGCGTTGCCGACGCCGCTGGCGAGGAACAGTAGCAGGAACAGCGCGAAAAAGGCGGGGAACGCCCAGGACTGCGACGACTGGCCAAGCACCCAGATGAGCCCGGCACTGCCCGCCATCATCATCGCAAACACGGCAAGCGTGACGCGGGCGCCACCGTACCTGTCGGACACCCAGCCGGTCAGCGAACGCGACAGCGCGCCGACGAGCGGCCCGAGGAACGCGAGCTTCAAGGCGTTGATGTCGGGGAACAGGATCTTCGTCAGGAGCGGAAAGGCAGCGGAGAAGCCGATGAACGACCCGAACGTGCCGGTGTAGAGCCAGCACATGATCCAGGTGTGCTTGCGCTGGAAGATGATCGACTGCTCGGCGAACGACGCTTTCGCGGTGGCGAGGTCGTTCATGCCGAACCAGCAGGCGAATGCCGAGGCAATGATGAAGGGTACCCAGACAAAGCCGGCGTTCTGCAGGAAGATCGTCGACTGGACGCCATTTTCGGTCACGACCTGGCCATCGCCGCCGACCGCGCCAAACACGCCCGCGGTGATTATCAGCGGCACGACGAATTGCATCGCCGAGACGCCAAGGTTGCCGAGCCCCGCATTGAGCGCCAGCGCATTGCCCTTCTCGTGCTTGGGGTAGAAGAAGCCGATGTTCGACATCGACGAAGCGAAGTTGCCGCCGCCAAGGCCGCAAAGCAGCGCCAGCGCCAGCATGATCCAATAGGGTGTCGCCGGGTTCTGCACGGCAAAGCCGATGCCGAGCGCGGGAATGAGCAGCGACCAGGTGGTGAGCGTCGACCACAGCCGCCCGCCGAATACCGGCACCATGAAGCTGTAGAAAATGCGCAGGGTAGCGCCCGAAAGGCCGGGGAGCGCGGCGAGCCAGAACAGCTGGTCGGTCGTGTAGTTAAAACCGACGAGCGGCAGCTTGGCGACCACCATCGACCAGACCATCCACACCGCGAAAGACAGGAACAGTGCCGGGATCGAGATCCACAGGTTGCGTCGGGCGATGCGGGCGCCGCCGTTCGACCAGAACGCCGGCTCTTCTGGGCGCCAGTCGGTGATGTAACTCGGGTGCATCGCCGCGGCCTCGCGCGGCCCGTGCATCGGCTGCATCTCGGGGAGCTGCGGCAACTGCTCAAGCGCTTCGCCGACGGCCTCGCGCTCCATGGCGCGGATGGCGAGGTGCATCCAGATGAGTGCGCCGGCGGAGATCGCGAACAGCAGCATGAAACAGCTCTGCCAGATGCCGGTCAGGTCGTTGAGAACGCCGAACAGGATCGGCAGGATAAAGCCGCCAAGCCCGCGATCATGCCGACAAGCCCTCCGACTGCGCCAACGTCGCCGGGATAGTAGATGGGGATGTGTTTGTAGACCGCGGCCTTGCCGAGGCTCATAAAGAAGCCGAGCACGAAGGCGATGACGATGAACGCGACGGGGCCGGTCGCAATGCGGAACCGGATCGTGCCTTCGATGCCGTCAACGGCATAGCTTGTCGGCGGATAGGACAACAGGAACGTCGCCGCGATCGAGACCAGGAAGGTCCAGTACATGACGCGACGTGCGCCGACCTTGTCGGACAGATGACCACCATAGATGCGGAACAGCGAGGCCGGTACCGAATAGGCGGCGGCGACGAGACCCGCCGTCTTGATATCGAACCCGTAGGCGCCGACGAGGTAGCGCGGCAGCCACAGCGACAGTGCCACGAAGGCGCCGAAGACGAAGAAGTAATAGAGCGCGAACCGCCAGACCTGGATGTTGTGCAGCGGCTTGAACTGCTCGGTGAAGCTGCGCGGCTTGATGCCCGTGGCGCGGCGTTTGGCAAGGTCAGGCTCGTCGCTGGTGATCAGATAGTAGATGATCGCCGTGATGACGAGTGCGCCGGCCCAGATGCGCGCAACGCCCTCCCAGCCGAGCGCCAACATGACCATCGGGGCGAGGAACTTGGTCACCGCGGCGCCAATGTTGCCGGCGCCAAAGATGCCGAGCGCCACGCCCTGCCGTTCTGACGGAAAGAACTTCGACACGTAGGTCACGCCGACCGCGAACGAACCGCCGGCGAGACCGATGCCGAGTGCTGCGAGCAGGAACTGCCAGTAGCTGCTCGCATAGGTCATCAGCCAGGTCGCCGCGGCGGCGCCCAGCATCACGATCACGGTCATCCGTCGGCCGCCGATCTGGTCGGTCCACATGCCAAGCAGCAGGCGCGACAGCGATCCCGTCAGGATAGGTGTG